>CAZZIG010000035.1:0-40234 GCA_964653975.1 uncultured Acidimicrobiaceae bacterium
ACCTCGACCGCCTCGTCGGGGTCATCGAGACCGGGTAGCTCGACGATGATTCGGTTCTCACCGGCGACCTGGAGGGTGGGCTCGGTGACCCCGATGGCGTCGACCCGTCGTCTCAGCACCTCGAGGGTGCGTGCGGTGACATCGGAGTCGACCGTCACCTCGTTGGTGTCCTGGGCCTCGAGCACGATCTGGGTCCCGCCACGCAGGTCGAGGCCCAGACGGACCGAGGACTGGGTGACCGCGTAGATCGAAGCGCCGAGCACCACGATCGTGAAGAACAGCCTCCACTTGGAGATCTTCATGGGGACCTAGATTCGGATGGAGTCACAGGTAGAGGCAGGCTAACGAGGTGTGCGGTCTGTGCCCGGTCTGAGGCTCGAGGAGTCTGAATTCGGGTTTGGCCTGCCCCGGTAGGGTGGCGGGGATGGTCGAGAGTGGTTTCGCGCAGATTGCGATCACACTGGTCGCCGCGGTCGCAATTGGTGCTCTGGCCCTCGCGCTTCGCCAACCTCTGATCGTCGGATTCATCGCCGTCGGGATCCTGGTGGGCCCGGCCAGTCTGGGCTGGGTGACCGCAGGATCCGAGCTCGAGTTGCTGGCGAGCATCGGGATCGCGGTGCTGTTGTTCCTGGTCGGTTTGAAACTGGATCCTCAACTCGTGCGCACCACGGGACCGGTGGCGCTGGCGACAGGGCTCGGCCAGGTTGCCTTCACGGCGGTGGTCGGATACGGCATCGCGATCGGGCTGGGCTTCGACGTCATGTCCGCCGCCTACATCGCCATTGCTCTGACCTTCTCGTCGACGATCATCATCGTCAAGCTGCTCTCCGACAAGAGGGAACTCGACGATCTGCATGGACGCATTGCGGTCGGGGTCCTCATCATCCAGGACATCGTGGTCGTGATGGTCCTGATCCTGATCACGGCCTTCGGTGGCGAGAGTGGTGAAGGAGTGGGCTCCCGCCTTCTGACGATCCTGTTTCGTGGCGGAGCTTTCCTGGGGGTGCTCCTCGCGCTCATGCGGTGGGTGCTCCCGTCTTTGGTGGGTCGGATGTCGAAGAGTCGCGAGCTGCTGGTCCTCTTCGGGATCGCCTGGGCGATCGGCCTGGCCGCGGTCGGGGACATGCTTGGTTTCTCCGTGGAGGTTGGAGCCTTTCTCGCAGGGTTCTCTCTCGCCGGCACGCCTTATCGGGAGGCCATCGCCTCGAGGTTGGTGAGTCTGCGGGACTTCATGCTCTTGTTCTTCTTCATCGATCTCGGCGCCAAGATCCAACTGGACCAGATCGCTGATACAGCCGGTGAGGCGGTCGTGCTCTCCCTTTTCGTCTTGATCGGAAAGCCTCTGATCGTCCTCGTGATCATGGGGATGATGCGATATCGCAGACGTACTTCCGCCCTCACCGGGCTCACCCTCGCTCAGATCTCCGAGTTCTCGTTGATACTCGTCGCTCTCGGGGTCCGGGTCGGCCACATCGACGAGTCAGTGCTGGGTCTGGTCACTCTGGTCGGCTTGATCACTATCTGGCTCTCGACCTACCTGATCATCTACTCACAGCCGATATTCGAGCGGCTATCACGCTATCTCGCGATCTTCGAGCGGACTCAGCCGGGTGAGGAGCAACATGGGATCCACGAAGGTGACATCGACGTGATCATTTACGGGGCCGGCCGGCACGGAGCCCTGATCGCGGAGGGACTTGGATCTCAGGGCCAGCATGTGATGCTCGTCGACATCGACCCCGATGCATTGGATCGATGCCGCCGGGACGGCCTCAATGTGATCTACGGCGATGCCGAGGATCCCGAGTTCATGCTCTCACTCCCTCTCGACCAGGCATCCTGGGTCGTGAGCACGGTGCGGGGACTCGACGCGAATCTGGCTTTGCTCCACGGGCTTCGTGCCGCCAGCTTCGAGGGGAAAGTGGCGATAACCGCCCACGATGCGCTCGAGGCTGCCCGTCTAGAAGCAGAGAATGTCGACATCGTGGTTGCACCTTTTGCGGTCGCCGCCGAAAGGGTGATCGACACTCTGGCCGCCACCGCGGCTGAGGCGCGCGAAGCAGCGCCATGAGCGGGGCTGCGGCCATCGAGTCGCTCGACGAGATCGGGTCTCAGGCTCGATCGTCTGCACGGGTTGAGCTTTCCCCGGGGCGGGTTGCCAGATAGCGCCGAAGTCCCGGCACCATCCGGGGAGTGAGTTGTGGAACGCCCGGGTGGCGTTCCGAGACCCTCATCGCTCGGATCGCTGCGCGCAGGTCAGGAGGCGTGTTCCTCCCACCACTTCAGCACTCGCATCGCCCTCAGGGTCACCCAGCGCGACGGCTTCCCCTCCCCTTCGTCAATCTCGAACCAGACCCGTCCCGGCGGTGCCCAGTCGACGGGCCACCTGCCATCGTCGCCGCGGCGTGACCGGACCAGGTCGATTGCCTCGGCCAGACGGGGGTCGGGGGCGGTACCTGTCGTGACGGAGACGTCGCGGAAGTAGTCGAGCGCCCTGAGCACGTGGTAATGCCAGCGAATCGGGTTGACGAACAAGAGAAACCGCTCGTCCGCCACCTCGCCCGTGCTGAGACGTCGGAAGAGGTTTCGCTCCAGGAGGAATTCCTCTCCAGTGCGGCGCGCCTCACGTGACTCGGGTGTCCCGCCGGTGGCCCGTTCGTATTCCAACAGACCTTCCAGAACGTTGATGGTGCTGGCGTACGCCGAACGCACCGAGCCGTTGGCCCTCTCGCAGTTCCAGCCGCCATCGGCGAGACGCTCCCCGACCAACCTCTCTACGAGGGGCGAGACGTCGACACCGAAGTAGGCGCCGTCGGCCACCGTACGGCCATTGATGCACTCTTCGACCTCACCCTCCCAATAGGGCTGGTTGTCGTGGTCCCATCGTGTGTTGGCCCCCACGAGCTCGGTGGTGCGCCGCGCCCGCTCGGTGGTGGGAACGAGCCCGAAATGGCGTAGCTGGGTCAACGAGTAGGTCGTTGCCGTCCAGGGCTGGCCGACTTCTTTCCACTCCTGGAAATCGAACCCGGCGGGAATGAAAGCTCCTCCCGCCCACTGGCCGTCTTCGTCTTGGTGGGCGAGGAGCTGAGCTCCCCAGCCTTCCGTCTCCACCTTGGCCCGCTCCTCCACCCACTCCGACTCGGGGGCGTCCTGCAGGTCACGCATCACCTGCCAACGGATCGCCGGGTCGGAGTCGAGGAGCCACTCGATCACAGCTGCGTCGTCAGTCATGGCTCGGCGAGATTATCAACCGACGATGGCCGTCGGGGTCCCACATCACCACCTCATTGGCGAGTCCCCGGCCCGATCAGGGCCGTGCCACCACTTCTCCCCACTCCGCGGCATCCTCGGCCACCAGCTTCGGCTCTTCGTCTTCGCCCACATAGATGATGGCCACCCGGCCCAACTCGTCGACGAAGACGATGCGATCTCCACCGACGGCCACCGCGTCGCGGATGTCGTAGGAGTCGGGAGCGACCAGGCGCACCCTGGCCCGGCTTGTCGGGTGGGTGAGCACCACTGCCCCTTCGCTGTGCTCGGGGAACACCCGTGTCTGGCGAGACTCCGGCGTTTCACCGTCGACACTTCCCACCTGTTGTCCCGTGTGTGGATCGATGAGGACTTGGCCGTCGGGAGATCGCCAATCGGCCACGATCAGGCTGCCGTCCCCGTGCCAGCCAACCAGGGAGACGTCGCTGGAGAGGTCGGCACTCACTCGGGACATGGACTCCAGGTCGATGATCCGCACCGGGTGGTCCTCGTCATCGGCGATATAGGCCACGAGACCGCTCTGTTCCCCTGCCTGGAGCGGCTCGAATTCGGGCACGGGGACGATGGCGAGAAAGACGATGATCAGTGTGGCCGTCACCAACACGACCCCGGCACCGATGACGGCGATGAGACGGCGGTCCAATGCCCTCACCGCCGGTCCGGCGTCGGGGCCGACGAATCCCGTCGGCCGAGACGGACGGCGGCCACGACTGCGGTGAGGGTCACGAAACCGGTGATGAGGATCGCCACCGGGATGGCGATGGTCTCCTCGAAGAGGATGGTCACGGTGGTCGGTATCCAGATCACGAGGGCCAGCACACCGAGCCCGAGGAGAGCCCGTCGATCCAGTTGCGTCGAGAGCCAGATCAGCCCGAGCCCTACCACGATGCCAAGCGCCGACCAGAAGGCGTTGTCGTCGAAGGAACCGACGCCGACTCCAATCGCGAAGATCCAGCTCAGCACCCAGCCGGTGGTCGGCGGGACGAACAGATCCGACCAGGTGAGCAGCATCCACACCGCGCCGATGGCGAGGAACAGCAATCCCACGATCCACGCCTCCTCCCCTAGGGGGAGGAGTTGGGGCAGGGTCATCACCAGGAAAGCCATGGTCCAGGCGATGGCGATCTGCTGCATGGTGGTGCGGGCCGCCAGGTAGAGCCCGATGGCGGCGAATGCCGAGAGAACCGCGGTGAAGAAAGCTGCCCAGTCGGCGTCGAAATCGACGACGTCGGAGAGCACCATGGCTGTGGTGGCGGCGACACCGGCTACCGCGAGAAACCAGCTGAAGGAGGCGGCACGTTGGCCTGGAGCCGATCCTGAACGACGGAACAGGAGGCCGGCTCCGAAGAGGACGACGGTGATCAGCCCACTGATCAGAACCCTGCCCCAGACGGCGAGTTGGTCCCACACTTGGGTCCCGAACAGAAACAGCGCTATCGCGACCAGGGCCGCACCGAGATAGGCAACCGGTTCCACCCACGCCGGCAATTCGTCTCCGTGTTTGGCCGATTCGTGGTCACGGATGGCCCGGGCCTGTTCGGTGGTGATCAGACCGGCGTCGACCCAATCATCCAGGTTCTCGGATAGATCGACATCGGCCATGGGGCTCCTTCGCATGTGCGGCGATCCTCGATCGGCACGGGCATCGGCCGATTCGGCGGTGTTGCCCAGGAACGTACCTCATGGTGGCGCTCCCCGTCCGGGAGTTGGAGCTCGTGTCATGCCGGGGGGCCGCGCAGAACCCGGGGTCGACCACAGGGGTAGGCCTTGTTTCCCGAGGTACGGTTCCTCGGGTGTTGTTCGATGTCAGGATCTACAAGGTCTCACCAGGAAAGGCAGACGCCTTCTACCAGCTGGCACGGGAAGAGACGCTTCCTCTGGCAAGGTCGGTCGGGCACAGAATCGTCGCTTTCGGTGCGTCTGAGGCAGATGAGGACACCTTCTATCTGGTTCGCTGCTTCGAGTCAGGAGAGGAACGCACCCGTCTTCTCGATGCTCTCTACGAAAGCGAGGTCTGGAAGCGTGATTACGACCTCAAAGTGGGTGAAGTGATCGACCAATTCCAGACCGCGGTGATTCCTGCAGCCGAGTGGCGTGGCAGCAGCGAGTGAGGAGGGGACACGAGCAGAACGAGCCTCGCGCGGTCATACGTCCTCGACGACTGCCGAAAAGGCTAAGCGAGGCCCGACTCTGATGGTGGGTCCCGTGGGAATCGAACCCACAACCTTCGGGTTAAAAGCCCGCTGCTCTGCCAATTGAGCTAGGGACCCCATGGGTGCGCGAGAACTCTCGAGAAGAACGCGCGAGAAAAGGATACCGTCGCCAGCTGCCGAGGCAGAAGGTGACCTCTGCAGTCAGAGGTATGGGCGGTCCTGTCGACCTGGACCCGGTTGTCGCTTCCGTAGGAGTCCGGCTCGGTGTTCGAGCCCAGGTCGAAGGGTTTGTCACGGGCTCTCGCACGGTCGAGGGGGAAGTCCTTTTACGTTGGGACCGTCCGGGCGTGGTCGAGAATGTCGGCGGGCTGCTCTCGATGGAGCCAGAATCCGAGCCTGAGCATGCCGATGGCGAGTACGAGGATGCCGATGGTCACGGCAGACAGGTTGATGGTCCAGTATTGGGCCAGGAGCCCGCCCCACTCGCGGTGCGGTCCGGCAAGGACCCGGAGAACGACCCAAATGGCCGTTCCTAGGAGACCTCCAGCGCCAAAGGCGAGGGCACCCGTCCTCGGGGCGAGATCACGGCGAAACAGGGTGTAGGCGAACAAGAGCGTTCCAATGGTCGTGACAGTGCCCCACGCCTGAAACGCCCCCGACGACGACTGGGTGACGCTGGCGATCTGAAGCACGTAGAAGACGAAGATCATTGCCACCCAGCTGAGAATTCCGAGGCCGCCGTGTCGCTTGTGGAGGCCGGCCATGGTTACGAGAAGCGTGACTACCGCGACCACGAACATGATTGTTGCTGCCTGGTAGGCGCCGTAGCCCGGAGTGGACGCGCTCCACACCATGTGCACGCCCGTTGGTTGACCGATGATGGCCGCTGACCACCACGTAATCACAGCACCGATCCAGGCGAGGGCTCCGACAATGGCGACTATTCCGACGTTCCTGGTGAAGCGGGTGGGTATGGCGAGCGTCCCCCGGGATGTGGTTGCCAGGTCCAGAGCCACCAGTCGGGGGTCTCCGACCCGCCGAAGCGACTCCCGCTGAGCTGTCTCGCGGTCCATTCCGTTTCTCTCCAGCGACTCAACAGTCGAATGCAGGTGGTCTTGCATCTCAGCCAGGATGTCCTCGGAGTCCCGATGCCACACAAGGCGATCCCTCAGAGAGGCCAGGTATCTCTCGATCATGTGGTGGCGGGCCATCCTGCCCTCCTGTTCACAACGTTTGCGACAGCATCAGTGAACTCTTCCCATGCCTCGAGCTCGTCTCCGAGCGCAGCTTGCCCATCGTCGGTCAGTTGATACGTGCGCCGTCTCCTGCCCTTGATCACCGACCATTCGCTTGTGAGGAATCCGCCTTCTTCCAGGCGATGCAGTGCCGGATAGACGGTGCCCTCCGGAAGGTCGAAGATGTCGTTGCTGCGTTGTCTGAGAGCCTCGATCACCGCATAGCCGTGTTTCGGCCCATCTGAGAGCACGGCGAGAACCAACAGATCGAGATTCCCCTTGAGCGTCTGTCGGTGCATATTTAGACATTCTATGCATAGAAAGGCTAAGTATCAACGGACTTCCAATTGCTCGAGCGATCACGGCAACTCGACGCCGGACCAGAGATTCGAAGTGCCCGCGTAGGCTCGCACTCGTGCGGCCCAACAGCGAGTGCGAGCCGGAAGGCCGAGATGGCGACTGAGAATGCTGGGGAGACGTCGGAGTTTCCGCCGGGGATCGAGAAGGTGGCTCGCCGCGAACTGGCTCTGAACGGGTACACGCGTTATGGGGATCTGACGAAGGTGACCTCAGCGGAACTGTTGACGATCCATGGGGTCGGCCCGAAGGCCGTCCGGATCCTCGACGAGGAGCTGACGGCTAGGGGTCTTGCCTTCGCCAGCTCATAGACCGGGACGGCCGAACGCCGGGAATCGACTCCTGTTGAGCTTGTCAACGAGCTCGTCGACCGCGTCTCCCTGCGGATCACGGTGCGATGCCGTATTCGAAGTGCATCGGGTCGGGAACCAGCCAGTCTCCTCCCCAGGTGAAACCCCAGTCGATCATGACGGCGACGAGACGTGGGTCCTGGGTGCCGGCCGACCCTTGCGGGTTGGACGAGACGTTTAGGTCGACCGCCGCCCCCCAAGCGTGCCGTGAGATCCCCGCGGGCTTGCCCGTGGCTGCCCGGATGTAGCGCGGGTTCCAGCACCCGGCGAAACCGGCGCGGTCGACGATATGGCTCAGTCCACTCTCCACGAGCTCGCCCATCGCTCCACGCAGCATCTCGACGACCGTCGCATGACAGGTGACCCGGCCCAGGATCGGGACCTCTGCATCGACGATGTTCTCTTCGACGAAGACGGGCTCCTGGGAGAACTCCGAACCGGAGCGGTGGTCGTAGGCGAACTCCCCGAGGGCGGTCTTGATGAAGATCTGGGGAAGCACCGCATCGCCGTGACGGAGCCACGGAGTCTCGTTCTCCGACCTGATCCGCAGTGGCGCCGGACCGTCGTACATCTCACGCACGACGGCCTCGAACCGGTTCCGATCGAGATCAGAGCTCATCAGGGCATATCTGTTGGTCTCGACGGGTGCGTTGGGGTCCGACGCGGCGAAGACGACCTCGGCCGCACCCACCACTTCGTCGGGGACGATCGCCGCCACCCGGTAGGAGACTCCGGAGATGGATAGCTCGTCTCCGACGTCCGCCCCCCGGAACGAAGCCGAGCTCTCCCCGAGGGCGACCGTCCCCGGGACCAGCGGCCGGAGTGATCGATCGGGGTCGAAGCGACCGTGGGTCTCCGGGTCGAGCGCCAGCGCGTCGAGGGGGATCACCCAGCCGTCGCCACGGTCCAACTCGACGGTGTCTCCACGCACCATCGAGAGGTCGTCGAATCGGCGCTCGAGGGCCTCCACCAATCCCGGCGTCATCCCCCCGGTGGACCACACCAGGTAGACCTCCGTCGCCGGCGCTTCTGTGGTGGTGGAAGTCGCCGTCGTGGTGGTTGTGGTCGGCTCCTGGGCGGTCCTCGTGCCCGGCTCGGGTGTCACCGACGGTGCGACCACTCCGGGTGCGAGGAAGACGGCGAGGCCGTAGCCGACCACTACCCCGACCACGAGGATGAACGACTCCAGGCCCCGTCTCAACGGGGCTCCAATGTCGAGGCCAGGTCGACCAACTCGGCCAGCCCGACCGTCTCGCTCCGCATCCTGAAGAGATACCCGTCCTGGACCCACTCCAACGTCGTCTCCGCGACGTCGTAGCGGCCGTCGATCCCACGGACCTCGACTTCGGAGTAGTCGGGACCGGTCGGCGGGTCGAGTCGCGACCCCGGTGTCTGGGTGAGGAGCACGCTTCGGCTGCCACCCCCGGTGAGGAGGATCATGGTGGTCGATCCGTCGACGCGGCCGAGCACCGACCAGCCCTCCACCTCGGGCGTGAACGTTGTCTCGGGCAGGTCGGCCGGGTCGACCGTCGACGCCTCCTGCCAGCCCTCCGGGACCGGAAGTCCGCGCACCCCCATCGAGGCCGCTGCGGCGACCAGGGTCTCCCGGGAAACCGACCCGGACACGAGCACATCCGAGTCCGCACCGTGTATCGCAACGGCGTCACCGTCAGGAGAGAGGTGTCCCACCGAGCCCTGGTCGATCTCGATGGGCTCGACGAAGGTCTGGGAGATGCCGAAGAGACGGGGTTCGTCCCAAGAGTCTGTCGTCTCCACCATCACCCAGGAGCGCCCGTCACTCCAACTCGCCAGTTCGACGCGTCCACCGTCCATCAGGTGCCAATAGCCAATGCGATGTGCCTCGAACCCGTCGGGGAGTGTCGGGACGGGAAGCGAGACCTCCTCGTCGACGAAACCCCGCGATGGCGCGTCCGTCGGGATCTCGAATTCGATCTCACCAGGCTCGGTGACCACATCGGACATCTCGATGATGAGGATCGGAGACGCGCTCCCCGGTTCGTCGTTGTAGCCGTGCCGCAGCTGCCACAGCTCCCGTTCCGGCGAGTCGGCGGCGAAGACCTCGATCCGCACCGGAACCAGGTGCTCCTCGTCGAGCCACATCAGGACCTCATCGGTGGGGTGGATCTCCCGCCACGCCCCGTGACCGATGATGGCCGCCAACAGCTCCACGGCGGCGACGGTGCTCCGCACCTGGACGGTGGGAACGCCATCGAGCTCCGTCGTACCCACGATCTCGATGGCGCTGGCCCAGGCGAGGCTGCGTCCCGGTCCCACGATCTCGAGGGGGAGGAGCACCCCGTCGTCGAAAGGCGGCTGGTCGGTGACCGCACGAAGCGACGGGCCAACGAGGCAGTCGGGGAGGGCAGCGACCGGGCACGGAGACCCGGCCTCGGTCACCATGTCCCCGTCGGAGACGACCAGGCTCACGTCGTTGTGCCTCCAGGCTCGATCGGGGTATTCGGTGGTGTCGAGCAGCCGGATGGCGAGCTGTTCCGGAGCCACGTAGTCGATGCTGCCGGTGTACACCCGCTCGGGCACCGCGGGATGCACACCCCTCTCCACCACCACGACCTCGGCGCTGAGCCCGCGCAACTCGGTGCTAGTCGTCTGGAAGAGCTCACCGAGGTCCCGAGCGAGGCCGACGTCGGTTCTGGTGCCGAGACTTCCCACCAGCGCACCCACCACCAGGCCGACGAGGGCGACCGCGGCCACCGACCACCACTGACGTCGGGGTCGGGACGCCCGCTCCAACACCCCGGGGACCAGGTCGGGCGCCCGGCTGTGGTCGCCGGCAGCGAGACGCCGTTCGAGCTCACCGAGACCGACGGCGAACCGGGAACAGGCATCGCACCCTTCGACATGCGGGACGAACTCCGCTGCGACTGCACGGCCCTCGTCGTGGGCGACAGACAACTCCAACATCGCCCGATCACAGGTCTCAGGACTCATCATCGTCCCCGACGTCCAGGATCTCGAGCAGCAGCTTGCGGGCCCGGAAGGTCCGGCTCTTCACCGTGCCTTCCGGGACCCCGATGGCCTCGGCGGCCTCCTGATAGGTGAGACCGATCATGCCCACCAACACCAGACACTCCCGCAGTGGCTCGTCGAGGCGGGCCAAGGCGTCCCACACCTCGAGACTGAGATGGGGGTCGTGGGCCTCCCGGGATGCCCACATCTCCTGGTCGTCGACCAGGGTGAGAGGGCGTCGCTTCCGAAACCTGGCCGCGTCGAAGGCCGCGTTGCGTGCCGTCGTGAGCAGCCAGGGAACGAACCGGGTCGGATCGTGGAGGGTGTGCAGCCGACGATGGACCCGGAGAAAGACCTCCTGGCAGATGTCTTCGGCGAGAGCGTGGTCGCCGACGAGGTGGACGACATAGCGCCATCCCGGGCCCTGCATCTGCCGAACGAGACTCTCGAACGCCGCGGGATCACCAGAAGCAGCCGCTGTGACGATTGCGGCATCTGGTCCATCCACGTACCTGCTCCTCGCGCGTACAACCGCATCATCATCCAACGGCTCGGGCGCATCCTGCCTTTGCGGGTCGATCTGTAGTGCACCTGGTCATCTCTGAGAGAGACGCCACAACGGTCGACTTGGTTCATCTCCGACGTCGTGAACCATCCCGGTGTCTTCATCGTCTCTCGGGTGAGGTGACGATGAGGATGATGAGACGGTCGGTGACGTTGTCGACTCTGGCGGCCGTCCTGGCGTTGGCGACCAGCGCTCGTGCGGGTGGCGCGGTCTGGGAGTTCGAGGGCTATCACCGCCCCGGGGACGTGGTCGTATCGACCACGGCCGTGGCCTGGAGTCACAGTTCCAGACTCGGAAATCCCGACGACGGCCCATATCTCATCTACCTGGCTCCAGCGAGCACCGAAATCGACAACTGGCCCGACCTGCCGGAGGAGAGCATGCTGGTCGGGATCGTCGAGGTCCACGATGGGCCCTACACCCATGCTGACGGCTCCCTCTACGGGCCCGATCATGCAGTCGCTCGCTTCGAGATACCCGCCGTGGCACCGGGTATCTACCAGATCTTCCATTGCAACGACCCCTGCACTTCCACCTTGGGCGACCTGGTCGGAGGGTGGGACCTGCGGGTGATGGGCGGGGAGGCGGGTCGTCCCGCCGAGGAGATCGCTGCCGAGGTCCGTGATCGGATGACAGACGCACCTCTCCTGATCCCAGCCGGACCGCTCGACACGGGGGCGGAACGCGGCCAGGCGGCGACGGTGCCGGATGCAGTCGCCGAGGAGGAACTCATGGTGGAGTCTCCGTCGTTGCCCGTCGAGGTCGTCCGGGCCACCGGGGTGCGTGCGGTCAGCAATGACCGGTTGCCGGAGCCCCGGCTCAGCGAGGAGCGAAGGCCGGTGCCGGGGACCATCGACGACACCGAGCGTTTCGACGGGCTCTGGATGCTGGTCGTAGGCGTGGTGTCTGCGCTCCTCGTGGTGCGTATGGCGTTTGCCGCCTCGGACTGGCACCGAGAGTCGCGCACGGGAGAGAAAACCGGGAACCAATCCGTGGTGACTGGTGTATTCGTGGATGAGTGAGCGGACGGAGGTGTCTGATGAGAAGACTGCTCGTGGCGACGGTGATGCTGATGGCCCTACCAGGGGTGGCATGGGCCGGTGGCGGTGGCGTGGACACTGCTGGCTGCGCCGGTTACACCCAGGGCAACGAGATCTCGATGCTCGACTCCTGTTTCTCCGGCACCGCACACTTCACGCCGAGCGGGGCGACACTCACTGTCAGCAACGACGGGGTGCTCCCTCACACGCTCACTGCCGTGGACGGCTCGTTCGACACCGGATTCCTGGATCCGGGCGCAACCGCCGAACTGACAATCGACAAGCCCGGCGTCTACCAGGTGTTCTGCTCGCTCCACGGCACCGCCCAGGGCGAGGGCATGGCCGGGGTCCTCGTGATCGGCGAACCAACCCCAACCGCCATGGCGACGTCGTCGGGAGACGCCGACGTGGTGGAAGTAGCGGAGCGACCTGGTGGCGTCCAAGTCGCGGAGACGCAGGTGCTCGCAGTCGGAGGCGACGTCGATCCCGCTCAAATGGTGGTCCTGATCCTGGTGGGGCTCGCCGTCGGTCTCGGAGTGGCGGCGATGATGACCGTCCTCCGAATCCGGGTAGCCGACAGATCGCAGGTTTGAGCCACCCGGTTCCTGGATAGTGTCGGTGTGACCGAGGAGGTCACTTGCTGGAGATACGCCGGGACGACGAGATATACGAGGCCGATGGCGGATGGTTCAACGCTCGCTGGCACTTCTCGTTCGACAGCTATCAGGACCCGGATCAGATGGGTGTGGGCCCGCTGCGGGTCTTCAACGACGACCGGATCATCGCCGGCGCGGTTTGGCCGATGCACCCCCACCGTGACATCGAGTCGCTGACCTACGTGGTCGAAGGAGACTTCGAGCACGCCGACTCCCTGGGCAACGGGGGCCGGTTGAAACCTGGTGCCGCCCAGGTGATGCGGTTCTCCCACGAGGGGGCGCTCCACTCGGAGCGAAACGGGTCGGACGAGGAGGGGATGCGCTTCATCCAGTTCTGGATCCTCCCCAGCGAGGAAGAGCTGGAGTCCTCTGTGCAGCAACACCAGTACACCACCGAGGACCGCACCGACCGGTGGCTCCAGATCATGGGCCCGGAGGGCGAAGACGGTCTCGACCTCTCCCAGGACGCCCGGGTGCTGGTGGGCCGGCTCAATCCCGGGACGATGCTTCCCCACGACTTCCCCGACGGACGGGGCGGCTACATCTATCTGATCGAAGGGGCGGCAACCCTAGACGAGCAGGAGATTCGGGGCGGCGACGCCGCCAAGGTCTTCGGCGCCCACGTGGCCACCATCGCGGCTTCGGAGCCCAGCGAGATCATCCTCATAGACGTTCCGTTGCAGTTCGACCCCGTGGGTGTCTGGGCCGGGCGGGATTGAATCGGGCAGGGGCCGGGTCTCACGCTCCGCCCGGTCAGCCTCTGTCGTCCCCGGCCTCGGCCAGTTGTTCTCTGAGCCCGGTCCCGATGAGACCCAGGTCGACTGCCGCCGCGGTCATGCGAAAACCCTGCTCGACGGCGCGGGCCGACCTTCTCCCCGAACCGGTGTGAAGCCCCGGGAAGATCCCGTTGGCCTCGGCCGCGCCGATGACCGCCCGAAAAGCGGCGGCGAGCATGTCCGCGTTCTCATGGGTGTTGTCGAACACGTCGTCGACGTCAGGGGCCGGCTTGCCTCCGAGCCCGAGACCGAGATCGGCCGGACCGATGTACAGGGCGTCGACGCCGTCGGTGGCGGCGATGGCGTCGATGTCGTCCACCGCTCCCGCGGTCTCGACCTGGACCACCACGAAAGGTGTCTCGTCGAAGGGCCGAACCCGTCTCGTCTGCATCCCATAAGAACGACCGCCACCAGGGGTATGCCGCGTGGCGTCCACCGCCCGGGCGGCGTCGTCGGCCGACTCCACGAGCGGCACCACGATCCCGGCGGCACCCAGGTCCAGGGCCCGCCCGATGCGGCCCAGGTCGATCGACTCCACTCTCACCAAACCGGGGACGCCGTAGCTCGCCATCACCGTGAACAGGGAGGCGTCGACTTGGCCGAGGTCCAAACCATGCTGGGTGTCGACGACGATGAAGTCGGGGCCCATCGCCGCCGCAGTATCCAGCACGCCATGGTGGCCGGTGACCGACCAGAAGCCGTGGAGGACCCTCTTGTCTCGGAGCGAGTCGGCGCCTGACATTGAATGGAACCATAAGCCTGGCACCATTCGCCTGCATGACCACGCTGCGATTTGGGATCTCGGACCTCCCGCCGGACGAGGGGGACGACGGCGAATATCTCGACCGTCTAGTCGGGCAAGGTCACCGCGCCCTCGAGCTCCCCTTCACCGGCGGGTTCCCCTGGAAGGAGAAGCGCTGTGAGACATTCGGTGCGCTCGCCGCCGAGCGCGACATCAGACTCTCGGTGCACGCCCCCTACTTTGCCGGGCTGACCATCCCCGAGGAGGACAAGGGGAAGCAGTCGGTGTACGCCATGGAACACACCATGAAGCTGGGCAACTGGATGGGAGCGCGGGTGATCGTGGCCCATTTCGGGGCCACCTACGACGAGGACCCGGCGGTGCTGATGGATCGCATCCGATCCCGGATCGACATCATCGCCCCGAAGGTCGAGTCCATCGGTGTCGGGCTCGGGTTGGAGACGGCCGGCAAGCACAGCCAGTTCGGCAGCATAGGTGACATCGCCCAACTCGCCTCCGAGTACAACTTCGTGAGACCGGTGGTGGACTGGGCCCACATCCACGCCATGACCAACGGCGGGCTCACTTCCAAAGAGTCCTTCGTGTCGGTGCTCTCCTTCGTCCGGGACAACTTCCCGGGTTGGATGATCCAACCCCTCCAGGTCCAGTTCTCCGACAACGTGTTCGGCGACGCAGGTGAGATCAGGCATGTCGCCTACGGGGAGGGGACCCTCCGGGTCGGCCCGTTGGTCGAGGCCGTGGAGGAGATGGGAATGTCGATGGTCCTCATCTCCGAGGCCCGCGACATCGAGAGCCACGGACTCATCTGGGAAGAGGTGCAGGCGTCGACCGCGGCGCGAACGACCACCAGGAGAGGGCGGTCTCTGGCAGGTGCGGATTCCGAGTTCCCCTCGCCGGTCACCGTGGCCAAAGAGGGAGACCGATTCGTCCCTGAAGGTGTCGACCGACCGATCACCTTCTCCAACATCGACAAGGTGTTCTTCCCCGAATCCGGGTACACCAAAGGCGACCTCATCCAGTATTACGTCTCGGTGGCGCCGCTGCTTCTGCCCCACCTCGCCGGGCGTCCCATCTCGATGTCGCGTTACCCCAACGGGATCACCGGACAATCCTTCTACGAGAAGAGGGCGCCCGGGCACCAACCCGATTGGATGCGGACCACACCGGTCGACTCCGACTCCCAAGGAGGGGTGATCGACTTCCTCCTCGCCGACTCGGAGGAGGCCCTGATGTGGTTCGCCAACATGGGTTGCATCGAGTTCCACCCCTTCCATTCCACGACCGCGGATCTCGATAAACCCAGCTACGCCATCTTCGACTTCGACCCTGCCGAGGGCTCGACCTGGGATCAGGTGACCGGTGGCGCCCAGTTGCTGAAACTGGCACTGGGCCAGCTCGGGCTGGTTGGGTACCCGAAGCTCTCGGGCTCGCGTGGTCTCCACGTCTACGTGCCGCTCGACCCGGTGCACACTCACTCCCGGGTCCGCCGTTTCGTCGGTGAGGTCGGTGAGTACCTGGCTGCGGCCAACCCCGACGACATCACCATGGAGTGGGACAAGCCAAAGCGGAAGGGGAAGGTCTTCGTCGACCACAACCGGAATGCATTCGGACAGACCGTGGCCTCGGTCTACTCGGTGCGGCCCCGTCCCGGGGCGCCGGTGGCGGCCCCGCTCACCTGGGACGAGGTGGGGTCGTTGGCCAACGGCGACATCACCATCGTCGACGTCTGGGAGCGGTTGCAGCGGTACGGGGACCTCTTCGCCCCCGTGGTCCAGGGTGGCCAGACCCTCGACACCGCCGAGGCAGCGTTGGGGATCGCCGAGTAGGGATGGGGTTGGCCGGGCCCGGAGTTGGCTGGGTAAGGTTGGGACATGGACCTATACGCCCGCGTGAACATTCTCGGTGGGCTATCGGTCCGGCTTCCCCGCGGTGGTCTGGACGAGGCGATCCCGCTGGACAACGACCCGATAGGGCGTGCCAAGAACTGGGAGCAACAGGGTGTCGACTACCTCCACATCGTCGATCTCGACGCCGCCGCATACGGCGACTACCGCAATCGTGACCTGATCCGCTCGCTGGTCGAGGCCGTCGACGTGCCGGTCCAGGTGGCCGGGGGCATCCGCTCCGAGGGCGAAGGGGAGAAGCTGTTGGAGAGCGGGGCATGGCGCATCGTGATGGGGACCGCGGCCATCGAGAACCAGATCATGGTCTGGGAGATGTGCCGGGACCATCCCGACAAGATCGTGGTGTCCCTCGACGTCCGTCCCAACGAGGAGGTCGCCACCCGGGGTTGGACCCAGAACAGCGGCCGGTTCCTCGAGGAGGTCCTCATCGAGATGTCATCCGCGGGGGCCACCGCCTTCCTGGTCCAAGAGGCCGGTCGGGACGCCCTGAGTGACGCACCGAATCTGCAGATCATGGCCGAGGCGCTCGCGATCGTCGAGGAGCCGGTGATCGCCGCCGGGGGGGTGCGCGATCTCGAGGACCTGCGCAAGTTGATGATGCTGGAGACTTCGGGCCGGACCCTGAGCGGGGTGATCGTGGGCCGTGAGGTCACCGCGGGCCGATTCACCGTGGAAGAGGCCAAAGAGGTCATCGCCGGAGGCGGCCCCACCCGTGCCCCGGGCGGCGTCACCATCACCAGGACCGCGGTAGGGGTGGGGTCGTTGGAGACATCACTCGGCTTCTACCGGGACGTTCTCGGCTTCAACCAGGTCCGCTCGCCGTCCCAAGGTGTGATCGCCGCGGTCGTCGAAGCAGGGCCGGGCCAGCATATCGAGTTGGTGGAGGGGGGCACGGCCCGCCCCGACACTCTCGTCTTTCACGTCGAGAACCGGGACCGCTGGAAAGACCATCTCGCCAATCTCGGTGTCTCGGCCGAGGCCGACGGATCGAGACTGGTGGTCAGCGACCCCGACGGTCTCAAGATCGTCCTCGAATAGATCACCGGCCCACCGTCGCTCGCCGATCAGACGGGCGGTCTACTTGATCAAGGTGCGGGACTGCTCCCGGAGGAACTGGCGGAGGTACCAGGGCCCTCCACCGCCGGCACCGGAGGTGCCCGATCCCTTCCAGCCGCCGAAAGACTGGATGTCGGGCCAGGCGCCGGTGGTGGCGCCGGCTGCCCGGTTGACATAGGTGACCCCCGCCTCGATCCGGTCGAACCAGTGCTGGATCTCGGTGTCGTCACCTGAGAAGAGACCCGCGGTGAGCCCGAACGGGGTGTCGTTGGCCAACTTCAGACCCTCGTCGAGATCCCCGACCTTGGTCACGGTCACGAAAGGCACGAACAACTCCTTCTCCCACAGCCACGACCCCAGGGGGACCGTGGCGACCGTGGGCTCGACGAAGTTTCCTCGAGCGAAGTCTCCCTCCTCGACGACCTTGCCGCCCACGAGGACCTCACCGCCGTTCGACTCGGCCTCGGCGACTGCCTCCTTGAAGCGTTCCACCGCTTCGCGGTCGATCACCGGTCCCACGAAGACGCCATTCTCCGTAGGTGATCCGACCGTCAGGTCCCGGGTGCGCGCCACCAACTTGTCGACGAACTCCTCGTAGACGTCGTCCTCGACGTAGACCCGTGACGTGGCTGAGCACTTCTGCCCGCTGAACCCAAAGGCACCGCGGGCGATTCCCTCGGCGGCGACGTCGAGATCGGCGCTCTTGGTGACGATCGCCGGGTTCTTGCCCCCCATCTCCGCGGTCACCGGCTTGGGCCGTTTCTCGTTGACGGTCCGGTACAGGTACATGCCCACTTCATGGGAGCCGGTGAAGGTGAGCCCGTCGAGGTCGTCGTGGTGAGCCAGGTAGTCCCCGGCTTCGTCCCCACCGGTGACGATGTGCAACGCACCCGCCGGGAGCCCGGCCTCGTTCATCACCCGATAGAACTCGAGTGCCATCAGCGCACCTGCGTTGGACGGCTTGACCACGACGGTGTTGCCGGTGATCAAAGCGCCGATCGACGGACCGCCCGACAGGGCCAGAGGGAAGTTGAAGGGGGAGATGACACCCCACACTCCCCACGGCCGCAGCACAGACTTGTTGTTCTCGTCTTCGCTGAGCGAGCTGAGCTCACGGATGAAGCCGTCGTTGTCGGTCATCTGCTTCGCGTAATAGCGAAGGAAGTCGATGGTCTCCTGAGCGTCGCCCAGCGCCTCGAGACGGTTCTTGCCCACCTCGAAGGTGATCAGCGCCGCCAGGTCGAAGACCTCGTCCTGCATGATGTCGGCGGCGGTCAACATCAGGTCGCGCCGAGTCTCCCAACCCATTCCCTCCCAGTCGGGCTGGAAGGCGTCGGCGGCGGCCACGGCCTCGTCGATGTCCTGATGGGTGGCCTGTGCGTATCGGCCCACCAAGATCTCGTTGTCGATGGGCGAGTGCTCCTCGAACATCTCGCGGTCCGCCCGGTGCTCACCCGCGACGATCACGCCGTGGCTCTGCCCGAGCTTCGACTTAGCGTTGTCGAGGGCCTTTTCGTAGGCGGTGTTCAGCTCCTCGTTGTCGGCCGACATCGTGGCGTAAGTGATTCTCACGGCCATATCCGAATCCTTCCGTGGCGTCTCTGCGTCTTCTTTCCGACGATACCCATGCGCGGAAAATGAGTCGCTAGACCGATTCGGCTCCAAGGTCGGGAAGACGATCCAATCCCATGGCCAGTCGAGCTATCCAGTCGCTCCTGGCGTCACGCTACGAGGCGTCCCGACCCCATCGGATCGTCGTACGGGTGGGGGCGGCCGCGGCGTGGATCGTCGCCGCGATCTATCTCGCTCTCGGAGTTCTCACCGGCGACGACCACCTGATCGTGGGTGCAATCGGCCCGATCCTCGCCGCCAGCCTGATGACCACCCAGATCATCGTCGGACACGAGGACGGAGGGCTGGCGCTGCTCGGGTCGGGTCTCGTCGTCGCCATCTGGTCCTCCGCTTTCGGGGACGACGGGAGCATGGTCCCCGCCGCGGTGTCCCTGGTGCTGATCACCTCTCTGGGAATGCTGTTCGTCGAACGGCATCGCACGGTCGTCGCCGCCGCTCTGGCCGGGACGCTCTTCGCCATCCCGCATCTGTGGCAGATGCCGGTGGGCGAACAGGTGATTCTCGGGGCGGTCCTGGCCTTCAGCTTCCTGATGGCCCACCTCATCCTCTTGTCGATTCAAGCCTCGCAGTTGGCCATGAGGGCCCGCTATCAGATGCTCTTCGACGAGTCGCCGGCCGCGGTTCTCGAGGAGGACTGGTCGGAGGCCATCGCCTATGTGAGGTCCGAGTACTCGGGGAAGCCGTCGAGGATCCGCCAGTTCCTCCTCGCCTACCCGGCAGTCGTCCGCCGAGCCGTAGGGAAGTCGAAGATCCTCAAGGCGAACGAGGCCGCTTTCGCCCTGCTCGAAACCGACAATCCGGCTCGACTGCTCGGCTACCGCGATCCGGAGATCGTCGACGAGGAGAACATGGAGAGCTTCGTCAGCGCTCTGGTCTGTCTGTATGAGGGCGGCAGGACCTGGGAACGGGAGGTGCCGCTCAAGAACCGGAACGGCGAGCTTCGCTGGTTCCTCTACAAGGCGGTCGATACCTCGACGGGCGTGCCGGGGAGATCGATCGTCGCCGGCCTGGCCGACATAACCCACATGAAGGCTCGAAACGACGCGATGGCCGCAGTGGTCCGCGCCAAAGACGAGTTCATCGCCAACGTCAGCCACGAGCTGCGCACCCCGCTTACCGCAGTGATCGGGATCACCTCCGAGATCGTCGGATCCCGAGAGGTGGACGACGAAGAGAGAAGAGAGCTACTGGAGCTCGTGGTCGAACAGGCCGCCGAGATGTCGAACATCGTCGACGACCTCCTCGTGGCCGCCCGGGCGGAGGTCGGGACCGTGTCGGTCGAGCCCCAGCGAGTCGACTTGATGGCCGAGCTCGAAGCGACCCTCGACGGCCTGGGCATGACCTTGACCCTGCCACAGCAGACGCCCCCCGATGTGGTCGCCGACCCGAAGCGGGTGCGGCAGATCTTCAGGAATCTGCTGACCAACGCCATCCGTTACGGCGGTCCCAACCGCCGCGTCACCGTAGGAGCCTTGCGCGATGCGGTGTGGCTCGAGGTGCGGGACGACGGCGATGGAATCTCCGACGAGGAGGCCGAGCGGATCTTCGACCCCTACGTCACTTCTGGCGGCAAAGGCGGTGTTGGGCTGGGGCTGTCCGTGGCGCGCCAGCTCGCGGTGCTCATGGGTGGGTCGCTCCGTTACGAGCGTGGCGCCGGTGAGAGCGTCTTCTGCCTACAGCTACCGCTGGCAGACCCTGAGGATGCAGTTCTGGCTTCACACTCCGACGTGGTGTAGCTACCTTGTGCCGGTAATGCCGGTCGCAAACTCTCCGATCATCTATTGGCCGCTGATGCTGTTGGCGGCCTACCTCCTTGGCTCGATTCCGTTCGCCCAGGTGCTGGCTCGCGTCCACGGGGTCGATTTGCGCCGGGCCGGCACGGGCAACGTCGGGGCCGGGAACTTGAAGAAGACCGTCGGTGCCGGTTGGGCCTTGGCCGCCGGCGTCCTCGACGGTCTCAAGGGACTCGTTCCCGTTTGGCTCAGCCTGCGTTACGGCGGGTTCGGGCCCGGAGCCGCCGGCCTCGTCGGTCTCTCCGCGGTCGTAGGTCACAACTGGTCGATCTTCATGAGGGGCCGTTCCGGCCGCGGTCTGGCCACCGCATTCGGGCTCATCGTCGCCCTTCACCCGCCACTGGCGATCTGGACCACCGGTTGGGCCGTCGCCGGTTGGAAGATCGGAGGTGGCATGGCCGGCTTCTTCGGTTGGGGGTTGCTCCCCATCGTGAGCATCGCACTTGGGGGGCCGATCACCGAGAGTCTGCTGATCCTCCTCCTCGCCACCGTGCTCATCGGGCGCCGGATGCAGGGCAACCCCGGCGATCTGATGGACCGTCGGTCGATGATGCGACGGGCCATCTACGACAGGGATCTCGTGGCCGACAGATCCGGAGAAACGGCAGACGACCCACTGGCTTCGTGAGCCCCAAGCGAGTTCTCTGGATCGCCGTCATCGCGCTCGTCCTCTACGCGGGCTTCGCCTACTGGGTGCTCACCAACTTCGAGATCCCGCCGCTGCGTGGCTATGCCCTGCTGCTGGTGGTCCTCGCCGCGGCCAGCCAGATCGGGGCCAAGTGGTTCTTCGGCCTCCTGTTCAGGGAATCGATCCAGGAGACCGGCTCCGATGTGCGCCCATGGTCGGCGTTCAAGGCTGCCCTCGTGGGTGCAGGGGTAGCCCGGTTGATACCAGCAGGTGGGGCGATCACGCCCGTGGCGCTGTCCTGGACGGTGCGGGACGAGGTCAAAGAGAACACCGCCGGGCCGGGGATCCGGGCCGTCCTGCTCAACTACGCCGGGCTGCTCATGATGGCCGGGGCGGGGATCCTCCTGGAGCGACCCCGGGGGACCATCCCCGTGTTCTCGACCTCACTCGTCGTGATAGCCCCGATCGTCTTCATCATCGGGGCCCTGCTCATGTTCGGTTCCGGGCGTCTGGGGAGCATCGCCAGGTACCTACCCAGATTCATCAGGGAAAAGACCCAGGCATCGATGGTCAATCACCGGCCCGGTTGGGAGTCCCAGGCCTACGTCTGGGCCCGGCTCAGTCTCGAGGCAACTGCCCTGTGGCTGGTGATGACGGCGTTCAACATCGATCTCAGTGTCTTCGAGGCCGTGGCCGTGTTCGCCGCGTCGCAGCTCATCGGTGGGCTTCCCGGGACACCAGGCGGTCTCGGTGTCACCGAGTTCGGCATGGGTGTGGTGCTGGCCGCCTACGGCTACCCGGCCGCGATCACGGTGGCGCCGATCCTCGTCTACCGGGTCGTCTCCTACTGGCTTCCCGCCGGTTTGAGCCTGCTGGCGGGAGGGTCCACCTTCCTCCGGTCGGACGAGGCGAAGGCTGCGGCCGAAGGGCAGTAGCCTGTCGTCCATGGCCGACAGAGTTTCGTTCAACCTTCCCAACCAGGACGGCGACCAAGTCTCCAGCGACGTCTTCGCCGGCAAGAAATACATCATGTTCTTCTATCCGAAGGCCATGACCCCGGGCTGCACCACCGAGTCGTGCGACTTCAGGGACAGCTACTCCGAGTTCGCCGACGCCGGCTACGAGGTGGTCGGAGTCAGTCCCGACCCTCCCTCTCGCAACCGCAAGTTCAAGGAGAAGGAGGGGCTCAACTTCGACCTCCTCTCCGACGAGGACCACAAGCTCGCCGAATCGCTCGGTGCGTGGGGTGAGAAGAAGCTATACGGGAAGCTCTCCAAAGGGCTGATCCGCTCGACGTTCGTCATCGACGAGAACGGTGAGGTGGATAAGGCCTACCGCAACGTGCGCGCCACCGACCACGTCGCCCGGGTAAAACAGGACCTCCTCGGGGTCTGACCACCGTTCTGTGAAGATTCGCGGCGCCCCTGGCGCCCTAAACCTTCACAGAACGGTTTTCAACGGCCCAACTCGAACCCGGTGAGCTGTTCGAGAGCCTTGACCAGGGCGTGGTTGCCTTCACCGCCGAGCCCTCGCGTCTGCAGCGAACGGTAGAGCTGGTAGACGAGGGCCACGCCCGGGACGACGGCGCCCAATTCGTCGGCCGCCTCCAGGACGAGCCGGAGGTCCTTCTGCTGGAGGTCGATGGTGAAACCCGGTCTCCAGTCGCGTTCGATCATCTGCGGGCCGCGGTTCGACAGCATCCACGACCCGGCGGCACCACCCTCCACCGCGGCGAGGGTCTTGCTCAGGTCCAGGCCCGCACTCTGCGCGAGCAGCAGAGCTTCGGAGGCCGCCAACTGGTTGAGGACCACCAGCACCTGATTGACCGCCTTGACCATCTGCCCCGACCCGGACTCCTCCCCGACGTGGACGATCGACGACGAGAAGGCCACCATGAACGGTCGCACCCGGTCCAGGGCCGCGATGGGCCCACCCGCCATCACTGCCAGGGTCCCCCTCTCGGCGCCCTCCGATCCTCCCGACACCGGGGCGTCGACCCAGTCGATGCCCAGTTCCTCGGCCTGGGCTGCGAACTGTTTGGTCGCCACCGGTGAGATGGTCGAGTGATCGACGAGGACGTCTCCTTTGGTCATTCCGTGGATGACCCCGTAGTCACCGAAGACCACCTCTTCGACGTCAGGGGTGTCGGACACACAGACGAAGACGATGTCTGACTCCGGCCCGACGTCCTGGGGGCTGTCGACCACGGCGACGTCGAGGCCGTCTGCCTTCCCCGGTGTCCGGTTCCACACCGTCACCCGGTGACCTGCCGCCACCAGGTTGGCGGTTATCCCCCGGCCCATGATTCCGAGCCCGATGAATCCGAGACGTGTCATGACGCCGCACCCTAGAAGGGTGTCGTATGACTTTCTTGTGCTAAACCGAGGCCATGCCTAGCGATCGCCTCGACCAGACCCTGGCCGCCGAGCTCGACGAGCTGACCCGGACCGGAACCGAGAAAGGGGAGGAGACCGTGGTCACCGCCGTGCTCCCCCCCAGGGCCGGCATGGGTCCCCGCTACAACCTCGCCGGGAGCGACCGGGAGTTCCTGCGCATGAACTCCAACAGCTATCTCGGGCTCTCCCAGCATCCCGCGGTCATCGATGCGGAGGAGAACGCCACCCGCAGTTTCGGGGCAGGACCGGGAGCGGTTCGGTTCATATCGGGGACCTATCGGGCCCACGTCGACCTGGAGTCCCGTCTCGCCGCCTTCCACGGTCGCGAGGGCGCGGTCATCTACTCGTCGGCCTATGCCGCCGTGGTTTCCACGTTGAGCGCGCTGATCACGCCGGAGACCGTGGTGCTCTCCGACGAGCTCAACCACAACTGCATCATCAACGCGATCCGCATGAGCCGTCCCGCGGCTCGGGCGGTCTACCCCCACCTCGACATGGACTCTCTCGACAGTGAGTTGAGCGGTGCCGCCGAGCAGGCCAACCGGGCGTTGATCGTGACCGACGGGGTCTTCTCGATGCGCGGCGACTTCGCCGACCTCGCCGCCATCGGGGAAGTGGCCGCACGATACGACGGTGCGTTCCCCGAGAACGTGGTCGTGGTCGTCGACGACTCCCATGGGGTCGGTGCCTACGGTGCGAAGGGGAGGGGGACCGAGGAGGTGACCGACGGGCGGGTCGACGTGTTGGTCGGGACGCTGGGCAAGGCGTTCGGGGTGAACGGAGGCTACGTGACGGGGTCGTCGACCATCACGAGGTATCTGCGGGAGACGGGCCCTATGTACATCTACTCCAACCCGATCACCCCCGGGGAGGCGGCGGCCGCCGAGATGTCGGTCTCCATCCTGGACTCGTTGGAAGGATCGGAACTGCTGGCCCATCTCTCCTCGATGACTGCCCGATTCGAGTCGGGTCTGATCGACGCGGGTTTCGAGACCATCCCCGGGCCACATCCGGTGGTGCCGTTGATGGTGCGGGACACGGCGAAGACGGCGGCACTGGTCTCCCACCTGTTCGACCAGGGCATCCTCGCCACCGGGCTCAACTATCCGGTGGTGCCCAAGGGCGACGAGGAGATCCGCTTCCAGGTCAACGCCGATCACACCGAGGCCGACATCGACTACGCCTTGGGCGTCCTCCGGGCCTTCTGAAACCGTTCCGTGTCAGTCTCGACCCCCCATACCTCCTCGAATTGACACAGAACGGGTTTCAGGTCTCCTCGACCACGACGAGGACCTCCCCCGCCTCCACCTGATCGTCGGGCGAGCACAACACCTGGGAGACCGTTCCCCGATGGGGGGCGCGCAGGGTGTGCTCCATCTTCATGGCCTCCATGACCACGACCACCGCTCCCTCGGCGACCTCATCGCCGACCGTCACGTCGATGCGGATCACCTTCCCCGGCATCGGGGCATGCAGGGAGCCGGCATCGTCGTCGGCATCTCTCGAGGGGAACCTCGGGACCTCCACGAGCCGGGCCGGGCCGAGGCTGGAGTCGACGTAGCGAACGTCGCCATGGCGGGCCACCTCGAACTCGTGATCCACCCCTCCCACGACGAACGAGACCCGTGTGGGGGAGACATCCTCCACCGAGACGGTGCCCACCCCTTCGAGGCCGAAAGACCCGGACATCGAGTAGCCGACCCGGTGGGAGCCGTGGTGGCCCGTGTAGGCGCGCACCTGCATCTGGCTGGGGGAGTTCCTCCAGCCCGACGGGAGGGTGGCCAGCACGGGGGCCGACTCCCGCTGCACGGCCTGGTCCGAGAGCGCGGCCGCAAGTGCGGCGAGCCGCTCACCCTCGGCGTCGAGGAGGGGACGGCCCAATTCGGTCACGTCGTTGCGCTCGAGGAAGTGAGTGTCGGTCTCCCCCGACATGAACTCGGGATGCTCCAGGATCCGGACCAGAAGGGCCCTGTTGTTGGTGGGTCCATGGATGTGGGCGCGACGCAGACCCGCCGCCAGGGTGGCGGCTGCCGCCTCGCGGGTCGATCCGTGGGTGATCACCTTGGCGATCAACGGGTCGTAGTGGACCGACACCGTCGACCCGTCCTCGATGCCGGAGTCGACCCGTAGTCCCGGCATGTCCGGGAAGGAGAAGCGATGGACGACCCCGGTCACCGGGAGATAGTCGTTGAGGGGGTCTTCGGCGTAGAGCCGGGCCTCGATGGCGTGGCCGGCGATGCGCGGCCCCTTGTCCGGAAGAAGCTCTCCGTTGGCGATCTCGATCTGCAGACGCACCAGGTCGAGACCGGTCACCATCTCGGTCACCGGGTGCTCCACCTGGAGACGGGTGTTCATCTCGAGGAAATAGAACTGCCCGTCCTGGAAGAGGAACTCCACGGTCCCGGCCCCGACGTAGCCGACGGCCCGGGCTGCGGCGATGGCGGCGTCACCCATCACACGACGTGTCTCCGGGTCGATCGCGGACGATGGGGCCTCTTCGATGATCTTTTGGTGGCGTCTCTGGATCGAGCACTCCCGCTCGTGGAGCGACACCACGTTTCCGGTGGAGTCGCCGAAGACCTGGATCTCGATGTGGCGGGGAGCGGTGAGGTACTTCTCCAAGAAGATCGTGTCGTCGCCGAAGGCACCTGCGGCCTCCCGCTTCGCCGAGTCGATGGCCTCCCGGAGGTCGTCGGGGCTGCGCACGACACGCATCCCCTTGCCCCCGCCACCCGCCGACGCCTTGACCAGGAGGGGATAGCCCATGGACAGCGCAGCGCTGTCGAGGAGGTCGACACCGTCGACTTCGAGGGAGGCGAGGTTGGGAATCCCCACCTCCTCCATCAGGCGCTTCGACTCCAGCTTCGACCCCATGATCTCGATCGCCTCCGGTGAGGGACCGATCCAGGTGAGCCCCGCGTTGGAGACCGCCCGGGCGAACGAGGCGTTCTCGGCGAGGAACCCGTAGCCGGGATGGACGGCGTCGGCCCCGCTCGTCTTTGCCGCGGAGATCAGGGCGTCGACATCGAGATAGGTCTCCCCGGGTGTGTTGCCGGGGAGGAGCACGGACTCATCGGCCTCCCTCATGTGGGGCTCGCCCGTGTCCGCCTCGGAATACACGCCGACCGTGGCGATGCCCATATCGCGACAGGTTCGGAAGATGCGGCGGGCGATCTCGCCACGATTGGCCACCAGGATCTTCGAGATCATCTCGGGGCGGCAGGCTACTTGACCCCCCGGCTCAACGTTCTCGGGCGTCGAGGCCTTCTTACTCGCTAGCGGCCCGTCTCCCGGTAGACTGTGAACATGGACAAGGAGACCAGGTCTCGGTTTCCGTTCGTCCCCGTAACCATCCTGGTTCTAGTCATTGGATTGGGTCTGCTCACCTTCTGGGGTGTCCGAACCGTCATCTCGGCCATTCCCACTCCGAGCGACATCGCCGATGTCTTCGAACCGGAGCCGTACGAGGAGATCGGGCCCGTGACCATCACCGCGATCCGCGACTTGGCTCAGCTCACGACGGTCGAGACGGTGCAATACACCGTTGTCGAGAAGGGCACCGACGAGGGCTGGCTGGCCTGGGCGCGTGGCGACTCGCTGCGCATGTTCGCCGTGGCCCGAATCGGCGCCGGTGTCGACCTGAGCCAGCTCACCGTGCGTGACGTCTCGGTCGATGAGGATGGGGTGGTCGAGCTCCAGGTTCCTGCCGCCACCATCCAGTACGTCGATCCCGACGAGGACGCCACCCAGGTGCTCGAGCGCGACGTGGGCATCTTCACCAGTGGCGACCCCGGGCTCGAATCGGACGTCCGGCGTATCGCCGACGAGGTGTTGGTCGACAACGCCATCGAGGAAGGGATCCTCGAAGAGGCCGAGGGCAACGCCCGATCCGTTCTCACCGACTTCCTGCTATCGGTGGGCTACACCGACGTCGTCGTCACCTTCGACGAGCCCGAACCTACATCCTGAACACGCCGAAACGGTCTGTCCCCTGCACGGGCGCCGAGTGGATGGCGGACAGGGCTATCCCGAGGACGTTTCTGGTGTCACGCGGGTCGATGAGACCGTCGTCGCGGACCCGGGCGGTCGAGAAATAGGCCTGCTCCGACTCCTCCATCTGGCGGGTCAGCTCGGCGTTACGACGGGCGTCGGCCTCCTCGTCGAAGTCCACACCCCTCGACTCCGCCGATTGACGGGCCACGATGGACATGACCCCGGCGAGCTGCTTCGCACCCATCACCGACACCTTGTGGTTGGGGTAGCCGAAGACGAACCGGGGCTCGTAGGCCCGCCCCGACATCCCGTAGTTGCCCGCACCGTAGGACACGCCAGCCATCAGCGAGATGTGCGGCACCTCGGAGTTGGCCACTGCATTGATCATCTTGGCCCCATCCTTGATGATCCCTTGCTGCTCGTACTCCTTGCCCACCATGTAGCCGGTGGTGTTGTGTATGAAGAGGATCGGGGTGTCGTATCGATTGCACAGTTGGATGAACTCGGTGGTCTTCTTGGCCTCCTCGCCGAAGATCACGCCCTGTTGATTGGCGATGACACCGAGCGGATGGCCGTGCAGCGACCCCCAGCCGTTGAGGATCGAGGTGCCGTAGACGGCCTTGTATTCCTCGAACCGTGAGCCATCGAGGACCCGGGCCAGGATCTCCCTCATGTCGAAGGGGACTCTCAGGTCGGGGGGGATCACCCCGAGGATCTCGTCCACGTCGTGGATGGGGTCGTCGGCGGGCCGGGTAGGCCCGTAGCCCTGCTTGCGCCAGTTGAAGTGGGCGACGATGTCACGGCCCATGCGGATCGCCTCGTGCTCGTCGTCGGCGTAGTAGTCGCTGAGACCCGAGATCTTCGAGTGCATCTCCGCACCACCGAGCTCCTCGTCGGTCGACTCCTCCCCGGTGGCCATCTTGACCAGCGGAGGCCCGCCGAGGAACACCTTGGCCTGCTCTCTGACCATCACCGCGTAGTCACACATGGCCGGGAAGTAGGCCCCGCCCGCGGTGGAGCTGCCGAAGACGATGGCGACGGTCGGGATCCCCTGCTTCGACAGCCGGGTCAGGTTGCGGAACCACTTGCCGCCGACCAAGAACACATCGGCCTGGTCGGGAAGGTCGGCTCCACCGGACTCCACCAGGTTCATCAGCGGGAGCCGGTTCTCCATGGCGATGTCCATGATTCGCAACGACTTCGACAGGGTGTAGCGATTGAACACCCCGGCCTGGCTGGTGGGATCGTTGGCCAGGATGGCGCACTCCACACCGCTGATCACACCGATCCCGGTCACGACGTTGGCGCCGAGAGGTTTGTCGGTGCCCCAAGCTGCCAGAGTCGACAGCTCGAGGAAGGGGGAGTCGGGGTCGATCAGGAGCTCGATGCGCTCCCGGGCCAACAGCTTGCCGCGCTCGCGGTGACGTTCGATGTACTTCTCACCGCCGCCCTGGCGGGCTTCGGCCTGGAGACGCTCGAACTCGGCGAGCTTCTCCTCCATTGCGGCCCGATTGGCCAGATAGTCATCCGAACGCGGGTCGAGACGCGACTTCAAAACCTGCATTGCGGAGGAGGGTACCGCTGCGGTAGCGGTCGGTCAGCCGTTGTGGACCGCAGACTCCTGATAGGGCTCGAGCATGATGCACTCGCCCGGGCACTCCTCGGCTGACTCGATCACGTCGTCGATGAGCGCGTCCGGCACGCGAGCGAGACCACGGGCCCCGTCGGGAGCGTCCTCACCATCGAAGACAACGGTGTTGCCGAAGTGCTTGGACTCTTCCTTGACGACCCACAGGCCATCGTCGCGACCAACGAACACGTCTGGCGTGATCTCCTCGCATATCCCGTCGCCGGTGCAGAGGTCTTGATCGATCCAAACCATCAATTTGGTTGCGTCGGCCATACCCCCAAGTTAGATGACCGGCAGCCACTACCCAACTCCCACACCGTTTTTCAATTATGTGGAGCCGGTATACCGGCTCTGGGGCGTGTAGAAAGAAGACATGGAAGAAGTACTCGAGAGGCTCAATGGCCAGGTCGGCCAGGAGATAGGCGTCAGCAACTGGTGGGAGGTCACCCAAGAGCGCATCGACGCCTTCGCCGCAGCGACAGACGACCACCAGTTCATCCACGTGAACCCCGAACTGGCGGCGCAGACGCCCTTCGGGGGGACGATCGCGCATGGGTTTCTCACCCTTTCGATGTCGGTCCCGATGGCGACGGAGGTGCAACTCGACGTGGGCAACCCGCTGATGGGGATCAACTACGGGCTCGACAAGGTGCGATTCCCTGCTCCCGTGCCGGTCAACTCTCGTATCCGGGTCCGGGTCACCCTCGACGGGGCATCGGAGGTGCCGGGTGGTATCCAGATGAAGCACACGATGATCACCGAGATCGAAGGCGAGGAGAAGCCGGCGATGGTCGCCGAACGTCTCACCCGCCTCTACTACTGACCGGTCCGGTCGTAGTCCTTGCCAGGGGGAGCTCAGGCCGCGGCGATGGCCTCCTCCACTGGCGAGACCACGATCCAGACCGCCGAAGCGGTGGCGACCACCTCGTCGGACTCGGAGAAGATGGTGGTCACCGCCCCCAGCTTCCGGCCCTCCGCCCAGGTTGCCTCCCCCACGACGATCAGGGTCTCGTCAACGGTGGGGAGGAAGTTGACCATCGAGGTCAGCGTCCCGGTGACCGCCACCCTCTGGTGCTTGGAGAGCACCGCGAACCCGCCGGGACAGTCGAGCGCCGACCGGAGATAGGTGGCTTCGACGAGCGATCCGTGGATGTGATTGCTGGCCAAGGGCCTCCACACCGCAGCGAACCGGCCTTCGCCCAGCTTGCGGGGCGTCACCCCGAGACCGGCCGGAGCACCCTGACCGCAGACGAAGCACTCGGCGAACATCCCCATGTCGAAGTCGACGTCCTCTCCGTCCAGGACCTCCTCCAACGTGGCGAACCCGGCTTCGGGGATCTCCTCCTCGATCGTCTCGGCGCTGGCGACGATCTGGTCGTCGTGCATGAGCACCGCGCTGTCGAGCTTGCGGGCGATATGAAGCGGGGTGCCCAGCGGGACCGGTCTCCGGATGCGCACGTTCGAAGGGCCTGGCCCCAGTGCGTCACCGAGGATCCCGGCGACGTAGCCGCCGTTGGCCGCCCCAAACGGGCCCTGATGTCTCTCGTCGATGATGATCTCTCTCATTCGAACCTCCTCGTGAGAACCGGAATGTCGCGTCCGGGCCTGTCAGGCGGCTTGCAGCCTCCTTGCAACCATCGGATCTCACGCTGCCGCTTCGTCGTCGCGAGCCTGGTCCTCGGTGGTGTCTTCCCACAGGAACCACGTTGGCTCCAGCTCGTCGAATATCTCCTCTTGTGTGAGGCCGAGGGTGAACGGATCGGATGGGTGGAGTCGTCGGGCCGTTCTCCGGCGACGTCGTGTGTGTCTCTCGCGTTTTCTCATTCGCTCCTCCTTCTGGGGGGTGCGAATGTCGCTTCTCTCGCTGGCTGTCTGCTGTCAGCGCGCTCTCGGCTCGCTGTCACCTTCGAGAAAGCGGTCGACGATCTCCACCACCCGTTCCTCTTGACCTGGCAGCGGGTAGTGGGAGATCCCGTCGAGCATGACGAATCGGGCGTCTGGAATACCCCGGGCCAACTGCTCTCCCCCCGTCACGGGAATTCCTTTGTCACCCTGGTAGTGGATGACCAGACACGGCACAGTCACCTGGTCAAGTACCGCAGAGACGTCGGCGGCGTACAACTGGTCGAGGAGTCGAGCAGCCAACTCGGCTGACGTCACCGTCTTCTGGAACCGCGCCCACGCGTCGCGCTGTTCCGCAGAACCTCCCGGGAAGAGCATTTGGGCTAGAACGTCCGAGCCCACCCCCCAACTCGCTCTCACCAGCGAGGTGATCGAGCCGGCGGCGGCCTTGGAGAAGGTCTCAGGCCCCGATGCGTAGGTCGCGTAGAGGATCAGGTGGCTGATCAACTCGGGCGCCTCGACCGCTACCTGGACCCCGATCGGGCCCGCGCCGCTGGCCGCCCAGACGGGGACAGGGGTCTCCGTTGTCGCTCTGAGCAGTGTCTTCAACTCTTCGACACTCGACCGAAACGAGGTCGTCGACGGCTCTCCTTTGCTGAGACCCGTGCCGAAACGATCGAAGACGACCAGTTCATGGGTTCGGGCTAGCGCGGCCCAGAACGGAGTGCGCATGTCGAGTCCGGCCGAGATGAGGTCCAACGCCGAGAGCCAGCCGGGATGGATGAACAGCTGTGGACCGCTGCCGAACCTGCCCACGGCGACCATCTCGCCATCTCCCCGGTCGACGTAGGACACCGAGAGATCGAGGGTGATCGCCGGTCTCGATTCCCGCTCTGCCAGCTCCACCTCGCCGACGAGAATCGACAACTCGAGCTCGCGGATCGCCACGGACGGCTCGAGCCCGGTTTCCTCCGCCAGCCTCGCCTCGTAGTCCCGGAACGCCCGGAGTGCCTCGGGTTTTCTACCCGATGCATCGAGGGCACGCATGTACAACGCGAGCAGGCCCTCGTCGACCGGCTCGGTCTGAACCGCCAGCTTCAGCTTCTCGGCGGCCTCGTCGACCCGGCCGTGCTCCACCAGCAGTGAGTACCACTCCTGGCTGGCGCGACGATGTCGCTGTCGGAGACGCTCGATCTCGAGGGCGACGGTGAGGTGATCCTCGAAGGTGCGGAACGGGTCGCCGGTCCACAACCGCAGAGCCGACTCATAGTCCTCGAGCCTCTGCGAGGCCCGAGCAGTGTCAAGAGCCCGATCGAAGCTCTCGGAGTCGACACGATCGGGGTGTATCGCGTAGCCGGTCGCGGTAGTGACCAGATCGGGCCCGACCATGCCGCGAAGTCTGGACACCGCGTTGTGGAGAGTCGACTCGGGGTCCCTGGGGAGATCGTCGCCCCAAACCTCCTCGATGAGCCGGCCGGTCGTCACCGAGTCGGGCCGGGCTGCGAGGAGGATGGCCAGAACCTCGGCCTGTCGGCCGACCGGATGGCGCTCGCGACCATCGTCGCCTTCGACCACCAGATCGCCGAAGACTCGGTACCCATTCCCCATGATGTGTGATCATGCCAGGTCAGCCCAGCGACCGGCCCCCTCCCACCACGAGGACATGGCCGGTGATGTAAGACGACAGCGGGGTGAGCAGGAACCAGACGACATTGGCGACTTCGTCCGGGGTGCCCATTCGGTCCAGCGGGATCGCCGAGATCATCCTGTCCAGCACGTCCTCGGGGATGGCCATCGCCATCTCGGTCCCGATCAACCCGGGGGCGATCGCATTGACCCGCACATGTGGGGCGTGGGTCAGCGCAAGGGCCCTGGTGAGACCGACCACGCCGCCCTTCGACATCGAGTAGTTGAACTGGCCGAAGTTGCCGAGATATGCCCGGGAGGCGATGTTGACGATCGACCCCCCCTCCGTCATCAGGTCGACCAAAGCGGTGGAGAGACGGAACGCCGCACCCAGGTTGACGTCGAGCACGGCGATGAGATCCTCGTCGGCCATGTTGACCAACCTGGAGTCGCGGGTGATCCCGGCATTGTTCACCAGGCCCATCAGCGGGGCTCCCGCCTCGGTCACCGCGCTCGCCACCGCATCCACGCCTTCGTCTGTGGTCAGGTCGACCTGGACCGGCACGATGGGGTCGTTGGCGAGACCCAACTCGGGTGCCAGGTCGACCCCGATGACCGTGAAAGAAGGGTTGGCGGCGAGTCGCTCGGCGATGGCGCGGCCGATGCCCCGGGCGGCACCCGTCACCACGATCGACCCGTTCACGGCAGTGCCTTGCCGAGGTGAGTCGGGCCGACCCGGATCACCTCTCCGGTGACGCCCTCTGAGTCCGCGACGAGACGCTCGGCCCATCCCTCGACGAGCTCGGGTCGTGCTTCGTCGTCGTAGGCGACCACGTTGGCGGTCCAGCCCTTCTTCGCACCCTCGAGGGCTGCGGTGCGTGCCGCGGAGAGGAGCCCGGTCGCCACCATGGCGTTCCCCGGTCCCCGTCGGCCGAGGAGGTCGTCGTGGTGCACCACGTAGACGAAGCTCTGCTCGGCCTGAGCCGCAGCACGACTCATCTGGAAGGCCCTCTCCAGCTCGGCTCTGACCTCCGCCCAGTCGTCGCCGACCGGTTGGGCACGGTGAATGTTCATGACGAGATCGCCCTCCCTTCTTCGATCATCGACTCGATGGTGCCATCGTCCACCCCCATCTCGTGGAGGATGTCACGGGTGTGTTGGCCGAGGGTCGGAGGGGTCGAGTGCGCTCTCGCCTGGTCGCCGTCGATACGCAGAGGCGACCCGGTGGTCCGGACATGGCCGGCCACCGGGTGATCGAACTCGACCAACATGCCGTGATGACGGGCTTGGGGGTCGTCGAACGCCTCCGGGATGGTCAAGATGCGACCCACCGGCAGACCGGCCCGTTCCAGCACCTCGATCCAGTATTCGACACTCTCGGACTTGAAGACACGGGCGAGTTTGCGCACCAGGGAGTCGCGGTCGTTCATCCGGTCCTCGTTCCTGGGATAGGCCTCGAGGAGGTCGGCCCGTTCGATGGCGTCACAGAGCAGCTCGAAGTGGCGGTCGGAGACTATGGCGAGGGTGAAGTGGCCGTCGGCGGCCTCGAAGACCTGGTTGGGGGTGAGGAAAGGGCTGGCGGTCCCGGTTCGCTCCGGTTGGCCGCGGGTGGTGAAGGCGATCGCATTCCAGCCCGATTGGACGGCGAGGAGACCGTCGCGCAAGCTGACCTCGATGCGTCGCCCCCGTCTCGGGCTCCCCGCCAGGGCGGCCGTGATCGCGAGGGCGGCATTTGTGCCCGCGACGTAGTCGCCGATCGTCGTGGCTGTCTTGCGGGGCCCGTCACGAGGATCACCGGTGATCGAGATCATCCCCGATTCTCCCTGGAAGATGACGTCGATCCCGGGCCGTTTGGCGTAGGGGCCGTCGGTGCCGAAGGCCGACACCACCGCATAGATCACGCTCGGGTTGAGCTCCCGACAGCGCTCCTCGCCCAGGCCTAGACGCTCCATGGCCCCGTGGCGGAGGTTGTGCAGCACGACATCGGTCTTGCGCACGAGGTTGTCGAGCACCCGTTTCGAGACCCAATCCTTGGTGTCGAGGGCGATGGACTCCTTGCCCCGGTTGACCGCCATGAAGAAGGCGGACTCGCCCTCCTGGTAGGGGCCGAACTGGCGGCCCAGGTCACCGGACCGCGGCTCCACCTTGATCACCCTGGCTCCGAGGTCGGCGAGCAACATCCCCGCATATGGGGCCGCGATCAGGTTGCCGAATTCGACGACGGTGACGCCGTCCAGGGGAGGCGCGTCAGACACGTTCGATGATCGTGCTTATGCCTTGGCCGACTCCGATGCACATGGTCGCCAACCCGTAGCGCCCTTCCCGCCGTGCCAACTCGTGGACCAGGGTGGTGAGGATGCGGGCACCGGAAGCGCCCAGAGGGTGACCGATGGCGATTGCCCCGCCGTTGACGTTGACCTTGGCCGGGTCGATGCCGAGGAGACGCACACAGGCGACACTCTGGGCGGCGAATGCCTCGTTGAGCTCGACCACGTCGATGTCGTCCGCGGTGATACCGGCGCGGGCGAATGCCTTCTCCGACGCCGGCACCGGCCCGATCCCCATCACGTCGGGATGGACCCCGGCGGCGCCCGTGGACACGATCCTCGCCATCGGGGTGAGACCGTGCTCGTCCAGACCTGTCTCGGTGGCCAGCAGGAGGGCGGCGGCTCCATCGTTCATCGGCGACGAGTTGCCCGCGGTCACCGTGCCGTCCTCTTTGAAGACCGGCGCCAGCTTGGCGAGCACCTCCATCGAGGTGTCGGCGCGGGGCCCCTCGTCGGCGTCGACCGTCACCGTCGATCGCCGGCGTGGGTCGTTGGGCGCCTCGATCGGCTCGATCTCGTCGCCGAATCTCCCCCCTTCGGCCGCGGACAGCGCCTTGCGATGACTCTCGAGGGCGAAGGCGTCCTGGTCCTCCCGGGTCACGTCATATTTCTCGGCTACCACTTCGGCGGTCATTCCCAGCGTGATAGGCGGGTAGAGCCGCTCCATCTCGGGGTTGACCAGGCGCCAACCCAGCACCGTGTCCGCCGAGTCGGGCATCCCGGTGGCGAAACCCCGCTCCGGCTTGCTGATGACGTAAGGGGCCCGACTCATCGACTCTGATCCGCCGGCGATCATCACTTCGCCCCAACCGTCGTTGAGGGCGTGGGTCGCCGAGACCACTGCCTGCATGCCCGACCCGCAGAGACGGTTGACCGTCGCCCCCGGGACCTCGATGGGGAGACCGGCGAGCAGCCCGGCCATCCGCGCCACGTTGCGGTTGTCCTCCCCGGCCTGGTTGGCGGCGCCCCATTGGATGTCCTCGATTGCCATCGGGTCGAGATCGGGGTTGCGCTCCATGAGTCCTCTCACCACGTGGGCGGCGAGATCGTCGGGGCGGACCAAAGACAGCTGGCCACCGAGCTTGCCCATGGGCGTGCGACAGGCATCGACGATGTAGACGTCACTCATCTCAGCCCCCAATCTTGGTCGATCGGGCACGGTTCAGGGGTCTCCGATCCCTTCTGTGTCGATTATTCCCGCCGTCAGGGGCCAAAGTCGACACAGAACGGTTGTTGGTACGGTTCGACGGTCATGAACAGACCCGACCAACTCCACTTCACCGAGGACGAAGAAGCCAACCGGCTGCTGGCCACCCACGGGCTCGCCCTCCTCATCGGCATGTTGCTCGACCAGCAGTTCCCGATGGAGCGGGCCTTCTACGGTCCCCAACTCCTCCGGGAGCGGCTCGGGGAGGACCTGACCGCGGAGCGTCTCGCCGCCTGGGATCCCGACGAGCTCGCCACTGCTTTTCAGGGCCCACCAGCGGTCCACCGCTATTGGAGCGCCATGTCCAAACGCACCCAGGCCCTGGCCCAGGCGGTGTCAGACCAGTACGACGGAAGGGCAGAGAACATCTGGGAGACCGCGGAGACGGGAGCGGAACTCCTCAAACGGCTGAAGGCCCTTCCCGGGTTCGGTGACGCCAAGGCACGGATCTTCGTGGGCTTGCTCGGGAAGCGACTCGGGATCAGACCGGAGGGCTGGGAGGAGAAGGCGGCGGATTGGCCGAGTATCGCCGATGTGGCCTCTTTCGACGATGTTGCCGAGCTCCGAGAGCAGAAGCGCGCGATGAAAGAGGCGAAAAAGGACTGAAGTGCCCTCAATGTCGTGACGATCTCTGCCGATATCTTTCATTCAGAGAGGACCACGTTGGACGGACCAAACCTGTCGGGTCAGTTGTCGGACTGGAGCATCAACGACTTGCTCCAGATAATGCAGGTGACCAAGAAGACCGGGTCACTCGACATCGAAGGTGAACGAAGGGGACGCGTCCACTTCGTCGACGGGTCGGTGACCGGTGCGGAGTTGTCGGGCGACAAGGGCAGTTATCGGGGCACAGACCGGGGCGCCATCGCCGACATCCTCTACGTTCTCTCCACGCTGGAGACCGGGACCTTTGGGGTAGGTGCCGCCGACGGTCCGGATGGTGACGGGTTGGCAGTCGAGGACATCATGGGCGAAGTTGCCGCACTCCGCTCCCTCGAGGGCGAAGTCATCGACGCCGGTCTGTTCGAGGCCCCGGGCGTCCGACTCGTCGGCGACCTGGAAGAACCCATCACCATGCAGCCCGACGAATGGCAGGTTCTCGTCACCCTAGTCCAGCCCTTCACCTTCGACGCCCTGGAGACGGCTGTGGGCCGGGGTGGCGCCGTCCGTGTCTTCCACACCCTGCACCGGCTCGGCGTGATCGAGGCGATCACGGGCGACGAAGACGAGTCGCAATGGCTCGAGGGGCTCGCCGGCGGTATCGCCTCCTCCGGCTCATCGGAGCCGACCTGGCTGGAGCACATTACGGATGAGAGCACGGCGAAACACGTGGCCCCGGAGCCAGAAGTCGCCGAGACGGTGAACCTCGAGCCCGAACTCGAGCCCGAGCCCGAACCACCGGAGCAGCCGGAGCGTGTGCGTGAGCCCGCCAACATGCGTGGGGTCTCCGCGGACGCCTCCACCACCCTCACCGACGGGGTCTACGACGAGATCCGGCGTCTCCGCAGCAAGGTCGCCGACAAATAGCCGAACGCCATCCGTACTCTCCCTCGGATGCCCGAGCGGAGCCCCTGGAAGCCCGACCGCCCTCTCTTCATCGGTCTCGCCGGCGGGTCGGGGTCCGGTAAGACGACCATCGCCGAGGAGGTCGTCGATCGACTCGACGGCAAGGTGGCCCTGCTCCACCACGATGCCTATTACCGGCATCGAGTGGACCTCAGCTTCGAAGAGCGCACCCGGGTCAACTACGACCATCCCGACTCTTTGGAAACCGGGCTCCTCGTCGAGCATCTGGAGAGCCTGCGCGCCGGTCTGGCCATCGAGCACCCGGTCTACGACTTCGCTCTCCACCTGAGATCGGAGGAGACCCAGCGGATCGAGCCCGCCCGAGTGGTCGTCGTCGAAGGGATCCTGGTGCTGTCCGACGCCCGACTTCGCTCCGAGCTCGATCTGAAGATCTTCGTCGACACCGACCCCGACCTCCGGCTGGCCCGGAGGATCGAGAGGGACATCACCGAGCGGGGGCGATCGGTGGGCTCGGTGCTCACCCAATACTTCGCCACGGTGCGTCCCATGCACCTCGAGTTCGTCGAGCCCTCGCGTCGTTACGCCGACCTGATCATCCCCGAAGGCTTCAACCCGGCGGCCGTGGCCACCGTGGTCGAACTGATCAGGTCCCGCCTCACCTGACCGCGGATTCCTTTCCTCAGGAAGTGGAGCCCGCTACCCGATCAGCCAGAGCTGTTCCTGACGGCCGTCCAGGAAGGTGATGTGGTCGGTGGTCAGGAAGGCGTCCTCCTCGAGCATGATGCGGATGATCTGACCGTCCCAGTCCGGCACCGCGATCTCCACGGCCAACTCGATCGACCAGCCCGTGTTGGCGCCGATGGGGTAGTCCCCCGCCCCGGCGACACCGACCTGGTTGTCCCACAGACCGATGGTGGCGCCGGCGGCATGCCCGTGGAGCCCGATGGGGTGGGTGTAGATGATGGGCTCGATGCCCTCGCCGCGTGCAGTCTCCAAGGCACGTCCCAGTGCGTCGTTGCCGGAGACCCCGGGTCTCATCCCCCCCATCAAGATGTCCTGCAGCCGGTTGCCCCGGGCCAGCCCCTCGACGAACGATGCCGGAGCCTTTGTCTCCCCATTCGCCAGCACATAGCCATGCTGCTGTTGGTCGGTGTGATAGCCGTGGTGGACGATGCCGAAGTCGATGTGGACCAGATCGCCTCTCTCGATCACCCGGTCATCGAGGCCGTCGGCAGGGGACAGGGTGGCCTCACCACGACGTTGCAGAGTCACACCCGGATGGAACCAGACCCGGTATCCGCCGTCGTGTGCCGTTTGGGTCAGCCACCAGGCGACGTCCTGGGTCGACGTCTCGCCCGGTTCGATCACCTCGGAGGACAACGCCCGGCCCAGCAATGCATGGGCGATGCGACACGCCTCAGCCATGGTCTCCCGTTCCTCGTCGAGCCGGGTCTCGAGCCAGCCGATCGCCAACTTCTCCGCAGACTCCACGTGGTGCTCCCCCAGGGCGAGAGCGATGGCGAGGTGCTCGGTCGAGGTGAGGCCATCCGCCAGCGGAAAGGTCGCGGAGGTGTTGACGCCGATGGTCCCGACGACGTCGGCGAGGTAGTCGGCGAGGGCGGCCCACTGGTCGGGCTGATCCTCGGGCTCCCACACCGACGGGAACGGGCCCACCGGGTAGCGGGAGATCGCCCCGCGCTCGCGCCCGGAGGCCCGGAAGACCAGGATCGTCCGCCTCCTCGCGGTATCGAGCCAGGTCGCGGGGAGCATGGTGCGGGCCACGGGGTCCTCGTTGTACTCGCGTGCGTCGATCACCCAAGCCTCGAACCCATGACGCTCCATCAAGGTCGGGACGATCCGGTCGAGGCGGCGTTCCAACAACCGGTCCCGCTCCGAGGCGACGGCTCTCACATCCATTGCAGCCGAAGCTAACACCGCTCCTTAGAATCTCCGCCATGTCCGATCGCTCCACCGTTGCGGTCATCGGGGTCGGTGCCATGGGCGAGGCCCTCATCGCCGGTCTGCTGCGCGCGGGATGGCAGCCCGAGGAGCTGGCTCTCTGCGTCCGTCGTCTCGATCGCGCCGACGAACTGGCCCACAAGACCGGTTCTCCCGTGACGCTCGATTTGATCGAGGCCGTCAGGGGACGTGATGTGATCGTCGTCGCGGTGAAGCCACGGGACGTGGCCGACGTCCTCAAGAGGCTGGCCGGCGAAGTCTCCGAGCACCAGACCGTCATCTCTCTCGCCGCCGGCGTCACCACCCAGGCCTACGAGTCCCAACTGGGCGCGGTCCCCGTGGTGCGGGTGATGCCGAACACACCGGCACTGGTCAGAGAAGGAGTCACCGGGATCGCCCCCGGGAGCCATGCGGGGACCGAGCACATCGACGTCGCCAGAGAGATCATGGGCGCAGTGGGCGCGGTCCGGGTGATGGAGGAGAGCCTTCTCGACGCGGTCACCGCCGTTTCAGGCACCGGGCCGGCATACGTGTTCCTCCTGGCAGAGGCGCTCACCGAAG
>CAZZIG010000036.1:0-8507 GCA_964653975.1 uncultured Acidimicrobiaceae bacterium
CCCCTACTTCTTCTGGCTCTCGTAGTAGGGGTCTTCACCCGAGGCGTGGTCGGTCACGTCGACCACCTGGCTCAGCTCCGGGATCGACTCCAGGATGATCCTCTCGATGCCCTGCTTGAGGGTGACCTGGGCCAGACCACAACCCTGACAGCCCCCGTACAGCCTCAGGTAGGCAATGGTCCCGTCGACGGAGACCAACTCGGCTCCGCCGCCGTGGGCCGCGATCGCGGGGTTGACCTGCTCGGTGAGAACCTGTTGCACCCGATCGACCAGAGGGCCCGACAGGTCGCCGGCCGGAGCAGCCCCGAGGTCGGGCGATGCCGGCCTGTTCGGGTTGTTCATCGCCAGACCCTGCTCGGTCAGCTCCAAGACGGCGCCATCCAGCTTGCCGGTGTCGGCCTTGGGGAAGATCACCGCGAGGTCATCGTGACGCTCTTCGACCCAGTTTTCGGCCTTGTCCGCCAAGGGGACGAACGCCAACTCGTAGGAGAACTGGGGACCTCGGAAACCCGTGACCTCGATGGACAGCGCAAACTCGCCGTCTCCGGGCTCGTTGTCCCGTAGCTGGCGGATCATGTCCAAAGCGTCCGGCTCGATGCTCAGAACGGTGGAATCAGTCATCTATGCAAGGATGGTAGTTAGGAGCCCGCCCAAACCCCAGATGCCGAGAGTCGTAGTCGTCCTCCCCACCAACACCTATCGCGCCGCTGACTTCGTCAAAGCGGCGGAGTCCCTCGACATCGACCTCGTGGTCGCATCGGAGCAGCCGCCGCCATTCGACATGGGCGACCGCTACGTCCAGATCGACTGCACCGACCCCGAGGCGGCGGCGGAGACGATCGCCGAGCTCGGGGAGACGGTCCCCGTGGACGGGGTGGTGGCCGCCGACGATCTAGGCGTGATGGTCGCCGCCCACGCCAACTCCATCCTGGGGTTGACCGGAAATCCCCCCGACGCCGCCGCCGCGACGAGGAACAAGTTGACGATGCGGACCCGGCTCTCCGCGGCCGAGATCGACCAACCGGTGTTCGCCGCCCTGAGACCCCACGACGACATCGAGGACGTGGCCGCCGGGGTCGGGTTCCCATTAGTGATCAAGCCGCTCGACCGCTCCGCAAGCCAGGGGGTGATCCGTGTCGACGACCCCGAGCGGCTCCCACCGGCTGCGGAGCGCATCCGACGGATCGTGGGCGAGGACGCCACCCTGCTGATGGAGTCGTTCGTACCCGGAGAGGAGATCGCCATCGAGGGCCTCGTATCCGCGGGCGAGTTGAAGGTCCTCGCTGTCTTCGACAAGCCCGACACCCCTCCGGGCCCCTACTTCCCCGAGACGTTGTTCATAACCCCTTCGCGTCTACCGGCACCCGTGCTGGGGGAGGCGGAGCGGGTGGCGGCGGCCACCGTACGCGCTCTCGGTCTCACCTCCGGCCCGGTCCACATCGAGTTGAAGGTCGAAGACGGGCGGGCGCGGGTCATCGAGGTGGCCGCTCGCTCCATCGGCGGGCTGTGCTCGCGGAGTCTCAACTTCGGGCTGATGGGAACGACGCTCGAGTCGCTGATCCTGCGCAACGCGATCGGGGTCGAGTCGAAGAGTCTGCGACGTGAGCCGGTCGCCAGCGGGGTGCTGATGATCCCGACACCCGAGTCGGGGATCCTCACCGGTGTCGCCGGTGAGGAGGAGACACGGGCTCTCGAGGGGATCACCGGCATCGACTTCACCATCCGACCCGGTGGTGAAGTCGTCGCCCCACCCGAGGGCGAGCGGTATCTAGGGTTTGTCTACGCCCGGGCCGACAGCCCGGAAGAGGTGGAAGCAGTGCTGAGAAAGGCGATGGCCAACCTTCAGGTTCAACTTGAGGGTTAGGTCTTACCCGCGTTTTCGCGCGTAAGACGATTTTGTCATTTACATGGAAACCGTGCTCATCTTCGCGGGAGGCGACTCCCCCGCCGATTCCCTGGCAGAGGAACTGCCGGAGGCGGATTTCGTCATCGCGGCCGACTCCGGATACGACCTCGCGGTGGAGACGGGGCGGGTGGTCGACGTGCTCGTCGGGGACATGGACTCGATCGCCACCGAGGTCATCCCCCGTCACGTCATCGTGGAGCGACACCCTGCCGACAAGGACTCGACCGACCTCGAGTTGGCTCTCGCCCGGGTGATGGACGACATCCCCCAGAGGGTGGTGGTGGTGGGTGGGGCCGGAGGCCGGGTGGATCACGAGATAGCCGTCGCCGCCCTGCTCTGCTCGGAGAGCTGGGGTCGCATCGAAGAGATCGACTGGGTGACCGACCGGGGCTGGAGCCACGTGGTGCGGGGTCGTCGGGTCCTCCATGGCGACGTGGGACGGACCATCTCCCTGATTCCCATGGGCGGGCCGGTCACCGGGGTCTACACGAAGGGTCTCCGTTGGGACCTCGACAACGCCGCGATGGCCGCCGGGACCACCTGGGGGGTGTCCAATGAGTTCACCGGGCCGGTCGCCGACATCCGGGTCGCCACGGGCTGCCTCCTGGCAGTCGTGCCGGCAGAGTGAGGGTCTTCTCCTAGCCGCCGAGACCTTCGAGAACGTCGGGATCCAGAGCTTCGAACCCCGAGAGATACTCGACCCGTTCCTTCTTCAGTCGGGCCACCGTCGCCTCGTACTCCTCCAGCCGATTCCGACGCTCGTATAGACGTCTGGGTTGCAACAACTCCTCGTCGTCGATGCCTGGCACCGACCGGGCCACCTCGTAGCCGAAGTCCCGATCTGTCTCCCATCCGATGGTGCCCTCCACGATCGCCTGGACGATGGCCGAGGAGTCACCGATCTCCACCTTCTTGGAACCGTCGTCGTCCCCTCCGACCCGGCCCGTGTTGAGCACATACGCCTCCAGGTCCGGCATCGTCTCCAACAACTCGAGGAGACGGTTGCCCTGCAAGGAGTCGTCGTCGAAGAAGAACGGGTTGGTCCCCGGCACCCGCAGGCTCTTCCCCGCCTCCGCGGCGCCACCCGCCGAGGTCCCCTTGGTCTCACCGAGCATGAAGTAGGCGGGTATCTGGTCCCGATCGAGACGGGCCACCGCCGGGATGACGTGATCAGAGCGGTTCAAGATGAGCAAATAACGCGCCGGGGGAACGTCTCTGGGGTCGCGGTGGCGGATGTCGGCCAATGGGAACGTGCAACGTCCGTTGGCGGTGTAACTGGTGTCGAAGAAGTCGACCTTTCCGTCTTCGTCGACCGAGACGTTCTCCAACCAGGCGTCCGGCCGGGTGGTGCCGCTGTAGATCGTCGGCTCGTCGTCGGGGTCGAGACCATAGGTCTTGGCGAAACAGCCCGCCTCGGTGGTGTGGATGACACCGTTGGGCATCAAGGCGACGAAGTCGTCCTGGACGGGGAGCGAGCCGGCCTGTTGGCGGAAGGTCGTGGTCGTCTTGCCGGTTCCCGAGAGACCGATGATCAGCATCGACTCCTCGGCACCGCTGCGCGTCGATGAGGCCGGGAAGGTCTTCAATCCGGCGTGACAGGCCAGACCCTCCTGGTCGTAGACGAGTCTGTTCCACATCCGGAGCCCGCCCATCTTCGACTCACCGAAGTAGTCAGAGCCGAAGACCCTGGTCACCCAATTGTCGAGATCGACGATGATCAGCCTGTCATCGGGTTGGCCCTCGGCCATCAGCGTGGGCGTGTAGATCACCGTGAGCTCGGGCTCCCAACCCTCTTCCACCGGGAAGTACAGGTGGGTCTGCATGGCGGCGATATTGGGCTGGACGGCCTCGATATAGAGCCGGGCGCCGGTCCTGAAGTCGGGGTCGGGCCCGATGAACCCGTCCACCAACAGCATGTCCTTGTCGGCTATGTGGGCGTCCTGACGGGCGGCCCACTCCTCCGCCTCGGCCCGGGACATCCGGTTCTGATGGATCTCGACGTCCGACACGAAGAAGGTCGAGTTCTTCAGACGCGCCGTGATCTCGGCCTGATAGTTGAGGTTGCCGAACTCGGTGACCGTGATCCGGGGCATGTTGGCCAGGGCCAGTTCGCGCAAGAGCTCCTCACTCGGGTTGCGCTCGACTGATCGGGCTGACGGCAACTCGAACATGTCCTCTTTCCCAGGGTAGAAACCGAGGTTACCCGTCTCCGCGTTGCTAGAACTCGTCGGGGTACTGCGCCGGGAGAGGTTCGCCACGCAGACCGGCCAGGAGGTTGTCGACCGCCAGCGACGACATGGCCCTCCGGGTGCGGATCGAGGCGCTGGCGATGTGCGGCACCACCAGACAGTTGTCGAACTCGAGGAGAGGATGGTCTCCCGGAAGGGGCTCGGGGTCGGTGACGTCGAGTGCCACCCCTGCGATCCGACCGGCCCTCAAGACCTCGACCAGGGCATCGGTGTCCACCACCGGGCCTCGGGCCACGTTGACCAGGCAAGCGGTCTCTTTCATCGTGGCGAACTGCTCGGTCGAGATCAGGCCATGGGTCGTCTCGTCCAGCCGAACGCAGAGAACCACGTGATCGGACCGTTCCAACAGCTCCTCGAGGGGGACCCGTCGCGCACCGATGTCCTCCTCGTGGGGTGAGGTGTAGATCACCTCCATCTCGAAGCCCGCCGCCCGACGAGCCACCGCCTTCCCGATCCGGCCCATGCCCACGATCCCGAGGGTCGTCCCGTGCAGGTCGCCACCGACGAGATGGAACGGCTCCCACGGGCCCCACCGACCAGCTCTCACCTCCCGCTCGCCTTCGGGCAGGCGGCGGACGATCGATGCCAGCAGGGCAAACGCGGAGTCGGCCACCGTCTCGGTGAGCACGTCGGGAGTGTGACCGACCAGGATGCCGCGGCGTCGACAGGCGGCGACGTCGACGTTGTCGAGACCCACTGCCATCTGGGAGACGACCTCGAGTCGCGAGGCTGTCTCCAGCAGTTCGATGTCGATCCGATCTGTGAGCATGCACAGAAGGCCTCTCGCCTCTGTCACCTGTTCGAGGAGCAGATCCCTGCCAACCGGCCCGGGCCCTTCCCAGACAGCCATGTCGTACTCGGACAGACGGGCGAGATGGTCGTCGGGGAGCTTCTTGGTGACATAGACCTCGGCCACGAACCCGAGGCTAAACGCCAGGGTCGGGTCGACCGATAACATCATCACGATGCGTTTGCGCATACCCCTCGTCGCCATCTCCCTCCTGGTCGCCGCCTGCGGCACCAGCACCGCAGGGTCGGCCGGCGAGGCGCCGGCGTTGGCGGCCGCTCATACCTCGACACGCACCCACGAGACCCGGGCCCCGGCCAGCGGGCAGTCATCGCAGTCACGGCCGGTGTGGCAAGGCTTCGACACCGCAGTGAAGGCGACCGAAGGGTTGACCGCAGTCGTTCACGGTCGGGCCGAAGTCTTCGAATCACCGACCAGTGCCGACCCACGGACGACACTGGAGCCCACCACGATCCTGGGGACGACGACTGTGCTCGCCGTCATCGGCGGGCCCGAGCGAGGGCGTTACGAAGTCATGCTCCCCCTCCGACCCAACGGCAGCACGGGCTGGATCGAAAGTGATGGATTGGACTTCTACATCGCCGACGCCGAGATCCGCGTCGATCTGTCCGACCGGGAACTGACCTACGTCGTCGACGGGACCGAGGTCCTGCGCACCCGAGTCGGAGTGGGAAGCGAGCACAACCAGACACCGATCGGCGTCTACTTCGTGACCGACAGTGTCACCTTGTCCGACCCCGGCAGCCCGTGGGGACCATACGCCCTCGGTCTTTCTGCTCGGTCCGACAGCATCACCGAGTTCAACGGTGGTGACGGCATCATCGGGATCCATGGGACCAACAACCCCGGGTCGATCGGAGACGACATCTCGCTCGGTTGCATCCGTCTTCGCAACGAGGACATCGCCGCCCTCCATGAGATGACCCCCATCGGCACCCGGGTCACGATCAGCGCATAGACCGGAGTGGGGCGACCGGAGCGACTATCCGGATATGGCCGCGTTCGCCAGGACCGTGGTCCCCCGTTCCTTGGTCTCGGCCGTGATCAACCAGCGGCCGTCCTCCTCCCACACCCGGGTGACCAGGGTCTCCCCCGGGAACACGTGGCCGGTGAACCTCGCCGTGTAGGTCTTCACCCGTCCCGGCTCACCACCCAGGGCCGACTCGACCACCGCCTTGCAGACGATCCCGTAGGTGCACAACCCATGGATGATCGGTCGGTCGAACCCGGCAAATGCGGCGAAACCGGGATCGGCGTGCAAGGGGTTCTTGTCACCTGACGCCATCCGATACAGGAGCGCCTGCTGCGGCAGAGTCGCAGACTCCACCACGTGATCGGGGTCCCGGCCCGGTGGGCGATTCACCGCCGGTGGCCCGCTCTCGCCACCGAACCCACCCTCCCCCCGCACATATATCCCCGAACGGTTGGTGAACAGCGCCTCCCCGGTGCTCTCCAGGGTGGAGACCACCTCGGTCACGACGAGAGCGCCTTTCCCCTTGTCGTAGATGTCGACGATCCGACCCGTCTGGGTCACGGTCCCCGACGTCGGGATCGGGGCGTGGACGGACAATGTCTGGTCTCCGTGCAGCACCCGTGCCAGGTCGAGGTCGAAGCCGGGGACCGCACCGATGCTCATCATGATCCCGAATGGCGGGATCGTGCCGAAGGTCGGTATCGCTTTCAGACCACCTTGGTAGACGTATTTCAGTTCCTCGGGGGACGTGGGAGGATCGCCTGCACCCACTGCCAGGGCGTAGAGGATCACATCCTCGTCGGACCACGAATAAGACTCCCCGGTCAGCTCGGCGCCGACCGCCGCGGCGACGTCGATCGGCATCAGCCGGCGAGGAGCTTGCCCAGCAGCGTGATCTCGTCCTGGATGCTCTCGGGCACGATGGGGTCGGAGAGATCGCGGATCTCGTCGAGATGGTCGGCGATGTCTTCGACCGACGGCACCTCTCCCTGACCGGCGATCCAGCCGTTGTTGGTCACGATCGCGATCCGGCCATAGCGACCTCCCCCGGCGGTGAAGATCTCGTGGGTGTGCTCGTTGGCCTCCGAGCACAGGTAGAGCACCATCGGAGTGACCTGTTCGGGCATGACCATCTCGGCGAATGGCCCGAGGAGATCCTCGGTCATCCGGGTCTTGGCGATGGGTGCGATGGCGTTCGACTTGATGTTGTACTTCGCTCCCTCGATGGCGAGCACGTTGGACAGCCCGGCCAGCCCGGCCTTCGCCGCCCCGTAGTTGGCCTGACCGAAGTTGCCGAAGAGCCCGGCGTTGGAGGAGGTGAACACGAATCTCCCATAGCTCTTCTCCTTCATCACCTTGAAGACAGGTTGGGAAACGTAGAACGCACCGCGGAGATGTACGTCGAGCACGGCCTCGATCTCGTGGAGCTCCATGTTGGCGAAGGATCGGTCACGCAGGATCCCGGCGTTGTTGATGACGATGTCGACGGTGCCATAGCTGTCGAGGGCGGTCTGCACGATGGCCTCGCCACTCTCCGGCGACGACACCGAGTCATAACTGGCCACCGCCTCGCCACCTGCCTGTTCGATCTCGGACACGACCCTGTCGGCGGCGGACACAGACGAGCCGGTCCCGTCGACCGAGCCACCGAGGTCGTTGACCACGACCCGGGCGCCACGCCGCGCCAATTCGAGGGCGTAGGTGCGCCCGAGGCCACCGCCTGCACCGGTGACGATGGCGACGCGGCCGTCGAATGTGATTGGTTTACTCAATTGACTTGCCTTCCTTCGCGAAATGCTCTGTTCAAAGACCGAGAGAGCGCCCGACGATCTCTTTCATGATCTCGGTCGTCCCGCCGTAGATCGTCTGCACCCGGGCGTCCCGGAAGGCCCGGGCGATCGGGTATTCCTCCATGTATCCCCAACCTCCGAAGAGCTGGAGACACCGGCTGATCACCCGATTCTCCAGCTCCGTGACCCACCATTTCGCCTTGGCAGCTTCCTCCGGCGTGAGCCGGTCTCCGTTGAGGGCGACTACCTGGGAGTCGACGTAGGTCTGGGCGATGTCGAGCTCGGTGCGCATCTCGGCCATGGCGTGTTTGACGGTCTGGAAGCTGCCGATCGGCTGATCGAAAGCCTGTCGCTCCTTGACGTAGGCGAGAGTCCAGTCGAAGGCGGTCTGAGCGTGTGCGAGCGAGCCGACCGTGAGAGAGAGCCGTTCCTGGGACAGGTTGTCGACCAGGTGAGCGAACCCCCTCCCCTCCTCGCCGAGGACATTCTCGACCGGCACCCTGACATCGTCGAAGAACAGCTCGGCGGTGTCCTGGGCATGGAGACCGATCTTCTCGAGGTTCCGACCCCGGGTGAAGCCCTCCATCCCGTCTTCGATGACCAGGAGGCTCATCCCGGCGTGACGCTGGCTCGGATCGGTCTTCACCGCGGTCACCACCAGGTCGGAGTTGATCCCGTTGGTGATGAAGGTCTTGGATCCGTTGACCAGGTAGCTGTCACCGTCCCGGATGGCCGTGGTCTTGATCCCCGCCAGATCGGAGCCGGCGCCCGGCTCCGTCAT
>CAZZIG010000037.1:0-5394 GCA_964653975.1 uncultured Acidimicrobiaceae bacterium
CGCTCATGGCCACTCCCGCCGCCACATACCACCAGGGGACCTGTCTGAAGTTCTCTCTCACCCGGCGTGCGAAGCGACCTCCGAAAGTGTCGATACCCACCACCACCGTGAAGGCGGCGATCGAGCCGATCAGTGCGCCAAGGACGGCGTCGTCATAGCGGAGCAGCCCCCACTTCTTGACGACGAAGCCGAGCCCAAAGGCAACCGGCGCCGCGGTGGCGAAGAGAAATCCGAGACGACGAGTCTTCGAGTCGGCGAGTGTCGCCACGCCTGCGATCATCGAAGTGGGCTGGGCCCGTGCCCTGACCAGGGCGAGAAGACCCGCGATGACGATGAGCCCGCCCACGGCGTCGAGGAGCTCGACGTCCTCCTGGAGGACCAGCCAGCCGACCACCGCCGCCACCACCGGGCTCCCCGTCATGAACGCGCTGGCACGGGTGGCACCCACCAATCGCACCGCCCGCAGGTTGGCGAACCTCCCCATGAGCGAGCCGAGCACACCACCGCTGGCGAGGCCAATGACTCCTGCCGTGCTCCATTCGGGTGCGGTGAGCGTGAGCCCGATGGCACCGAGCACCAAGACATTGACCAGGATCGTCATCAACAGCCCATCGTCCTGAGGACGATGTCTTTGGCCGACCCGGGCCAGCACTGTCCCCGTTGCGAACAGCGCTCCCGTGGCCAGGCCGAGGATGACCCCGATCAAGCGGTCACTCTTCGTTCCGGTCGGCCGACAGCTTTGTCTTCAACCAACTGAACGTGGCGGGGGCCCAATCGGATTGGTACTTGAAGGCGCAGTGGCCGGCGTCGGAATAGACCCTGGCGGTGCGTTGCGTGGGTGGCCCGCTCTCCAGCATGAAATAGATGTTGCCGATCGGGGCGAGGTGGTCGTGTTTTCCGTTGATCATGAACACGGGCTGGGTGATGCGATCGACCAGCCCCAGCTTGGACAGCGCCCACTCTTCGAATCGCTCCTCCTCCCGTTCCCGGGTAGTCGGGCTGAACGACGGCGGCCCGTCCGGCTCGCCGAAACGCCACTCGGCGCGACGGTTGGCATGAGCCACGAAATCCTCCATCTCCTCGTCGGTCATCCTGTACCCGAAGGGGTGGCCGGCATTGGCGACGACTGCGCGCACCTTCTCGGGCACAGTCCCGGCCAGCTGCATCACCGAATAGCCGCCACGGCTGATCCCGAAAGCGCCGATCCCGTCGCTGTCGACCTCGGGCCGCGAGGCCAGGTAGTCGACTGCCGCCTCCCAGGCCGTCACCGAGTCGGGTGACCACGGGAACGGGTTCTCGCCGGTGGCGGGGCCGTCCATCACCACCGAGGCGAGTCCGTTGTCGAGCGCAAGCTCCGCGGCCCACCCACGGTCCTCTTTGAATACGTCGGCGCCACACATGACGAGCACCGCCGGCACCGGCCCGTCCGTCTCTTTGGGGAGACGGAGGTGCACCCGGATGTCCTTGCCCTGGTGGGCGATGTCGACCACCTCGAGTGGCGGGTCGAGGTGAGCAGACGCCTTGGTATAGGCCCGGGCGCAGGCCTCGCTGATCTGCGCCTTCACGTCGGTGATCTCACCGGGGAACCTGCCGATGGCGTAGTAGGTCTTGGCCTGGAGGTAGGCCCGTCGGGCCTCTTCGTGGTCGCCGCCCTGGTCGAGCCGGTCGCCCTCCTCCTCGTGCTGCTCGCCCATCTCCTGCCAGACAGGAACCCAGAGGTCCTGGGTCGTGCCCTCGAGCCGGGTCACCGCCGTGCGCAGCTCATCGACGCCGTCGATCATGCTCAGCCAGCGTCGGTAGAAACCTCCATGCTCGACCACGAAGGGGTTTTCGGAGGGGGTGAATCCGATGTCGGTCATGGGCACTCCTTTCGACATGTCACAACCGGCTCTTGGTCATCTGGTCGGCCAGGGCATCGTCGGGCCGGAGGACGTAGACGCCACCGCTGACCCGGTCGGTGATGAAGACATTGAGATCCTCGTCGACGAACACGTCGTTGATCTGGATCGCCTCCTGGTCGGGCGGGCACTCCGGGATGTAGTGGGCGACCTCCCTCGGGTGGTCCGCATCCTCGATGTCGTAGACCCGAAGGCCGGCGTTGAAATAGGTGGCGAAGAGAAGGGTATCGCTGCGATAGCTGTTGGGGCGGTTCTCGTGGAGACAGTGGGCCCCGTAGCGAAGCCCGCGCAGACAGAACTCCTCCCCCGGGGGCGGACAGACCGACCTCACTTCGGGGCTCCGCTCGCTTGAGACGTCGACGATACGGATCATGTGGGGAGGTCCCTGGCAGTCGCTGAACGTAGCCTCGTCGGTGACCGCCACCAGGTTCCGCGAAGCGAGGGGGAGACAGGTATGAGTGTTGCCCCCGACGACCCAGTTCAATCTGGAGACCACTTCGATGTGGTCGAGATCGGAAATGTCGAGGATGACCATCCCCGAGTCCCAGAACCCGAGAAAGGCACGGTCCCCGGAGACGAGGGCGTGATGCACCGAACGCTCCTCGGACCCTGGCCAATCGCGCTCTTCGCCGTCGTTCATCCCGGGCCACCACCAGCGAGCGCGCTCGGTCGGGTTCTCGGGGTCGTCGAGATCGACCACCACCCAGATTCGCTCAGAGAACCCCTCGGGCGTGGCGGAGACGTATGCGAAGCGCCCCCCTTCCCAGACGATGCGATGGACGCCTTGGCCCGTCGAGTCCCAGAACCCGATCTCGCGCGGCTCGAATGGGTCGGAGATGTCATGGATCGCCATCCCGACCCGCTCCGGCGAGCCTCCTCGGAACGCCTCGTGATTGACCAGGAGGAGGTCGTCTGCGACCTGGACCTTGTGGTTGTGTGCCCCCTCGGGTGCGGCGATCTGGCGCGCCAGTCGCGGGGAGGTGAGATCGGAGACGTCCAGGATGCTGGTGCCCATGCCGCTTGGACCGAAGTGCCCGACATAGAGGGCGTCCCCTTGTCGCATGACCTGCATGCCGTCGCCGTGGCCGGCCAGGTCGGATGACCCCATGAGGCGGAGACCGGATCGGTCCTCACTGTGCATGCAATCGTTTGTAGCAGATCGAGACCGGGAGCGTCCATCACGGTGGCAGACCTTGGAACCCACCCGCTGCGGGGGGTAAACTCTGGACTCGATCGGTGTCGGGTGGTGTTCGATGACAAAGCAGGTGACCTTGAGGGACGTCGCCCGTGAGGCTGGCGTCCACATCTCGACGGCGTCACGCGCCCTCAACCCCGAGACCAGGTCGATGGTCAACGAGGACACCGTGGACCGGGTCCTCGCCATGGCCGATCGACTCGGCTATCGACCTCACCCCCTCGCCCAGGGATTGCGCAAGAACCGCACTATGTCCGTGGGAATGGTCATTCCCGACATCGAGAATCCCCTCTTCGGCCCGCTCATCGCCGGTGCCGAACAGGTCCTGGGCGGCGAGGGCTATTCACTTCTCATAACCAACACCGACATCAACGAGGGTCAGACGAGGGAGGTGGTCCGTGCCCTCGTCGAGCGTCGCGTCGACGGGATCATCCTGGCTACGGCCTCACGCTCGGACGATGTCATCATCGACCTCCTCGAGAGCGGCATCCACATGGTCCTCGTCAATCGCTCGACGGAAGGTGTCCCCGTGCCGGCGATCCTGGGAGACGATCTCACCGGAATCGGCCTCGCGGTGGACCATCTCTCCTCGCTTGGCCACGAGCGGATCGGCCACGTGGCCGGTCCCCAGCACTTGTCCACGGGGCTGGGGCGGCACCAAGCGTTCCTCACGAGGATGCAGAGCCTGGGGCTCGCAGTCGACCCGTCGGCTGTGGAGGAGTCGACCTGGTATCAGGTCGACCCCGGGTACAAGGCCGCCCAGACCCTGCTCGAGCGGCGTCCCGACCTCACGGCGATCGTCGCCGCCAACGACCTCATCGCGTTGGGCTGCTACCGCGCCGTACGGGAGTCCGGCAAGGAGGTCGGCACTGATGTCTCCATCACGGGGTACAACGACATACCCCTACTCGACCTCATGCAACCTCCGATGACGTCGGTCCGGGTTCCCTACCGGCAGATGGGGGTGGAGGCTGCCAACACGCTGCTGCCGATGATGGCCTCGGGTTCGTCTCTCGATCGGCCGGTGTCGATCCGGCTCACCCCGACCCTCTCGATCAGGGAGTCCACCGCACCGCCCAGGTCGTGATCAGGCGGGCGTGCGGAGTGTCTCGGGGAGGACGAAGAGCGCCCCGAGCGTCACGGTGGTGGTGAGCGCCAGCAGCGGGAGGGTCCCCAGGAATCGGCCGCTCACCTCGTAGAGGGCGCCACTCAACAAGGGAGTGACCAGGAAAGCGAGGTCCCCGGCGAATCTGAAGGCCCCCAGGCGCTTGCCCAGCCCACCCTCCTCGGTGAGATCGGCGAGGATCGTCGAGCCGACGTTGACCGCCACCGACCCGAGCGTCAGCCCGAGAATCGCCAGCCACCAGGCGATGGTTCCGCCGGCGAGGGCGAACACGACCAAGCCCGCCGTCTGCAGTGACAGCCCGGGCACCAATGCCCACTTCCTGCCGATGCTGTCCGAGACCCGGCCCGAGACGACCGCCCCGACCAGCCTGGCGATGCCACCGAGGCCGATGGCCAAGCCCACGGTGGCGGTCCCCAAGCCCAGCTCGTCGTCGCCGACGATGGGAACCAGGGTCTGGATCATGGCGGCGCCGATCGAGAACTGGACCGCGGGGAGGAGATAGAGGACCGCGAGTATTCGTCGCGGTATCGGTCGCCCTTCTCGATCAGCGTCGACTTGGCTCTCGGGGTCCGGGGCGACGCCGGGGTTGCGCAGGAACACGGGGACGAGCGCGGCGGCAACGACGGCTCCAACGACCATCGCCACCCGCCAGTCCCAGAGGGCGCCCATGAGTCCCCCCAGCGCCGGCCCTACGGCCTGTCCCACCAGGAGGGCTGCGGCGAAGAACGACATCGACATGCCACGGCTCACGCGCGGAGCCCTGGCGAAGAACGCCATCGAGCCCGTGAGGGTCCAGGTCGACCCGATGCCCAGTCCGAAGGCGGCCACGAAGGCCACGATCGCCACGGGGGAGAGGCCGAACAACAGGCTCCCTACGGCGACGATGCCCGCGGCGATGGCCATCATTCGTCCGGGGCGTGACCGGTCGGTGAGAGCCCCGGCAGGGAAGTCGGCCGTGAGCCGGCCGAGGGCGAATGCCGAGCCCAGACCGCCGAGCCCGACGGCGGAGAGGCCCAGGTCGCGGCCGATGGCCGGAAGCAGCGGTGCCCTGAGGAACGCGACGGCCGTTATGGCGAAGAGACCGGCCCCCATCCCGAATCGGAACGAACGCGAGTGTTCGAGCGTCACCGGGCGTCAGCGGAGTTGTTCAGCAGGCTCGCATCAGGAAAGCCCGT
>CAZZIG010000038.1:0-12274 GCA_964653975.1 uncultured Acidimicrobiaceae bacterium
ATGAGCCAACCCGAGGTGGCGCACTTCCGTGAGATGTGGCTGGCCATCCCCGGTCAGGTGACACCCCATCCGGGTGACGGTCAGCGTCTCGCCATGGAGGTGCTGGCCGAGTTGGCGCCACTCGTGGAGCAGTCCATCCCGGAGGATCTTCCCAAGGACAAGACGCAACGGTCCCGACGCCGCGCCGAGATGTCCCTGCTGGTGAGCGGGCTGGAGATACTGGCGTCGTGGTACTCGGATTCGGCCTCGCTGCAGCTGGGCGGTCCGATCCGCAACCGCGACCTCGACCTGGCCTCCTTCACGGATGTGCCACCGCGACGGGCGGTCTCGGCGGCCGAGGAGGTCCTGGACGCGGTGATCGACATCCAGGCCAATCTCCGTCGCGAGCTCGTCCTGGCCAATCTGTTCGCCTCGCTGGGGTCCGAGGAGTAACGGATCTGTCGTGCAGGGATGCGCACCCGACGTGCACCACGGTGCAACCGCTCCGAAGGTCTGGCTCAGGGGTCGACCCACCTCTAGAATGGGCCTTCCGCCGGAGTAGCTCAGTGGTAGAGCAATTCACTCGTAATGAATAGGCCAGGGGTTCGACTCCCCTCTCCGGCTCTCACTCCGAACGGAAGGCACGCTCGACCCAGCGAGCGGCCACCTCTCTGAATGGTTCGGCTCCTGCCTTCATGAGTGCGACGGCCCGGTCGGCCGCCTCGATGGCCCCCTCGACCAACTCGTCGGGGTAGCCGTAGGTGGCGCGGTTCTCCTCGAACTCGTCCTGGTCGATGATCTCAACCGTGCCATCGAGACGTCGAACCACGTCGAGATCGAGGTCGATCTGCGTCACGGTGGTGCCGTCCCAGCCCGGCGGCGTGCCGATGTTCACATACCTCGTGATCGTGGGATGATCGGGGTAGAACTCGACCATCCACCAGTCGTCGACGGGGATCAGCCCGACGAATCCGGATGTCAGAGTGAAAGGCTGCTCGTTTCCGCGCTGCACGTGCGTGCCGGTAGGCGCATGCACCCAGGTCCCGAAGTCGTCTCGACCGAGAGCCACGACGTCGAATCGCCAGTGGGGATGGTCCGGGAACTTCGTCGTCTCCACGCGGATGAGTTCGGCCATCGGCTCCCAACCTATCCGCGCACCACTCGCCGCGAGGTGACACGAGACCCTCGAAGTGGGAAATCGCCCCTACCCGAACCCCCGGGCTACCGTGCCGGGGCGATGGCCGACCAGGCGAACTTCGAGCGTGACGCCCTCCAATTCTCCCGTCAGCTGTACTCGGCCGCGATGCGGATGGCGCGCAACCCCTCCGATGCCGAAGACCTGGTGCAGGAGACCTTCCTCAAGGCCTATAGGGCCTACGACACCTTCGAGGAGGGCACCAACCTGAAGGCGTGGCTCTACCGAATCCTCACCAACACCTACATCAACAAGTATCGCAAAGACTCGCGCCGGCCCACCGAGACCGATCTCGGCGACGTCGAAGATCTCTACCTATACCGGAGGCTCGGGTCCGAAGACACAGCGGATGCTTCCCGCACCACCGAGGACCGGGTGCTCGACGGGTTGGTCGAGTCCGACATCAAGGCGGCGGTGGAGGAATTGCCGGAGAACTTCCGGATGCCGGTGCTGTTGGCGGACCTCGAGGGCTTCTCGTACAAGGAGATCGCCGAGATCCTCGACATTCCGATCGGCACGGTCATGTCACGGCTTCATCGCGGAAGAAAAGCCATGCAGAAGAGGTTGTGGGAGTTTGCAAGCCAACGAGGGCTCGTTCCGGAGGACGCTGAGAGACCATGAGTCACGATTGCGAATGTGGAGACGCAAAAGACCAGATCTACCAGTATCTCGATGCCGAGCTCGACGAGGAGACCGCTGCCTCCGTCCGCGGTCACATCGAAGACTGCAATGGTTGCCACGACTACTTCGACTTCGAGCGTCGGCTCAAGATGGTGGTTCGCAGATGCCTCACCGAGGACATGCCGGAGACCCTCGAGGCCAGGGTCAAAGAGTTGATCCGGCAGGAGACCACCCGCTCGCACTAGCGAAGTTCGCCCCCACTCCGGGCGAGTTGTAGGCTGGGCGCCCATGAGTCGAACGGCTCGAAACTCACTGCTCGTCCTGTTCGTCGGGGTCCTCATCGCCGGCTTCTCCATGGCTGTCCTCGCCGCCGAGGAAGGAGGCGACGGTGACGAAGCCCCTGCCGAAGGCACCACCACCACGATTCAAAGCGGCCTCGAGCCGGCCGTGCCGATAGTGGTCGAAGAGGTCGAGGCCGAGCAGGCCGATTGGACCTACCGCTACCTCATACCAACCGGTCTCGTCCTCGCCGGCATCATCGTCCTGGTGACGGCGGTCAAGTATTTCACCGACGTGGTGCGGAAGCGGTACCGCATCGTGGAGTAGTGGCCACCCCACGGCCCCGCCGGGGCCGTCTCACAGATCGTGTCGCGGGCACCTATCCCCTCGCCGACACCTATCACCTCGCCGACCTCTCCGACAAGATGGAACAGATCACCCGCGAGGTGTCGCTCATCGTGCCCGAGGCGACGGGTCTCCCCCTACCCGGGACGCCTCACACCGTCGTGATCGACCGCACCGAGTGGATGGACCGGAACGTGGCCACCTTCGCTCATCTCACCGAGCCCGCCCGTCGCAAGCTCGAGGAGAAGATCGAGGAGGCCGGCAGTCGGAGCCAAGCCGCCGCCGTCATCGCCGAGCGTGTCTTGGCCGCCGAGACCCGTGCCGTCCTCAGCATCCTGGCCCGGCGTGTTCTCGGCCAGTACGAGCTGGTGCTGCCCACCGGTGAGCAGGGCGACACGGTGGCCTACGTCGGTCCCAACATCCTCCAGCTGGAGCGAACCCACCAGTTCAAACCGGCAGAGTTTCGATACTGGGTCGCCCTGCACGAGTTGACCCACCGTGCCCAGTTCCAGGGGATCCCATGGATGAGGGACTACTTCATGGGGCTGGTCGCCGAGATCGTCGAGACCTCACGGCCGGGTGAGGGCGCCCTGGGGAGGGTCATCGAGGAGATCTCGCAGCGATGGAACAGCGGACGGCCCATCGTCGACGAGCGTGGCCTGGTCGGGCTGTTGGGCTCACCGGAGCAGAACGCGGTCGTCGACAAGGTGCAGGCTCTGATGTCGCTTCTGGAAGGTCACGGTCATGTCGTCATGGACCGGGTCGGGGCGCAGCGTCTCAGGTCTCAGGAGCGGATGAGTCGAGTGCTCAAGGGTCGGCGTCACGACAAACGGACGGCCGCCTTCTTCCGGCTCACGGGTCTCGAGATGAAGTTGAAGCAGTACAAGCAGGGGGAGTCCTTCGTGCTCGGTGTTGAGCGCGAAGCCGGCTGGGATGCCCTCGCGATCGCGTTCCGGGGCGCGAGCAGTCTCCCCGACCTCTCTGAGATCGAGAATCCGACCAAGTGGTTGCAGCGCGTCGCCTGAAGGAGCTGATCTCCGCGGCGCTGTCGAAGCTCGAACTCCCCGATGGTCGGCTGATCGTGGCCCTGTCGGGCGGAGCCGACTCGGCCTCGCTGGCGTTTCTGACGCTGGAGGCGGGCCGAGAAGTGGCCGCGCTGCATGTCGACCATCAGCTCCCGGCCTCCCCGCAGCTGGCCAAAGCGGCACGGGTGATAGCCGCCGAGCTCGAGATCCCTATCGAGATCAGCTCTGTCAGCGTCCGGCCGGGCCCGTCACCGGAGGAACAGGCCCGCATCGCGCGATATCAGGTGCTCTGCTCCGTCGACGCCCCGGTTCTCACCGGTCACACCCGTGACGACAGCATCGAGACGATGCTGATCAACCTGGTGCGGGGAACCGGCCCGGCCGGGCTGGTCGGTATCCCGAGGTTCCGGCCCCCCAACATCACCCGCCCGATACTCGACCTGACCCGAAGCGAGACCCGGGAGATTGCAACCCTCGCCGGTCTTCCCTTCTTCGACGACCCGATGAACGTCGACATGGCATTGACGAGGAACCGCATCCGCCTCGAAGTCCTCCCACTGTTGCGCTCCATGAACCCGGGCGTGGAGTCGGCGCTGGCGCGGACCGCCACGATCCTCGCCCGGGACCTGGCCTACCTGGACGGCCTGACACCGGGTCTCTCCGACAACACCGTCGCCGTGTCGGTGCTCCTCACGCTCCCGCGGCCCCTGTCGGACCGAATACTGCACGGAATGCTGGAGCGAGCCGACCTCAGCCCCACCGCCGACCGCATCGAGCGAATGTGGTCGGTGGCAGTCGGGTCGAGCGATCGCCAGGATCTCGCCGCCGGTCGTGTCGTAGCGAGACGTGGGGCACTCCTCGTCGTCGAGTAGGAATGGTGCAAGACGTCGGCGGAGCACTAGGTTTCCGAACCACCACCGAACACCGAAAAGGGACAGGGATGGACATCAAGCCTTTGATCACAGCCGAGCAGATCGAAGCGAAGCTGGGCGAGCTCGGCAAGCAGATCTCCGAAGACTACGCCGGCAAGGAGTTGCTCCTCGTCGGCGTGCTCCGCGGCGCCTTCATGGTGATGGCCGACCTGGCCCGTCACATTGACCTGGCATGTGAGTTCGACTTCATGGCGGTCTCTTCGTATGGCGCATCGACGCAGACCTCGGGAGTGGTTCGGATCCTTAAAGACCTCGACGAGGAGATCGATGGGCGTCACGTTCTGATCGTCGAGGACATCATCGACTCCGGTCTCACCCTCAACTATCTGATCAAGAGTCTCAAGGTGCGCAAGCCGGCGTCGCTCGAGATCGCCGCCCTGCTCCTCAAGGAAGGAATCCAGCGGGTGCCCATCGACGTGAAGTACGTCGCCTTCCCGATTGGGCCGGAATTCGTGGTGGGGTATGGGCTCGACTATGCCGGCAAGTACCGGAATCTTCCCTATGTCGGGGTGATGGGCGACTGAGCCGGAGACAACGGGGTTCGATTATTCGCCCGACCCACGTACCATCAACGGCAGCCCCCCTCTAGAACCGAGGCTCAGTGAACCGCACCCTGCGAACCCTCATCGTCTACGGGATGTCGATCATCCTCGTCGCCATCCTGTTCTCGTGGTGGTTCGACCAGGTCGCCGGGCCCGAAGAGATCCCCATCTCCCAGTTCGTGCAGAACGTCGAGGACGGCGAATACGAAGAAGTGGTCCTCCTCGCCCGCTCCCGTCGCGCCCAGGCCCGCGAGGTCGGCAGCGATGCCGAGGAAGGTGCTTTCGATCAGGTCGCCAGCTATGTCGAGGGCTTCGAGGAGGAGCTGACCGCCACGTTGCGCACCTCCGGGACCGAATGGTCTACCGACGAGGAGCCCGCCGGGTTCTTCGAGTTGCTCATCGGTTTCCTGCCCTGGCTCTTCCTGCTCGGGTTCATGGTGTTCATCTTCATGCAGATGCAGGGTGGCGGGAACCGGGTCATGCAGTTCGGCAAGTCCAGGGCGAAAGTCGTGGGCAAGGAACAGCCCAAGGTCACCTTCGACGATGTCGCCGGGTTGCAGGAGGCCAAGGAAGAGCTCGAGGAGATCAAGGACTTCCTCGCCAACCCCGACCGCTACCGCCAGATGGGAGCCAAGATCCCCAAGGGAGTCCTGCTCTTCGGCCCCCCAGGCACCGGTAAGACGTTGCTGGCCCGTGCTGTCGCCGGTGAGGCGGGAGTGCCTTTCATGTCGATCTCCGGCTCCGACTTCGTCGAGATGTTCGTCGGCGTCGGCGCCGCTCGTGTCCGCGATCTCTTCGAACAGGCGAAGCAGACCGCTCCGGCCATCATCTTCATCGACGAGATCGACGCCGTCGGTCGGCACCGTGGCGCCGGTCTCGGCGGCGGGCACGACGAGAGGGAGCAGACCCTCAACCAACTCCTGGTCGAGCTCGACGGTTTCGAAGGGAACACCGGCGTCATCGTGATGGCCGCCACCAACCGTCCTGACATCCTCGACCCGGCGTTGTTGCGCCCCGGTCGTTTCGATCGCCAGATCACCGTCGACGCTCCCGATGTCGAAGGTCGGGAGGCCATCCTCGGTGTTCACTCGAGGGGCAAGCCGCTCGGTGACGACATCGACCTCGCCGTCCTCGCCCGGCGCACCCCGGGGTTCACCGGGGCCGACCTGGCCAACCTGATCAACGAGGCGGCGCTGTTGGCGGCACGCAAGCGCAGCAAGGAGATCACGATGGTCGAGCTCGAGGAGGCCATCGACCGGGTCATCGCCGGCCCCGAGCGGAAGACCCGCATCCTCTCCGAAGACGAGCGCAAGACGATCGCCTACCACGAGACCGGTCATGCCCTGGTCGGCTACGCCCTTCCCAACACCGACCCGGTGCACAAGATCACCATCGTCTCCAGGGGGCGCTCGCTCGGTCACACTCTGGCTCTTCCCACCCACGACAAGTATCTCTCGAAACGGAGCGAGTTGGTGGACCGGCTGGCGATGCTTCTCGGTGGCCGCACCGCCGAAGAGCTGATCTTCGCCGACCCGTCCACCGGGGCTGCCGACGACATCGAGAAGGCCACCACCATCGCCCGTCGCATGGTGATGGAGTACGGGATGAGCGACGAGCTCGGGCCCATGCAGTATGGCCGGCCCAATGGGGAGGTCTTCCTGGGACGGGACTATTCACGTCAACAGGACTACTCCGATGAGGTAGCGGCGTTCATCGACGCCGAGGTGCGCAAGATGATCACCGCCGCCCATGTGGAGGCGCGCACCATCCTCGAACACCACTCCGACGCCCTGGAACGCATGGTCCAGACCCTGCTCGAGAAGGAGACCGTCGACCGCGACGAGGTGGCGGAGATCTTCAGCGACGTTCCCAAGTGGGAGCATGCCTTCGACGGTTCGCTGCGGATCAAGTATCCGGACAACCCGGTGCTGCCACAGCAGCGAGAGGATGTCGCCGCCGCGGTGGAACAGGAGGACGAAGAAACCGAAGAGGTCACCGAGTCTCTGAAACTCGACCGCAAACTGCCCCGAACCAAGGGACGTCCCGCCGAGGCTTGATGATTGTGAGGGGGGACGACCCCCCTCAGACCCCCCGCCGTGCTTTCAGTCTGGTGGTGAAGTGATGACGGCGTTGATGGTGAGGGGGACGACCCCCCTCGAGCGAGCGGCTCAGACCCGTTGAATGGTCATGTCGCCGGAGACCAGCTTGGCCTTGACGGACACCCGGCGTTCGGGGTCGCCGCCCTGAGCCTGCACGGGATCGGGGAGACGTAGCCTCCCGGAGAGAAGGTTGACATCGAGGTCGACTTCGGTGCCGCGGGGGATGCCCAACTCGACCTCTCCGGACATGCCCTTGAACGAGGCGTTGCGCCCGGTGAATCGGGAAACGGCCACGTCTCCCGAAGCGGTGTTGACGGTGATGGAAGCCTCGCAGTCGTTGATGTGGACGTCACCCGAGGCCGTGGCGATCACGACGCTGCCACGACAGACATCCCGCACCCTGAGATCCCCGGATGCCGAGGTGAAGGTCAGGGCGTGCTCGACACCTTCCACGTCGGCGTCCCCACTAGCGGTCTTGATCGCTAGAGACTCGGCGCGCCCCAACTCGATGTCCCCCGAGGCGGTCTTGATCTCCGCCTTGCCGACGGGGACATTCACGCGTATCTCCGCGGAGGCGACACCGATGCTCAGGTCACTCCCCTCCGGAGTCTCGATGACGATGTGAGCCGAGCCGCGGGACAACCAAGATGTGGTCTTGTCGGAGGAAACCAGTATCGAGTTGCCCCGCTGCTCGACGATGAAACCCGGAGACGACGTGTCGACGGTGACATCGACCTTGAAGTGCTCACCCTGATGGAGTTCGACTTTGCCCGATTCGATACGAACCTCGATGTCGGGCGAGCCGTCGACGTCGAAAGTCTTGTGAATCACAGTTGGAAGGTGGTCTTGTGGTGGGAACCGTGGCTGGCGCGCTTGCGAGCCTTGCTACTGAGGAGGTCCACGACATAGGAGTTGATCGAGTCACCGGCGCTCTCCGCCTCGTTGGCGATCAGATCCTTCAGGTATCCGGGCAGCCGGACCGTGATCCGGGCTTCGTCGGCCTCCTCCGATCCCGGCGGTGGCGGGGGAGGAGGTGGTGGAACCGCGGACGGGTCGTCGTTGACCACCAACTCGGGGTCACCGTCGACGAGCTTGATGTCGATCGTCTGGGTCGTCAGCTGACTGGAGATCTCGGTGACGGCCATGCTGACCACTTCCATCATCGTCTGGGTGATCGCGGGCTTCAGAGCGGCCATCAACTGGGTGCCGGCCTCGGCTATCTCCGGGCCGGCCACCCTCAGCTGGGTCTCGACGGCCGACTCCAGATTCGTTATGGCGTGTGACAACTGCATCAGCGGTGCTTCTTGTTCTTCTCGTGGTAACGGATTCGCTCTTGTAACAGAGCCTCTACTTGGTTGTGGGTCATTGTAACCAACATGACGTCTCCAGTGCCTCTCTTCCGACATCGAAAAGATGTCGTGATGATGTCACTGTAACGTCATAGTGATGTCATTGTCAACCCGTCATCTCAATCCGAGGAAATAGCCAGGTGCCGGCGGTAGTTTTCAGGGCGATGAGAGAGATCGACAGAGGACGGATCGAGAAGGCGGTACGGGAGATCATCGAGGCGATTGGTGAGGATCCACTCCGTGAGGGGCTGGTGGAGACCCCGGAGCGGGTGGCTCGGTTCTACGAAGAGGTGTTCGGCGGGATCCACACCGATCCCGGAGAAGAGGTCGACGCCTTCTTCGGCGAAGAGCACTACCAGGAGATCGTGATGGTCCGCGAGATCCCCTTCTACTCGATGTGTGAGCATCATTTCGTCCCCTTCCACGGCCAGGCGCATGTCGCGTACATGCCGGAGGGCAGGGTGACCGGTCTCTCCAAACTGGCGCGTCTGGTCGAAGGCTTCGCCCGCCGTCCCCAGATGCAGGAGCGGCTCACCGCCCAGGTCGCCGATTGCCTCGACGACCGTCTCGACCCACTGGGCGTCCTGGTCGTCATCGAGGCGGAGCACCTCTGCATGTCCATGCGCGGCGTGCGCAAGCCTGGAGCCGTGACGGTGACCTCTGCGGTGCGCGGCATCATGGAGACCAACGCGGCGACACGCTCCGAGGCGATGTCGCTGTTGTTCGGCACGAGGCGTTGAGCGCTCCGGCGACATCGTGGCACGTCGCCGACGCAGAAATCGATCTCGGTGCCGGTGCCCTCGTCGGCGTGCTCAACGTAACACCTGACTCCTTCTCGGACGGAGGGGAGTATCTGCAACCAACCACCGCCATCGCCCGAGGTATCGACATGGTCGATGAAGGGGCAGCCCTGATCGACGTCGGGGGCGAGTCGACGAGGCCCGGGGCACAAGCCGTGGACGAGCCAGAGGAGATGCGCCGGCTGCTCCCCGTCGTCGAGGGCCTCTTCGCCGAAGGGCTCCGGGTGAGTGTCGACACCTACAAGCCCGGTGTGGCTCGAGCCGCCCTGGCTGTGGGGGCTCATGTGGTCAACGACGTGACCGGATACACCGATCCCGAGATGATCGAGGTCGTCGCGGCCTCCGGATGTGGAGTCGTGGCGATGCACATGAGGGGAACACCCGCCGACATGCACCTCGATCCTCACTATGACGACGTGGTGGCAGAGGTCGAGCACTTCCTGCTCGGAGCTGCGATGCGTCTCGAGGCGGCCGGCGTCGATCGGAGTCGGATCGCCATCGACCCGGGCATCGGCTTTGGCAAGCGGGCCGAGCACAGTCTCACCCTGCTGTCACACCTCGAGCGTCTGTCCGGTCATGGGTATCCGGTGATGATCGGGACCTCACGCAAGGGCTTTCTCGGGAGTCTCGTCGTCGGCGACACCCGGGAGGCTCGTGACCGGGCGACCGCGGTGACCACGGCGCTCGGTTTCGCCGCCGGCGCACGCCTGTTTCGGGTCCATGGTGTGTCCGGAAGCAAAGATGCGCTGGGGGTTGCGGCCGCTATCGTGGCCAACCAGCGATGGGACGTATGGTTGCAGGGCTAAAGCCCCGGGGTTTCACCTGGGTCATCTCCGACCGTCTCGCGGTGTCCGACCGCGTGGGCGGGTCCGGATTCCAACACCGGCGGGTGCGGCGCGAGGAGGAGATCACCTGGCTGGTCGAGGAGGCCGAGATCAACACCATCGTCTCGATGCTCCCGGGCAACCAGAACCTGGCCGCCTATCGACAAGCGGGCATTGCCACCTACTCCGTCCCGATGTCCAGCCCCTTGACCCAAAAAGATGTCGCCCGCTTCTTCGGAACCCTCGATCAGGCACTGGCCCGTAACCACGCCAAGGTCTTGATCCACCGGGAGACGATCGACGACACCATCGGCGGTCTCCTCGGTGGATATCTGGTCAGCTCGGGGATGGTCGAGGACCCGATACTCGCTCTGGCACTGATCCAACAGATCCTCGGCCGCGCCCTGGGCCCGGAGGGTCGTTCGTTGATCCCCGAGGCCAGCGCTCATTGAACGATCGCATCGAGCTCACCGGCATCGAGGTCTATGCCAAACATGGGGTGAATGCCGACGAGCAGGAGCGGGCGCAGGTGTTCAGGGTCGACGTGACGGCGTACACCGACATGGCCACCGCGGGCGAGACAGACGACCTGGCCGATACCCTCGACTACTCGACTCTGGCCCACGAGATCCGTGAGGTGGTCGGCGCCGAGTCGCACAAGCTCATCGAGACAGTGGCCTCCCGTGTCGCCGACACCGTCCTCCGTCATGCCCGTGTCGACAAGGCGGTGGTGACCATCCACAAGCCGAATGCACCGATCGATCTCGCTTTCGACGACGTATCGGTGACCATCGAGCGAACGGGCTCGTCGGGGTAGTGGGCGTCGGATGGTCCTCGGATCGAGCCTCGGGTGACCCGCTACGCCATCGCCTTGGGCTCCAACCTCGGGGACCGTCTCCAGCACCTGATCGATGCCCACAACGAACTGGCCGAGGCTTTCACCGTGACCGCCGTCTCGGCTATCTATGAGACGGCCCCGGTCGGTGGTCCGGCCCAGGGCCCCTACCTCAACGCGGTCGTCGTCGTCGAAACCGTGGCGGACCCGTTGCAGGTCCTGGAGGTCTGTCAGACGATCGAGCGAGATCACGGACGGGAGCGGGGTGTCCGCTGGGGGCCACGGACGCTCGATCTCGACATAGTGGCGGCCGAAGTGCACCATCACGACGAACGGCTCACCATCCCCCATCCCCGCGCCGCCGAGCGCAAGTTCGTTCTGCATCCCCTGTTCGATGTATGGCCCGACGCCCCGGTAGGCGAAGACGGCACCGCACGGGAGTCTCTCTCCGCCCTGCAGAGCCAGGACGTGGATCGACTGGAGCGGAAATGGCTCCCATCCGGTTGGCGGTGGGAGGCTGGGGCGCTGGTGGCGGGTCAGGTGGGGATCATCGTCGTCATCGCCGTGGCCCTCTTCTACGACGGGAGCCTGCCGAGCGGTGGGGTCGGGGTCGGCCACGTCGTCGGCGCCACCCTCGCCTTGCTCGGGATCATCCTCGCCTTCACATCGGCGCGCCTTCTCGGTGTGCCGGTGGCGAGCCCGATCCCACGGTCGGGGGCAGAACTCGTGACGTCGGGGCCGTACCGATTCGCCCGTCATCCCATCTATGGGGGCCTGATCCTGTTCATGATGGGAACGGCGCTCGTGTTCGACAGCCTCCTCGCACTCGTGCTGGCTGCCGGGCTCGTCCCGTTCTTCGTGCTGAAGTCGGGGTACGAGGAGCGTCAACTCCGTCTCCGTTTCTCCGACTACAGGGCATACAGGGAGACGGTGCCTCGCCGTTTCGTGCCTTTCGTCCTATAGCGGCCAGCCGCCCCCGCGGCAGGGGACAAAGACCCTGGCCACAAATTCTCCAGTCCTGCTAGGTTCGGAACATGGCGCTAGGGCGCGACCCGCCACCGCACCTGTCGACTGAAACGACCACGGTCACGACAGGAGGTAATGAATGGCCAAGAGGTCGCGAGAGCACCGCCAGGAGATTCCCGGATACGACGAGAGTCGCCCCACACGTGAGGAGCGCAAGCAGAGGCATCGGGCGACACGACACGCCACCAATCAGCTCCTCAACACGCTCGAAGACCCCGAAGAAGTCGTCCTTCCCGAAGAGAGACGAACCCGGAACAATGAAGTCCACAACGGCACCGGCGAACCGGGCAAGCGCCGGTTCAGGGTCTGGAAGACCAAGTTCTGGAAGCGACGGGACGATTACCGCTCTCGGAAGGCCGAACTCGACTCGGATTGGCCTGTGATCACACCAAACCAACTCCAAGAGGAGTAACTCCACTCGCT
>CAZZIG010000039.1:0-60928 GCA_964653975.1 uncultured Acidimicrobiaceae bacterium
CCGAGCCGGAAGATCCCGATCCCGGCGACCAGGACCACCAGCGCCGTGAGCATGATGGCGATCACCGAGATCCCGGCGACGAACTTGCCCAGGATCACCTCGTCCCTGTGGATGGGCTGGGACAACAACCGGGGCAACGTGCCCTGGGCCCTCTCCCCGTTGACCGAGTCGAACCCGAACATGATGCCGAGCAGCGGGGCGAGGAAGCTCACGAAGATGATCAGCGGGAACGGGACCGGGTCGGTGGTGACGGTGAACAACTTCAGGAACAGCGCGGTGATCCCCTCGGCGTTGGGCGCCACGTCACGGATGCCACCCGATGCAGCAAACACCGCGGCGCCGGTGGCGATGCCGAGAACGGCGAGGAGCACGACGAATCGGCCCGAGAAGAGATGGTCGGCGAGTTCCTTGGCGGCCACCACCCTCCATCCCCCCCGGCCGGGTTCGACATGACCCGTCCGGGAGGCGGGCACGTTCCGGGTCGATGGGGTCATGCCGGCACCTCCCGGTTCTCGAAGTACCTGCGATAGATGGCATCGAGGTCTTCGTCGACCCGTCGCACGCCGGTAACCCGTGATCCCGCGGCGACGAGATTGCTGACGGTCTCGGGGAGCGTCCCCGCGTCGAGCGTGGCTATCCAGGACCCGGGGACCTTCCCATGGATGACGTCTTCGACGGTGTCGAGACCCTCGAGACGACTCCGGGCGAGTTCGACGTCGTCGGCGAAGCGGAACTCGACACGAGCGTGACCGACCTGATGGGCCGCCAGCTCATGGGGCTCGCCGTGGGCCACCACCGAACCGGCGACGAAGATCGCCACCCGGTCGCACACGGCTTGTACCTGGTTGAGCAAATGGCTGGAGAGGAGCACGGTGACGTTCTGATCGACGGCCAACGACCTGATGAGCTCGAGGATCTCGGCAACACCTTCCGGGTCGATTGCGGTTGTCGGCTCGTCGAGGATCAGGATCGAAGGCTCTTTGACCAGAGCATCGGCCAGCCCGAGACGCTGTTTCATGCCTCGGGAGTACTCACCCGTCGGCTGATCCGCGGCCTCCAAGAGACCAACCTCGCCGAGGAGCCGGTCGATCCGTGACTCGGCTTCGTCGAGACGGTTGAGCCGGGCCGTGAACCTCAGGTTCTGGCGTCCGGTCAACTCGTCGTAGAAACCCACCGCGTCCGGGAGGTAACCGACATGACGTTTCACCTCGAGGGGACTGCGGCGAGGATCGAGGCCGAGGACCTCCATCTCCCCCGCCGATGGCTCCGTCAGGCCCAGCAACATCAAGATGGTGGTGGTCTTGCCGGCGCCGTTGGGACCGAGCAAGCCGAAGACCTCGCCGGGTGCGATGTCCAGGTCCAGACCGTCGACCACCGTCACATCGTCGTAACGCTTGGTGAGACCAACCGTCCGAATGGCACTGCCCATGCATTCATCTCCTGCCGAACCGGCGGAACACCCAGGCGAGGCCGGCGAGCGTCAAGGCGATGAGCGCGATGCCGATGAAACCCCACAGTGCCGACGGGTTGACCGTGGTCCGAATGTCCACCGAGGCCCCGGCCTCCTCGCTACTGGCGTCGAAGGTGATCACGTAGTCACCGGCGATCGCCTGCTCCGAAGGTGTCACAGTGGCCACCACCGCAACCGACTCCCCGGCGCCGATCTCAGCGACCACCTCCTCGGCAAAGCTGACCTCCCAGTTCCGGGGGGGCGTGGCGGAGAGTTGGACGTTCCGTACAGGCGCGGTGCCGGTGTTGGTCACTATGAGCTCGACATCGCTGGAGCCGTCGGCGCTCACCTCGGTGCTGAGACGTTGGTCGGTGGTGGTCAGATCGAGAGAGAACGAGCCGACGATCTCCACGATCATCTCTGCCTCCACGGTGGTGTCCGGTGAAGCCGCCTGAACCGAGATCGAATATTGGCCGGATTCGGCCCGGGGCGGCGATGCCGCCTCCACATTGACCGTGGCGGTGGAGCCGGAGTCGACCTGGATCGTGGCGGCCTGCGGCTCATTGGACGGCTGGGCGGTGATGTCCCATCCCGTCGGTCCGGCCGAGCTCAACTCGAACTGGAGATCACTCGGGGTGTCGTTGCGAAGCTCGACGCTGAAAGACGCGGTCTCGCCCGCCGGCACGCGCAGCCCGGGGAAATCGGGCGTGAGGGTCACCTCACCACCAGCCTGGGCGGAGACACGTATCTGAAGGGCCAAAGACGCCGACGGGCCGCCGGCATCGGCAGTGACTCCGATGTCGTAGGTGCCCTCCGAAGCGTCCACCGGCACGTTCACGTCGAGACTGACCTCGGGTGCCGTCGGGCCTGCAGTGACACCACCGATCTCGAAACCTCCACCGCGGAAGGTCGCGGTCCAGCCGTCGGGCAGACCGGTCACGTCCAGAGTGGCACTCGTTGGGTCTGGTGCCGTGACCGCGATGTCGAAACTCGCCTGATCACCCGCTTGCACCGCGATGTGTGGATAGGGCGTGCTGATCCCGAACGCGGTCGGGGCAGTGGTATCGGGAGGGGTTTCCTGGGCGATGGCGGGTGTTGCGGCCAGCAAGGCGAAGATCATCGCCAGCGATACCAGCGTGCGAACCGGGCGCATGTGCTGCATCCTCCAATTGCCGAAACTCACAGTTGCTCTTGCGGACCCGTACCCAAGATCACATTTTTACGGAATCTGTAAAGCGCGGGCAAAAAAACACCGGTGGGCATGGGGTAACGCCTCGATGTCTCTCGAGGTTGGAACCCCCGGATCGCGCTCAGACCGCCCGGTTCACGAGGGACGGAGCCTGAGGCGACGGAGGAACTGGGCGTTGATCGCCACGATGACCGTCGAGGCGCTCATCAACACCGCAGCCACGGCCGGGCCGAGCACGATCCCTGCCCATGCCAGGGCCCCGGCAGCCAGCGGGAGGGCGAGGACGTTGTATCCGGCGGCCCACCCGAGGTTCTGCAACATCTTGCGATACCCGGCCTGGGAGAGTCTGAGTGCTGCGACCACGCTACGAGGGTCGTCAGATGCCAGAACGATCCCGGCCGACTCGATGGCCACGTCAGTGCCGGCGCCGATAGCGATGCCCACATCAGCCTGGGCCAGGGCCGGTGCGTCGTTGACCCCGTCCCCCACCATCGCCACTTTCAGACCCCGACCTTGTAGATCGGCGACTTTGGAGTGCTTGTCCTCGGGCAGCACCTCGGCCAGCACCTGGTCGATGTCCAGATCGCGACCTACGGCCTCCGCGACCTGATGGGCATCCCCTGTGATCATGGCGACATCGAGCCCGAGCCGATGGAGCTCGTCGATGGCCTGGCGGGACTCGGGCCGCACCTTGTCTTCCAACGACACTGCCCCCTTCACCTCGCCATCGACCACGACGTAGAGGACGGCTGCGCCTCGCTCGCTCCAGGGGCGGGCCGCCTCTTCCACTTCTGCGGGTAGCTGCATCTCCCGTTCACGAAGAAGGGCCGGTCCTCCAACCGCGACCCTCGAGCCGGAGACGGTGGCCTCCACCCCGCGACCGCTCATCGCCTTGAAGCTCTCTGCGGCCGGGATCCGACCTCGGGCCGCGGCTGCGGCGACGATGGCTCGTGCCAGCGGGTGCTCGGAGTCAGACTCGACAGCTGCCGCCAATGCGAGCAGTCCATCGGTGTCTTCGTCGATCGACATGACATCGATGACGTCGTGGGCCCCTTCGGTGAGGGTCCCCGTCTTGTCGAACAGGACGATGTCCACGTTCCTCATCTCCTCGAGGGCGAGGCGATCCTTGACGAGGATCCCGTTTCTCGCCGCCATACTGGTCGAGATCGATACCACCAGCGGGATGGCGAGTCCCAATGCGTGGGGACACGCGATGACGAGCACCGCCACGGTCCTCACCACGGCCTGGTCGGGTTGGGCGAGGGTGAGCCAGACGATCGCTGTGATCACAGCCGCCGCCACCGCCACGTAGAACAACAACGCCGCGGCCCGGTCGGCCAGCACCTGGGCCCGGGAGCGCGACTGCTGAGCTTGGGCCACGAGACGTTGGATCCCGGCCAGGGCGGTGTCCTCGCCCACGGCCTCGACACGGACCCGGATCGAGTTGTCGGTGGCGACCGTGCCGGCGACCACCTGATCGCCCGGTGCCTTGGGCACCGGTCTGGACTCCCCGGTGACCATCGACTCGTCGACTTCCACTTCACCCTCGACGATCGATCCATCGGCGGGAACCCGCGCCCCCGGACGCACCAGGACCACGTCATCGACCGTCAGGTCTGCGATGGGGACACTCTCGATGCCTCCTTCGCCCACCCGTTCCGCTTCGTCGGGGAGCAACTCGGCAAGGGCGGCGAGAGCGCCTCGAGCCTGGCCGATGGCACGCATCTCCATCCAGTGGCCGAGGAGCATGATGGTGATCAGTGCGGCCAGCTCCCACCAGAATTCGAGATCGAACCACCCCGCCGTGGTGGCGAGGGAGGCGGCAAAGGCGACCGTGATCGCCATCCCGATGAGCAGCATCATCCCCGGTGCACGGTCCCGAGCCTCCTGGATCGCGCCCTTCAGGAAAGGCGACCCCCCATAGACGAAGATGAAGGTCCCCAACACCGGGGCGACCCACTGGGACCCGGGGAAGGACGGGGCCGTGTACCCGAACCAGTCCTGGATCATCTCCGAGTAGAAGACGACGGGGAGGGTCAGCGCAAGTGACAGCCAGAACCTGTCGCGGAACATGGCAACGCTGTGCCCGGCGTGTTTGTCGTGCCCCTGGTGTCGGTGCCCCTCGTCGTGCGCTGCGGACGGCTTGGAGTCGTGTTCCTCTTCGGTGGAGGTGTGATGTGTGTGATGGTCCATGATGTCTCTCCCGGCTAAGACCGAACGAGCCGCTCGATGGCCCGGGTGGCTTCGGTGACCATCTCGTCGGCGCTCTGACCGTCCCCGGCCACAGCCGCCTCCCGAACACAGTGACGAACGTGTTCGTCGAGCAACCCGACAGCGACCCCTTTCAGTGCCGCAGAGACTGCATTGACCTGGGTCAACACATCGATGCAGTACTTGTCTTCGTCGATCATCCGCTGCAGACCCCTCACCTGCCCTTCGATGCGAGCGAGCCGCCTCACGTAGTCGTCCTTGTTGATCTCATATCCTCGCATGGCTCTCCTATACCTTAGGGGGGTATAGTATAATGGGATTGAGTCCTCGTCAACCCCTAGCCACAGTCCCTCGTGCTCGAGCCCGCGAAGGTGGGCACCGGTCGCTGCTCAGCCTCGATCGCGTCAGCGGCGGGACCGTTGGTGGCGATGTCGCCGATGAGCCAGTCCATCTCCCTGATCTCACGTCTCTGCGCCTCAGCGATCGCAACCGCCAACTCACACACCCTCACGTCTTCGATCTCGGCGCGCTCGCTGGTGAGGATCGCTATCGAGTGATGAGGGATCATGGCCCGCATGTAGGACCCCTCCTGGACCGTGGTCTGGCTGCGAACCAGCCACGTGGCCAACGCGAAGACGACGATCGCTCCGACGACGATGGCCAGATTCGCCCTCCGGTCCCGGTACATCCCGAGCATGAAGCCGAGCATGACGACCGCCATGCTCGAGCCCATGAGCAATGTCATGAACAACCGGGTCTCACTCCAGCGGACATGGTCCAACTCGAAGGTGTTGAGATAGGTGACGGCGTACATCACGACCATTGCGGTGACGATCATGCCGAGAAAGCGCCAATAGGGGTTGGCAGGGCTCTCCTCGTGGCTTCCAGCCTCCGGTGTCGTCCTCTCGTCTTTGCCATCACCTCTGCTCATCGGGTCTCCACGCTCGTGATGATGGATCACTACCCCGCAGCACCCCGAACGAACCGGGATCCGGCCAGCGGGCGAGACCTCAGACCTCGAGCGGGCTCAACATCGGATGGAGAGAGTTCGACTCCAACGCCCGGACACGGTCACCTTCCCGGCCAACATCGGGGACAGGGGGTCTGGCCTCTCCGCTCGGCCTGGGTGCGGATTGCGGGCACTCCGCGTATCCGTCCTGGATCACAGGCCGGCCTCGACATGTCATCGGGGTCTTCCCGATGGAAATGGTCATCGCCCATGTAGGAGATGACGAGGCGGCTGTTGGGGTTGAACGTCATGGCGGTCTTCGTCGGTTGCGTGCGGGTCCAGCCACTCAGAGCGGCTCGTGGCGTAGAAGCCATGGTCGTGCCGGACATCTCGTATTCGATTGTCCCCCCGCCGCGGAGAAACCACAAGATGGGCCCCAAACCCCGCCGATCCCCATCTGATTTCGGGCGATCTGGAGTCGATCCGCGACCGCGCCATGATCCAGCGCGCACGTGGTCGGCCACAAGTGGTAGGTTCGCCGGTGGCCGAAAGAAAGGCCGCCCAGACGTCTGGGTCGAAGGAGTTGGACGAACAGAGGAGGACGACAAATGGTCCCTCGAAGGCTCCCGCACAATGTCCGCCGCGGGCTCACCAGGCGGGAATTCCTGTACCTATCCGGCGCAGGCCTCCTCGCCGCCTGTGCCGGCAACGGGCTCGGCACGACCACCACCACGGCGGCGAGAACCACCACCACCGGAGCTGGTGTCCCCGGCGAGCCCCAGACGAGTTTCGTCGAGCCCACGCAGTCGCTCAGCGGCGAGCTCAACATCTTGCTGTGGAGCCACTTCGTTCCGGCTCACGACACCTGGTTCGACCCCTTCGTGAGGGAGTGGGGTGAACAGGTCGGCGTCGAGGTCAACGTCGACCACATCGCCGTCGCGGACGTCCCGGCTGCCATCGCCTCCGAGATCCAGTCCGGTCAGCCCGAACACGACCTGATGCAATACATCGCGGTGCTGAGCCAGCACGAGCCTTCGGTGGTCGACATGGCCGACGTGGTCGCCGAGGCGGAGAATCGCTATGGCGAGATGCTCGACCTGACCCGCCGATCTTCGTTCAACCCGAACACGGGCAAGTACTACGCCTACGCCCCGTCATGGGTTCCCGACCCGGGTGACTACAGGCAATCCCTGTGGGAGCCGGTGGGCTTTCCCGACGGTCCTCGAACCTGGGACGACCTGCTCCAAGGCGGGAGCGAGATCTTCGCCAACGAAGGTGTCCAACTCGGGATCGGGATGTCTCAGGAGATCGACTCCAACATGGCGCTGCGCGCCCTGATGTGGTCGTTCGGAGGGTCGATCCAGGACGCCAACGAGGCTGTCGTGATCAACTCCGATGCCACCATCGCCGCCATCGAGTACATGAACGAGTTGTTCGCCAACGCGATGACACCAGAGGTGTTCGCCTGGAACGCGGCCTCGAACAACCAGGGCATCAACGCCGGGGAGTTGAGCTACATCCTCAACTCGATCTCGGCGTACCGAACCGCCCAGGACGAGGGTCTCGAAGTCGCGGACGACATCTTCTTCAGCGCTGCTCTGGAAGGGCCGGAAGCCGCGGTCGTGGCTTCCCACGTCATGTACAACTGGATCATCCCCGACTCCCCGGACGTCAACGTGGCCGCGGCACAGGAGTTCCTCCTCCACTACACGGAGAATCTCGCTCCCGTCGCCTGGCACTCCAAGCTCTACGACTTCCCGGCTTTCCCCGAGAGAGTCCCCGAGTTGGAGAACTGGCTGGACGACGACCCGTTCGGTTCGCAGCCGGCAGACAAACTGGCGGTGCTCAAAGACGCCATCAACTGGGCGACCAACATCGGTCACCCGGGACCGGCGAACCCCGCAGTTGGCCAGATCTTCGGCGAGTCGATCATCCCGGTCATGTTCGCCGAGGCGGCCCAGGGGACCAAGACACCAGCGGATGCCGTGGCGGACGCCGAAGCTCAGATCAACGCCATCTTCGACGAATGGCGCAGCCGGGGATTGATCGGAGGCTGAGACCCACCGACCAGAGTGGAACGGATTTGCAATGCGAACTTCGCCGGTCAGGGCTGTCGAGTTCGGGGTGGCCGCCATGACGCCACGAGTGGAATAGGGTCACCGACATGGCGATCGTAGAGGTACGGGGCCTGCGCAAGGAGTTCGACGACGTCGTCGCGGTCGACGGTGTCGACATTCGCTCCGAGGAGGGTGAGTTCCTCGTCCTCCTCGGGCCCTCCGGATGTGGCAAGACCACTCTCCTGCGGATGATCGCAGGTCTGGAGGAGCCAACCGATGGGGAGATCCTCCTCGGAGGCGAGCAAGTGAACGGGCTCCCACCGCGGGCCCGCAGGGTGGCGATGGTGTTCCAGTCCTACGCGCTCTATCCCCACATGACCGTGGCCAACAACATCGCCTTCCCGCTCAAGGCTCAGGGCAGCGAGCCTTCCGAGCGGTCCGACAAGGTCAAGTGGGCCGCCGGGCTATTCGGGATCGAACACCTCCTCAATAGGCGGCCCCGCCATCTCTCCGGTGGTGAGCGCCAACGCGTCGCCCTGGCTCGAGCCCTGGTGCGGGAGCCCAGCGTCTTCCTGCTCGACGAACCGTTGTCCAACCTCGACGCCAAGCTCCGGGCCGCTGCCCGCGACGACCTGATGGAGTTCCAACGTCGAATCGGGATCACCACGATCTACGTCACCCACGATCAGGTGGAGGCGATGGGAATGGGGGATCGCATCGCGGTCATGGACCACGGGAGGGTGCGCCAACTGGGAACGCCCGAGGAGGTCTATCACAACCCTGCAGACACCTTCGTGGCCCGCTTCCTCGGGTCGCCCCCGATGAACCTGTTGGAGGAAGAGGACTTCATGTTCGGCTTTCGCCCCGAGCAGTTTCTCCCCGAAGGCATCGCCTCCGACCAGAACGGTCGTATCCCGTTCACCTTCTATGTGAGCCGGATCGAGTATCTCGGCTCGGAGCGGTATCTGTACGGCCACATCACGGGTCACGAGGAAACCAAGATCATCGCCATGCTCCCGGCAACGGTCACCTTGCCGTTGACAGAGAACCGGGACCACCAGTTCTCCGTGGCAGAGAGTCAGATGCGGTATTTCGACAGGGAGCGCGGGGTCAGCATCCCACCGCAGCCGCTGAAGCTGTGACGACCATGACGACACGCGCCAGGCAGCGGTATCTCAGTGACAACCCCCGATTCCTCGCCTGGGTGTTCATGTCACCCACGGTCATCTACATCTTGGCGCTGGTGGGCTTTCCCTTCGTGCTCGCCATCATCTACGCCTTCACCGACATCACCACCGGCAACCCTGCGATCGAGTTCGTTGGTCTCGACACGATCCGGGCGGTGCTCGCCGATCCCGTGTTCCGCAGGGCACTGGGGAACACTTTCTGGTTCGCGGTGATCTCCAACCTCCTGGTGGTCATCCTGGCCACCGCCCTCGCCGAACTACTCACCAGGGACTTCAAAGGAAAGTGGTTCGTCAGGTTCCTGATCCTCCTCCCCTGGGTGGCCCCGGTCTCGTTGGCCACCATCACCTGGCTGTGGACCCTCGACTCCATCTTCTCCCCAATCGATTGGCTGCTTCGCCAGGTGGGCCTGATCTCTGAGAACATGTTCTGGCTGGGGCGACCGCAGCTGGCCATGGGCTCGGTGATCGCAGTCCAGGTGTGGCGTATCGCACCCCTTGCCGCGGTCATCGTGATGGCGGGGTTGACTGCGATCCCCAACGACATCAACGACGCGGTCGCCGTGGACGGGGCCGGTCCGTGGCGACGGCTCTTCCAGGTCACCATCCCCCTCCTCGCCCCGATAATCGCGGTGGCCGTGCTCTTTGGCGTGATCCTCACCATCTCCGACATGAGCGTGGTCTTCGTGCTCACCCGGGGCGGCCCCACCCACTCCACCCAGGTCCTGTCCACTTGGGCATTCTTCAAGGGGATCGAAGGTGGCGCGCTGGGTCAGGGAGCGGCGGTGGCCCTGTTCCTGTTCCCGGTCCTGGTTGGGATAACCGCGGTCATCCTCCGTCTGGCGCGACGTAGGGAGGTCCTGTGAGGCCCACCTGGGAGCAAACGGATGTCGCAGAGCTGCGAAGCAAGTCGCAACGACGTCATCGTCTCGGTCGTCTCGGGATCTATGTGACCGCGCTCTTCTTCGGCTTCCTGGCGGTGTTCCCGTTCAGCTGGGCCTTGATCAGCATGTTCAAACAGTCGAGCGACCTCTATGTGAAGGACAACAACCCCTTCTGGTTCAACGAGGCGCCGACCCTCGAGCACGTGAGGTTGCTCTTCTTCGAAACCAACTACCTCACCTTCGTCAGGAACTCAGTCCTGGTCGGGTTGGCGGTGACATTGATCACCCTGGCCTTCGCTCTGCCCACCGCCTACGCCCTCGCCCGGCTCCGGCTCCGTTGGGGTGAACGGATGGGGATCGCCATCTTCTTGGTCTATCTGATTCCGCCCACCCTCCTGTTCATCCCGATGACCCGCGTGGTCAACACCCTCGGTCTCCAGGAGTCGCTGTGGTCGCTGATCGTCGTCTACCCCACGATCACCATCCCCATCTCCTCATGGCTGCTGATGGGCTATTTCAAGGGGATCCCCATGGACATCGAGGAGCAGGCGATGGTGGACGGCTACAGCAGGCTGGGAGCGGTGTCGCGTGTGGTCCTGCCGCTGATCCTCCCCGGCGTCATCGCAGTGGTCGTCTTCGCCTTCACCCTCTCGGCCCATGAGTTCATCTACGCCCTCGCCTTCAACAAGTCCTCGGCCGTGAAGACGATCGCCACCGGAGTGCCCACCGAACTGGTGCGCGGTGACGTCTTCTTCTGGCAGTCACTTCAGGCTGCAGTGATCTTGGTCGCAATCCCCATCGCCCTGCTCTTCAACGCCTTCCTCGACCGGTTCATCTCCGGTTTCACCATGGGTGCGGTCAAGGGCTGAGCATGGGCGGCAGTCACCAGCGTCCGGCAACCGGGCCCCAATAGGGACCTTCGGCCCTTTTCCTACTAACGAACGTTCGTTAGTTAATCCCCCAACAGACAGACTCAGGTAGGAACCGGATTGCCCCAGGTCAGCAGACGTCAGTTCATCAAGATCGCAGGTGGTGCCGGTCTGGCCGCGATCTCGGGGGTGCTCGACCTCGAACTGTTGGCTCTCGAAGCCTTCCCCGGTGTCGACAACCCCCTCCTCACCTACCCCAACCGGGGTTGGGAGCAGATCTACAGAGACCAATATGCATATGACAGCAGTTTCACGGTCATCTGTGCCCCCAACGACACCCACATGTGTCGGCTCCGGGCCTTCTCCCGCAACGGGATAGTCACCCGTCTCGAACAGAACTACGACGGGGCCAACTATGCGGATCCCCAGGGCAATACCTCGACCGCACATTGGAACCCCCGGGGCTGTCTCAAGGGGTTCACGCTGCATCGACGGGTCTACGGGCCCTACCGACTGCGCGCCCCGATGGTCAGAAGCGGCTGGAAGGAGTGGGCCGACGACGGATTTCCCTCCCTCTCGGACGATCCGGACCTGAGAGCCCGGTATCGGTTCGACGACCGCGGGAACGACACGTTCATCCGGCTCACCTGGGACGAGGTCGACGACTATGCGGCGCGGGGATTGGAGGCGATCGCCCGCACCTACTCGGGAGACGATGGCCGACGCCGGCTCATCGATGAGGACGGCTATGAGCCCGAGATGCTCGAGTTCTGGGAGGGGTCGGGTGTCCGGACGATGAAGTTCGGGTCGTCGCTTCCGGTCCACGGTGTGGCGGGCAAGTTCGGGTTGTTCCGGTTCGCCAACATGCTGGCACTCCTCGACGCAGACGTACGCGGCGTGGGACCCGATGAGGCGGTCGGCGCCAGAGACTGGTCGGAGTACACGTGGCGGGGAGATCAGGCGCCGGGGTTCCCGTTCGTGCACGGGCTCCAGACCTCGGAAGTCGACTTCAACGACCTCCGCAAGAGCCGTCTCCTCATCCAGGTCGGCAAGAACCTGGTCGAGAACAAGATGCCGGAGAGCCATTGGTTCCAGGAGATCATCGAGCGTGGGGGCAAGATCGTCTCCATCGTCCCCGAGTACGGGCCCCAGTCGTCCAAGTCCGACTACTGGATCCCGGTGCGGGCCGGTCTCTCCGACACCGCCATCTTTCTCTATCTGGCCAAGGAGCTCATCGATCGCGACCTCTACGACCTCGAGTTCGTGAAACGATTCACCGACCTGCCGCTCCTCATTCGTCTCGACGACCTGACCCGCGTGCACGCCGGGGAGGTCTTCGCCGACCACGGGCCACTGCTCGATCCCGAGGGCCCCAGTTTCACCCTCCACGCCATGACCCCCGAGCAATACGAGCAGATCGGCGACAGGGTGGTCAGAGACACCTCGGGTCAACTGCGCGCCATCAGCCGCGAGCACGTCGGAGATCGGCTGGCCGAGGCCGGAGTCGATCCGGAGGTCGACTGGCGGGGAACGATCACCCTGGCCGACGGGTCGGAGGTCGAGGTGGCCACGGCGCTCAACCTCTACCGGGAGCATTTGGCCGACTACGACGTCGACACGGTCGCCGACATCACCGGATCGCCCAAAGAGCTGTTGGAACAGCTCCTCGATGACGTCGCCACGATCCGGCCGATGTCGATTCAGGTCGGGGAGGGTGTCAACCACTACTTCCACGCCACCCTCCACAACCGGGCCACCTACATGGTCTCGATGCTCACCGGTCAGATCGGCATCCCCGGCTCGGGAGTCAGCACCTGGGCCGGCAACTACAAAGGGGGCATCTTCCATGCCGCCCCCTGGTTCGGGCCGGGCGTCGGCGGCTACGTGAACGAGGATCCGTTCAACCCGCTCCTGTCAGAGACGGACGCCTACGACTTCGACAACATCCACCACTACATCCATGGAGAGGAGACCTCCTACTGGGGCTACGGAGACCGCCCGCTGGTGGTGGACACTCCTACCGAAGGGCGGAAGGTGTTCACCGGGCGGACCCACATGCCCACCCCGACCAAGGTGCTCTGGTACAACAACGCCAACCTGATCAACCAGGCCAAGTGGGCCTATCACCTGATCAAGCACACCAACCCCAAGATCGACATGATCGTCGACCAGCAGATCGAGTGGACCGGGTCGGCAGAGTTCGCCGACATCGTCCTACCGGCCAACAGCTGGCTGGAGTTCGAGACGCTCGAGATGGGCGGGTCGTGCTCCAACCCGTTCCTCCAACTCTGGAAAGGAGGCATCAGCCCCCTCTACGACAGCCGAGACGACGTGGCCATCTTCGCCGGTGTGGCGAGGGCCCTGGCCGGGCTCACCGGCGAGCCACGATTCGCCGACTACTTCAAGTTCGCCAGTGAAGGCCGACCGGAGGTGTATCTCGACCGGGTCCTGAAAGGCTCGTTCACCACCGAGGGCTACACCGTCGACGACATCATGTCGGGCAAATACGGTGAGCCGGGCGGGGCACTGATGCAATACCGCACCTACCCCCGCATCCCGTTCTGGGAGCAGGTCAACGACAGTCTCCCGTTCTACACCGACACCGGCAGGCTGAACGCCTACTGCGACCTCCCCGAGGCCATCGAATATGGGGAGAATCTGATCGTCCATCGTGAGGCGGTTGAGGCCACTCCCTACCTCCCCAACGTCATCGTCTCCACCAGCCCCTGGATCCGGCCAAACGACTACGGCATCGACCCGGCCGACCTCGACGCCGACCGCCGCCAGGTGCGCAACATCAAGATGTCCTGGCCCGAGGTCCGCCGCACCGTCAACCCGCTGTTCGAGGAGGGATACCGCTTCCTCTGCCTCACTCCCAAGTCGCGGCACTCGGTTCACTCCTCCTGGGCGGTCACCGACTGGCACTGGATCTGGAACTCCAACTTCGGCGACCCCCACCGAACCGAGACCCGCATGCCGGGCGTGGGTGATGCCCAGCTCCACATGAGCCCCACCGATGCCCGCGGTCTCGGATTGGAGAGCGGCGACTGGGTATGGATCGATGCCAATCCCGCAGACCGCCCCTACGTCGGAGCCTCACCCGAAGACCCCTTCTACGAGTCGGCCCGCCTCATGGCGAGGGTGACGTACAACCATTCGTACCCGCCCGGGGTCACCATGATCAAACACGCCTTTTACATGGCGACACCGCGGACGGTTCGAGCACAGGAGAGCCGCGCCGACGGGCGCGCCCTGGCCGACACCGGCTACCAGTCGAGCTTCCGTCACGGCAGCCAGCAGTCGCTCACCAGAGGCTGGGCACCGCCAATGCACCAGACCGACAGCCTCTTTCACAAGCGAGCCGCGGGGATGGGCTTCATCTTCGGCTTCGACGTCGACAACCACGCCATCAACACCGTCCCGAAGGAGACTCTGGTCCGGATCACCCTGGCGGAGCCGGGTGGTCTGGGAGGAAGAGGAGTCTGGTCGGGCGCCACGACGGGTCACAGCCCGGGCGGCGAGTCGAAGTTCATGCAGCGTTACCTGGCCGGCCAGGTCGTCACCATCAAGGGAGCCGGCACATGAAGGCCGTCGAGTCCGGCGACCCGTTCGAGCTGGTCGGGGTGAGACGTCAGGTGGAGCCCAACCTCGAGACCGACACCGAGACCGCCCGTTGTCTCATCGAGGAGTACGCACTCGCCGGTTTCGCCGCCAACGAGATCCTGGACCTGTTCGCTTCGCCCGCCTATGGGATGCCAAACGCGATCTACCGGCGACGTGGGGCCGAGTTCGTGACCGGTCTCGTCGCGGGGGTCTTCGGAGGAGTGCGATGACCACTGTGTACAACTGGCAGTTGGGGCGGGACATGGAATACCGCTTCGAGGGCGGCGGTGCCCGACGGCAGTTCGCCGCGGTGTTCAACATCAACCGCTGCATCGCCTGCCAGACCTGCACCATGGCCTGCCGGTCGACCTGGACCTTCTCCCCCGGGCAGGAGCTGATGTGGTGGAACAACGTCGAGACCAAGCCCTACGGCGGCTATCCCCGCCATTGGGACGTCAAGACGCTGGAGCTACTCGAGGGCGCCAACCCCGGTGGCCAGGTGTGGGACTACGGAGAACAGAGCGAAGATGCCCCCTACGGCACCTTCGAAGGCAAGACGATCTTCGAGGCCACCGACCCAGCCGAGCGCGCCGTCGGATACCTGCCGAGCGACGACGAGTGGAAAGCCCCCAATCGCTTCGAGGACCACGGGACCAAATGGTCGGCCAACGGAGCCAGTCTTCCCGAGCACGAAGGTTGGTTCTTCTATCTGGCGCGGATCTGCAATCACTGCACCTATCCGGCATGTCTCGCCGCCTGTCCCAGGAACGCCATCTACAAGCGACCGGAGGACGGGATCGTCCTCATCGACCAGGAACGATGCCGGGGATACCGCAAATGCGTCGAGGCCTGCCCCTACAAGAAGTCGATGTACCGGCCGACCACCGGGACGTCGGAGAAGTGCATCGGGTGCTTCCCCCGCCAGGACGGCGACGACCCCCTGACCGAGGGACATCCGATGGAGGCCCGCTGCATGACAGCCTGCGTCGGCAAGATCCGAATGCAGGGGCTGGTCGATGTCGAAGCCGACGGAACCTGGACCGAAGACCCCGACCACCCCCTCTACTACCTCGTGCACGAAGAGCAGGTGGCCCTGCCCCTGTACCCCCAATTCGGCACCCAGCCCAACATCTACTACATCCCGCCGCGCTGGGTCCCCCGCGACTATCTCCATCAGATGTTCGGCCCGGGTGTCGACCAGGCCATCGAGCGCTACACGCGTCCCTCCCGCAGACTCCTCGCAGTCCTGCAGCTGTTCCGGGCCTCACAACAAATCATCTTCTCGTTCGACGTGGAGGAGGGGGAACAGGTGGGCGAGGTCCAGGTGGGTGGCGAGTCCTATGAGATCTTCAACGACACGGCCGTCGGATTCGACGCCGACGGACACGAGATCGTGCGCATCAGGGTCGAAGAGCCACTCCACGAGCGGCCCTTGAAGGTGAACTCGATATGACCCTCACAGCCAGTCGCGAGCACGATCTCATCCAGGCGACGGGCCGTTTCGGCATCTACTCCCTCCTGGCGACCGGATTCATGCTCCCGACCGAGAGTCGGCTCGAAGTCGTGGCATCGACGCTCCTCCCCGCGGTCTCCAAGCTCGACGTGGGAGTGGAGGTGGGCTCAGCGATCAAGCGTGTAGCAGAAGCGATGCCCCTCGGCGTCGGGAGCCTGCGCGGACACTTCATGGAGTTGTTCCCGCCGATTGCCTCCCAGGATGCGCCGGGATACGAGACCGGCTATCGAGGAGACGGGATCTTCCAGCAGTCGGCGATCATGGCCGACATCGCCGGCTTCTACCGGGCGCACGGGCTTCAGTCCGGCGGCACCGAGCGGGAGCGTCCCGACCACATAACGGTGGAGCTGGAGTACATGGCCTTTGTCGCCAAGAAGGAGGCACTGGCGCTCCGCGAAGGCTCTCCGGACCACGCCGCCATCTGTCGGGACACGGCCTCCTCTTTCCTCCGCGACCACCTCGGCTGTTGGGGCCCCGCGTTCGGTCTGCGGGCACGCGCCGTCTCCTCGAGCCCCTGGTACTGGTCACTCGGTGAGTTGCTGGCACTGTGGATCGAGTGGGAGTTGGACGCCATGGGCATCGAGCCAGTGGAGGTCGTGGAGCACCCGCTGCCCCAGGAGCCCCCGGACGATGGGAGCTGTGGTCCCTGCCCGGTCCCCTCGCTCGGAGGTGGGGTATGAGACTTCTCAGGTCGAAGCTCGCATTGTTCGTAGCCCTGGCTTTGATCTCCGTGCTACTGCGCGTCGCCGACGCCAACCCTGCGATGGCCCAGAACCCGTCGATCGGGGTTTGGAGCGTCGCCACGGCGCCACCGATGGACGGCTCGGCTCCCGAATGGCAGTCGATTCTGCCGGTCTTTCTGCCGACCACCTCACAGCAGGTGGCGCTGCCGATGGGAGGAGGCGCGATCGAACGTCTCGGGGTCAGGGCAGTGCATCACGACGAGCGTCTCTACGTGATGCTGGAGTGGTCGGACGGGACACTGGACGAGAGCACCGCTCTCCACGAGACGTTCACTGATGCTGCCGCCATCCAGTTCCCCGCCGAGGCGGGAGTCGAGGTACCCGCGATCTGCATGGGACAAGCAGACCAGGCGGTCAACATATGGCATTGGCGCGCCGACCAGCAGAACGACCCACCTGCTCTGTCCGAGCATGGCTACGTCGACTCCTATCCCTCCACCGATGACCTCTATTTCACGGCGCGCGCGGCAGGAAATCCCCTGGCGCGTGCCGACGGCCGCACCGGTGTGAGCAATCTCGTCGCCGGAGGTTTCGGCACACTCGAAATCGCCGACCAGGGGGGTCTCGACGGCCACGCCGTCCATGAGGGCGGTCGCTGGATGGTGGTGTTCACCAGACCCTTGGCCGCCGCGAGCGACATGCAACCCACGATCGCCAACGGCCCCGTCGACGTCGCCTTCGCGATTTGGGACGGCAGCAAGCAAGAGCGAGACGGAATCAAGTCGGTGTCGGCGTTCACCCAGCTTCAGGTGACCCCAGAAGATCCGCCCCGGCGACCCGTGGCGGCCACCGCCGATTGGCCAGGGTACACGCCGTCCAACCCGATGCTCGTCGTCTCATATGGCTTCATCGCATTGTTGGTTGCGGGGGCCTTGCTGATCTGGCGATACATGCGGAAAGGTGAAGGGGGCTCGGATGCCGAGAGTCCCGCATAGCCCGGTTCCGCGGCACCTGACCGGCTGGCTCGGAGTCGTCGTCCTCGCCGAACTGGTGCTCTTGCGAACCGGCACCCGCACCCTCATCCACATCCCGGGGCTGGGTCGCTTCGACACTTCCGTGGGGCTGCTGAGCGAGGTGGGGCGACTCGCCTACTACCTGGCAGTGGTGCTGGTCGTGGCTCTACTGGTCTACCTCGGCCACTCGATGTGGGTTAGCGGCACCATGGCGGGGAGGGCCCTCGCCGGCCTGGTTTCGGTCTTCGTCGTCACCGCGCTGCTGGGACGAGTGGGCGTGGTCACCGCCTCGACGGTTGCTTGGGTGTCGGTGGCGGTGTTGGTCGCGGTGTTGGCGATCACCTGGGGCGGGGTGCGCAGCGTGCCGGTGGCCGCCTTCGTCGCCGCCTCGGTATCGGCTTCGTGGAGCATCCTGGGACAGGGGCTCGGGCCGGGGATCACGGGACGCACCGTGGACATCGCGGTGGTCGTCGCCGAAGGTCTGTTGCTCCTGGCATTCGTGACCACTCCCCTCCTCGTCATCGGGAAGCTGACGACACCGGCCATGTTCGCGGGAATGGCCGCTTTCGCCCTGGTAGGCGCGGGATTCTGGGCGGGTGGCCCGACCCTCTCCATCCTGACGCTTTGGAATCTCGGAGTGCCCGGCTGGTTCTCCCCGATCGTCTACGGGCTCGCCTTCGGGGGCTTGGTGGTCGCCATATGGTCGGCCTCGACCCGCCGCCAGGTCGCGATCACCACCGGTCTCCTCCTGATGGTCGCCGGAGGGGTGGGGCCGATCAGCACCTATCAAACCGCCCTGGCCTTGACCGCGGTGACCCTCATCGGGCTGGCTGTAGACGCGCGCGACATCGACTCGGTTCCCGGAAGCGAGCAAGAGGCGTCAGACCCCTCCGAGTCGAGCAGGGACCTCCTCTCTCTCACGTGACCGCTGTTGGCGGCACGGATCTACGCTGGGACCACTGACTTTCGACCCTGGTCCGGGTCGAACATCTGATGGAAGCTGGAACGGTGAGCTCAACTGACGACGGAACAGAGTCTCTCGAATCGGGAGGGACGTTGGCGGTGCGCTCGGTTTCGACACCAACCACCAAGACGACCCGGGCCGGCAGCGAATCGTGACCCGCACAACGGTCAGTTCCGACGATCAGGCGGTCCTTGGCCGTCTCTCCCGTCTCGACCGGTTCCTCCCGGTTTGGATCGGACTGGCCATGGCGGCCGGGCTTCTCCTCGGAACCCTGCGACCCGACCTGAACGACTGGCTGGACACGGTGGAGATCGGAAGTGTGTCACTACCCATCGCCATTGGGCTGCTGGCGATGATGTACCCGGTGCTCGCCAAGGTCAGGTACTCCCAGATCGGCGAGATCGCCGCCGATCGCAAGCTCCTGGTCAACTCGCTGATCCTCAACTGGCTGCTCGGGCCGCTGCTCATGTTCACCCTTGCCTGGCTCATGCTGCCCGACCTACCCGAGTACCGCACCGGTCTCATCATCATCGGGCTCGCCCGATGCATCGCGATGGTGCTCATCTGGAACGACATCGCATGTGGGGACCGGGAAGCGGCAGCTGTGCTCGTGGCGATCAACTCGGTGTTTCAGATCGTGGCCTACTCATTGCTTGGGTACTTCTACCTCGAGCTACTGCCAGACTGGCTGGGGCTGGACACCGCGAGTCTCGACGTGTCGATGTGGGAGATCGGAAGGATCGTCCTCATCTTCTTGGGTATCCCCCTGGTGGCCGGGTACCTGACCCGTCGTTGGGGGGAACGGTCCAGAGGCGTCGAGTGGTACGAGACCAGGTTCATCCCCAAGATCGCTCCCTGGGCGCTCTACGGTCTGCTCTTCACAGTTGTCATCCTCTTCGCCCTCCAGGGCGAGACCATTACCAGCCAGCCGCTCGATGTCGTGCGCATCGCTCTCCCGCTCCTGGCGTACTTCCTCCTGATGTGGGGGCTCGCCTTTGCACTGGGGCTGAGACTCCGGCTGTCGTATCCGAAGAACACTGCGATGAGCTTCACCGCGGCGAGCAACAACTTCGAGCTGGCGATCGCCGTCGCCATCGGGGTGTTTGGCGTCACCTCGGGTGAGGCCCTTGCCGGAGTCGTCGGACCGCTGATCGAGGTACCAGTGCTCGTGGGGCTCGTCTACGTCGCCCTCTGGGCCCGCCGTCGCTTCTACCCCAGCCAAGACCCGGAGGGACCATGAGCTGGATCGAGCACCGGAATCGGTCACACAGCAGTTGACGGTCACAGTGACTTCAGACTAATATTCTCGATCGTTTCAACTTTTTGGATCGTTGATCGACGAAGTCGTCTAGAGGAGGACCGTCTATGTCTGAAGTCGTCTTGTTTCATCATGCTCTGGGGTTGACTCCCGGTGTGCTCTCCTTCGCTGATGCGCTGAGAGAGGCGGGACATACCGTGCACACACCCGACCTATTCGAAGGGCAGACCTTTCCCACCATCGACGAGGGAGTGGCCCATGCCGGGGAGATCGGCTTCGGCGAGGTGATGGCACGCGGAGATCGTGTGGTCGAGGGATTGCCTGCTGGGTTGGTCTATATGGGATTCTCCCTTGGCGTGATCCCCGCCCAGCGTCTGGCCCAGACACGTGCCGGTGCCCGCGGCGCGATCCTCTGCTACTCCTGTGTCCCGGTGTCGGAGTTCGGTGATGCCTGGCCAAAGGGTGTCCCCGTGCAGGTGCATGGCATGGACAGCGATCCGATCTTCGTCGGTGAGGGCGATGTCGACTTTGCGAAGGCGCTCGTGGACGAAGCCGAAGATGGAGAACTGTTCCTGTACTCAGGAGACCAGCACTACTTCGCCGACAGCACATTGCCGTCGTATGACGCCGATGCCGCCGCCCTGATGACGAAGCGGATCCTCGATTTCCTTTCCAGAGTCGGTTGAGCCACGGTACAGACTCGGGTATGCGCACGGTCAAGGCCCTCGACGAGTCCACGTGGCCGGCCTATGCCGAACTGGCCGAAAGCACCGGCAGCTTTCCCAGTGGGTGCTGATGTATGGGATTCCATCCCGAAGTTGTGGGCAAGGACACGACAGCGGCTTTGAACCGAGAGCGGAAACTGGATCGTCGACCTACGAACGGCTGGGCTTCACCAAAGACCGCAAGATCGGCAAGCACACCGCTGGGTCGTTGTCCGAACGGTCGAACCAAGCACCCATCGATGCGGGGACCAGATTCGGGGCGCTGACTCCTCGGCACTCGATCGTGTAGTACACCCAAGGTCGATAGCCCTCACCGTTCACACTCCAGGCCTTCTCCTGAGCCCGCGACGACTCGAAGTGGCCCGAATCAGTGTGCACCGACCCCGCACCGGAACTCTGCTGGTGATGCGTAGAACCATGCCCCGAGCTTCAACTGGCGTCGAAGAGCCAGCCATATGCTCGCCGCTCTCAACTCTTCGGTGGCGGGAGCAACGCGACGACACCGGCACTGGCGAGGAGGAGGGCTCCAAATGTGACGGCGGTCCAGTTGACCTCGTCGCCGAGTTGCCGTCCCGGTTCGGTGACGGTCAAGGATCGAACCTCCAGGTAGGACTCTCCCTGCCGTGCCGGGTCGTGGTATCTCCAAATTCCGATGACACGGACCACTGGACCGCGATTCCAGTATCCACCGGGGTGGTCGAGGCTCTTGGCCAGCTCTGCAGGCATCCTCACCGCGATACCCACATTGGCCCCGACGGGCGACCCTCCTTCCCTCAGTGGCTGGTCGACATAGGCGTCGCCGTTGAGTTGAGTCCACATCGATCCGTCGTCCCGGAACCCGTAGTCCCCCACCAGCTCTCCCTCAACGGTGATTTCCTCCCCGGCGAGTTCGGTGCCCAGCTCCAAGATCTCGGACACCTGCAACTCCTCGGCCGCCGACGCGGGGACGGTGATGAAGAGGAACACAGTGGCCAGGCCGATGACTCGGAACAGTTTTCTCATTTGCCCCTCACCCATGCATATACGAACCCCAGCAGCGAGAAGACCGCGACGAACTCGAGCCGGCCGGCCCACATCTGGACCATGTAGACCAGTTCGAGGAGGATCGGCATCGATGGGTCGGTCACACCCACGGAGAGCCCGACATTGGCGGAGGCGCTGACCGACTCGAACAGAGAATCTTGGAGGGGAATCCCATAGGCCAGGCCGATGCCCGCTCCAAGAAGGTAGAGAGCCACATAGAGAAGAGAGATGATCATCACCGATTGAATGAGTGCGGGGGTGAGATGTTTCCGTCCGGACTGGTGGTATGCGGTGCCGACGAGGGCATGCTCGGGGAGAAGGACCTGTCGGATCTGATTGACGACAGATTTGATGGTGAGGCCGATCCTCAGTGACTTGACCCCACCTGCGGTTGAGGAGCCCATGCCGCCGAGTGCCATCGCGATCGCCATGCCCCCAAAGGCGAGTCCGCCCCAGTTCGCCAACTCGGCCGAAGGAACGGTGGAGAAGCCAGTGCCCGTGTGTGCGGAGAGAATCTGGAAGAAGCCCTGACGGGTCAGGCCGGCAACATCGGAGAAGAGACCGGTGGCAGCCAGACCCAGGAGCGTCAGGACCATCGTGAACCCAAAGGTGGAGAGGATGGTGCGGGTCTCCAGGTTGGCGAACACACGGCGTCGTGGACCCCGCCACATCGCATAGTGGAGTCCGAAGGACATCGCCCCGGCGACCATGAGCAGACCGGTCACGCCTTCGAAGATCGCCGAGTGGTAGTAGCCGATACTGGTCGACTGGGGGGAGAAGCCGCCGGTGTCGAATCCGGCGAAGAAGATCATCAGCCCGTGGAAGATCGAGCGGTGGAGTTCAAACCCGAGGACCAACCAGCCGACGAGTCCGAGGGCGGTGACACCGAAGATGAGATGAACCACCGACACGGCCCAGATGAATCGCGCCGTCGAGGTGACCGATGGAAGGATTCGCTCGTCTCTGGCTTCACCGAAGTACAAAGTGATTCCGCCCGTCCCGGCGAAGATGGTGAGTGCCGCCAGGATGATGCCCTGACCGCCGAGGAACTGGACGAAGTGTCGCCAGAAGTTGAGCGAAGAGGCGAGGTGGTCGACGTCGCTGAGCAGAGAGAGGCCGGTTGTGGTCAAACCGGACATGGCATCGAAGAAGGCGTCGAGAGGTCGCCCGAAGTGACCGGAGAGGAGGAGTGGTATCGCTCCGACTATCGGCACGATCAGCCAGGTCAGGGCCACGACGACCATTCCGTGACTCCAGTCGAGCTCCGACTCCTCGGGGGCGAGCCTCGCCCCCATCACGCCGAGCAAGGCGAAGACCCCGGTCATGATGAGGAACGATCCGAACGGGTTCCATTCACGGGCGATCCCCGCCCAGGTCAGCGGGAGGAGACTGGCCGCGGCGAGCACGAGAAAGATACGCCCGATGTAGAAGCCGATGACTCTGAAATCTTCCCCGACCGGCCGGATCAGCATCTCAGAGAATCGCCAGGATCAGCGCTGACGTGAGCCATGCTACGGCGGCTAGGGCCAGGACGATCAGAGCCTCGACGACGAACATCGCCAACCCTCCGGCCAGCCCGTCGAAGCTCAACCACTTGCGGTCTCGGTCAGTCATTTCTTACGGCCGTTCTTCTGTCCCAGGGCGGCGCGGACCTCGTTTTCGAGTTCAACGCTGCTCACCGCAGTCACCTGGTCGCCAGGATGGAGAATCGTCATGGCCGTCGGCACTCTGACCTCGTCACCCCTTACATTCGCTACCAGGAGCGCTCCCTTCGGCAGTCTGAGCTCGGCAACGGGTCGTGGTTCGAAGTTCGGGGAAATGTCGATTTCGTAGACAGAGATCTCGCCTCTTCCGAGCAGAGTGACGTGCCGGAACTCGGGCACTTCCACTTCTCGTGAGATGAGTGTGGCCATGACATCGGTCACCGCCACTACCGGTATGTCGAGGGCTTCAAAGGTGGGACGATTGAGCGGATTGTTCAGCCGCGCCAGAACCTGGCTTGCCCCCAACGTCGAGGCCAACTGACAAGCCACGAGATTGACCTCGTCGAGTCCGGTAACCGCCAACACCCAATCGGCCCGCCCGGCGTCGGCCGCCTTGAGCAATCGAATGTCGGTACCGTCACCCTCGAGTACCAGGACCTTGGATTCGTCGGTGAGCGACTCTGCGTGACCATGTGCTTCCTCGATGACGGTGACGACATGTCCGCTCTTGTGGAGCTCACGTGCCAGATACGACCCGACCTTGCCTCCTCCGATCAAGACGACTCTCACCGACGATCGTCCTTGACTGCGAGATAGCGGCGGATCTTCTTCCGAGCTCCACTGCGAGCTGCGGCCACGACCAGATCGCCTAGGGCGAGTGCAAAATCGTCGTCCGGTATCAACGTCCGGTGACCCCGGTGGACGGCGGCCACTCGCAAGTCATCTCGAACCTCGAGATCAGAGACAGGTAGCCCGGCGCCCTCGGGTCCAATGACCATCTCGACTATCTCGACATCGCCCCCGGAGAACGTCACGTGGTAGCTGAACTCCTCTCTGACGATTTGTTCGTGGATGACTTTCGAGGTGAGCTTCGCTCCGGGCACGAACTGGACGTCCAGCGCCCGGTAGGCGTCTTCGCGGGCGGGGTCGTCGAGACGAGCGATCGTCTTCGGCACTCCGAAAACCCGCTTCGCCACCTGGACTGCCATCGCGTTGGCGTTGTCGGAGTCAGTCGCCGCCACGAAGGCGTCCGCGAACTCGATCCCGGCTTCGCGAAGCAGCCGGACGTCGTATCCGAGGCCCTCGTGGGTCGTTCCGTTGAATGTCGAGCCGAGACGATCGAAGACCCCAGGCCGATTATCGATCACCGAGACGTCATGGCCTTCCTCGGACAAGGTCAGGGCAAGGTCACTTCCCACCCGCCCACAACCGGCGATGACGATCCTCATCGGCGTCTTCCTCTGATTCGTGTCTTCGTGACCATCTCATCGACCGTCGACTCCTCGACGAGCGTGAGCGGGAGTTGATCGGGAGTGTCAGGCCGCCATTCGTTCCGTAGAAACACATGAGCAATATCTGATCCTCCGGGAAGACGAGCAGGTCCCAGGTATTCGTGGAGGATCCCCTCGACTCGATAGCGGAGGCCGATGAACAAATTCATCTGGCTCCTGACCGCTGTGCGGGCGGTATGTGGACACCTCGTGCATCCATATGCACCTGTCTAGATCGGGGCCGGCGAAATCAGCGCCGTCTTGACGATCCCCTAGCGCGAAAGCTCTGATTCTTGATGGGCCCATGACAGGTGAGCGAACACGATGGATCGCAAGCCGTCGATGGGGGTTAGCGTCGCGTGTATGAGCCGAGGCAGGCTGCGTGTGTTTCTCGGGGCTGCCCCGGGTGTCGGCAAGACATTTGCCATGCTCGAGGAAGGCCATCGTCTGCAAAGGGAGAGGCGTGACGTTGTCGTGGGTTTCGTCAGCACCCACGATCGTGCTGACGTGTCCGATCTCCTCGAGGGTCTCGAGGTAATCCCCCCGCTGTCCTCTAGAGACCACGGTGACGCAGGTGGAGTCATGGATCTCAACGCTGTCCTCGCCCGGGCGCCACAGGTCGTGTTGGTCGACGAGCTCGCCAGGAGCAATCCCTCGGGTTCGGCGTACGAGACACGTTGGGACGAGGTCGAAGAGCTTCTCGAGGCCGGAGTCGACGTACTGACGACTCTCAACGTGCAGAACCTGGAGTCGATGAATGACGTCGTATACGAGATAACCGGTGTCAGAGAGACCGACACCATCGCCGATGATCTCGTCCGTCAGCGAGCCGAAGTAGAGCTGGTCGATCTCACCCAGGAGGGCATTCAGGAGAGACTCACCGCTGGAAAGATCTATCCGGCCGAGGCGGTTGACGCCGCCCTGGCCAACTACTTCCGGCCAGGAAACCTCTCCGCGCTACGTGAGCTGGCCCTGTCCTGGACGGCGGATCGGGTAGACGAGACCCTCACCGAGTACCGACTGATGCACGGGATAGAGCAGCCGTGGGAGACCAAGGAGCGAATCGTCGTTGGGCTCTTGGCTGCCGAAGGTGCCGATGTGATAGTCCGCAGGGCGGCGCGAACCGCGTTGAGGTCCCGCGCTGAACTGATCGGGGTCTTCGTGCGGCCCACCGCCGGTCTCGATGACGACGAATCCCGGCATCTCGGAGACCTGAGAGGCCTGCTCGTGAGATTGGGCGGGTCATACCACGAGGTGGTCGGTGACAACACTGCCGACGCGGTGGTTGCCTTCGCCAAAGCGGAGAACGCCACCCAAATCGTCTTGGGAGCCTCACGACGCCCTGGGCTGAGCGAGTGGCTCGGACGCTCCACGGTACGGCGGGTGATCAGAGACTCGGGAACCATCGAAGTTCACGTCATCTCCTATCAGGCAAGCCGACCCGCCCGTCGACGAAGACCGCCCCGGCGGAGCGCTCTAAGCCTACGACGGAGGCTCCTCGCCTGGACCGCAGCAACACTCGGCTTGCCCGTATTGACGTTGCTGCTTCTCTCCCTGCGCGGCCAGATCGCTCTCGAGAACGTGCTCCTCGTCTACCTGTTGGCCGCGGTAGCGATTGGCGTCGTTGGGGGCGCTCTACCTGCGGTCGGAAGCGGGGTCGCAGGCTTTCTCCTCGCCAACTGGTATTTCACCCCTCCCTTCTTGACATGGAAGATCGCAGACGTCAGTCACCTCTTCTCTCTCTTCGCCTTCCTTCTCGTCACCTCATCAGTGGGTCTTCTCGTGGGCAACGCCACACGACGAAGCGTCGAAGCCCGCAGAGCGCGTGCCCAAGCTGAAGCGCTGGCAGCAACCACCACCTCGGTCCATCCACAGCTCGCAGAACAGGCTTCTGGGTTGACGGGACGGATAAGGGATGTCTTCGCCATGAACGCCGCCGCTGTCCTGCACCGATCCGACGACGGCTGGGAACAACTCGCCGCAGTCGGCGCTATCGAGCTGAGTCACCCCGACGATGCCAGCGAAGTCATCCCACTGACCGACGACACGATCCTCGCCCTCCACGGCGGCAGTCTCACCGGCGACGACCGCAGGATGCTCAGAGCATTCGCGGCCCAGATGGCCCAGGCGCTCGAACGGGAGAAACTCGAGAAAGAAGCAGCGGCTGTAGAGGCAATGGCCGAGACCGACCGTCTCCGAACCGCCCTCCTTAATGCCGTATCCCACGACCTACGAACCCCACTAGCGACCATCAAGGCATCGGTCACCAGTCTCCTCGAAACCGAGGTCGCCTGGTCTCCTGACCAGACCCAATCATTCCTGGAAGTCATCCTCGAGGAGACGGAACATCTCAATCGAGTCGTGGGGAGACTCCTCGACGCCAGCCGCATCCAAGTCGGGGCCGTGCATGTCTTCTATGCCTCTGTTGGTTTGGACGAGGTGATCTCCTCGGCACTGTCTGGTCTCGCCGCCGTGGAGAACCGCGTCGTGGTAGACGTTGCCGACGACCTACCACCGGTGCATACCGACCCTGCGCTTCTCGAACGTGTCGTCGCCAATCTCATCGAGAACGCCCTCACCTGGTCGCCTTCGGATCACGATGTGCGAGTCAGCGCAGGTGAGGTATCGGGACGCGTCGACCTGAGGATCATCGATCGCGGTCCGGGAATCCAGCCCGACCAAAGAGAGACCATCTATCAGCCATTTCAGAGGCTGGGGGATTCCCCGAAGGGAAGCGGCGTCGGACTCGGCCTGGCGGTAGCCCGCGGCCTGCTCGAGGCGATGGACAACGAGTTGCTCATCGAAGACACGCCAGGAGGAGGGACCACCATGGTGATTGGCTTCAGACCCGCACCACTCATCGATGCCCCGGTCGGAGTTCTGTCTGAAATCGCAGCTGATGACTGAGGGAGGGCGAGTTCTCGTCGTAGATGATGAGATACAGATGGTTCGCGCCCTCACCGTCAACCTCCAAGCACTCGGTTATGAAGTCGATGCCACCGGTACGGGAGAAGACGCCCTGAAGAAAGCTGCGGAACACACACCCGACGCTGTCATCCTCGACTTGGGACTCCCCGGCATCGACGGAGTGGAGGTGATTCGAGGATTGCGCGGATGGACCAGGATCCCGATCATCGTGCTCTCGGTCCGAGAGGAGGAACGGGAGAAGATCGCCGCCCTCGACGCCGGAGCCGACGACTATGTGACCAAGCCATTTGGCATGGGTGAGCTCCTCGCCCGGCTGCGTGCTGCTCTACGTCGCTCATCCGGAACAGACCGTTCCGCACCTGTCGTCGAGACCCCCGATTTCATCATCGATCTTGCCGCAAAGCGGGTCACCAGACCTAGTGGAGAAGAGATCCGACTCACCCCGACCGAGTGGGGCATCGTCGAAGTGCTTGCGTCCAATCGAGGCAAACTCGTCTCCCAGGTCCAACTTCTTCGCGATGTCTGGGGACCCAACTACGGCGAGGAGACAAACTACCTACGAGTGTTCATGGCCCAGATCCGGCGAAAGCTCGAACCCGACCCAACCGGCGGCCCCCGCTACTTCATCACCGAACCGGGCATGGGATACCGCTTCGAGGTCGCCGATTGACCCAGGTGGTGGTATCCACAATCGGCGAATCATCAGATTCTGGACGGTCATCCTCCCTTCCATGATCTGGGAAGGGATTGACGCGAGATGAGATTGACACTGTCTGTGGCACGGTCAGCTGCGCTGGTCGCTTCCAGATCGCTCAATCTCGACCTGCCGCGGTGGGATTGCCCGCCCTGGTTCGGCGGTAGGGGCCGAACTCCATAGTCCGTAGCCGAGGCCGACTAGCCCGAAGGCCAACACGAATACGGCTCCCAGCGAGAAGGGCCGGGGGAAGGGAACTGGATGCCGGCTGCCAAAGCACCGAAGCGGACTCCGAGGGCGAGACCGCCGAAGGCGATCATTCCCGGATGACTATGTAGCGCGGCGTGGTGGCGTGGTCGGTGCCGAACGCACAGTCGCCGCAGTGACCAGGCCGATCGCCAACGGCAGCACGACCAGCAGGACGCCGATGCCTGCCCACGGGATGTGCAACGCCGACGAGTCGAACACGTCGAAGTTGCCCACCTGGGTGTAACCGCTCAGCCCCGCTGAATAGACGGTCCTCATCAACAGCAGTGTCAGTGGGATGGCGAGGAGACATCCGAACAGAGTGTGGAGGCTCGATTGCAGGCCGAGGTACTTTCGTCGGATGGAGTTGGTCGCACCGACCGCCACGACAGTGCGTAGATCGTTGTCTGCCTCGGCTGCCGAGAGTGCGGTGATGGTGGCGACCACTATGAGCACCACCAGCATGGTGGCCAGGAGGATGAGAGCCAGGATCGTGCCGGATGATATGTCGGCTCCGCCACCGCCACTCATGTCCAGGACGGTATCGTCGGGCCAGGTCGCCTCCCACAGTGGCCGGCCCGGCTCGTGGAATGGGTTGATCGACTGAAGCCAGGTCTCTTCGATCTGTACGAGCGTGACGCTGCGGCGATCGAGTCCTTCGTACTCAGATGCGGTCTCCTCGGTGACCATGACTCTGGGGAACGACCAAAGCTGCACGGGGATCGGAACCTCCGCCGTCTCGACGACGCGGCCGTCGATCTCGATGCTGTTGACCCGGTCCTCCACCCCGATCAGAGCCATGCCGTCACGCGCCAGCGCCGTCTCCAGCCGCTCGTCGTCGAGGAAAGAGAGGATTTCCTCGTTGGCCACGCTCATCCGCCAGGGCGAGAGGTAGTGCCCACCCGAATCCAGGTTGCGATCGGGACTCTTGAATGCCTCGAGCTCGGCCGGGTACTTGATGGGCACGTCGATCACCTCGAAGCTGGCGATCTCAGAACCAGTGACCAGAGCCTCGACGCGGGCCAGGTCATCGTCGGTGAATGGCAGGGACTCTCCGGACTGTGAGTGCAGCCCGTTGATGAGGATCTGGCCGCGGTGGGGCGACAGTCCCATGATCCGGTTGCTGGCCTCGCTCTGCTCGATGGTGGCCAGCGCGCCGACGGGCGCCATGAGGATCACCATGGTGGCGGCCACGGCAGCGGCAGCCCGGCCCCGTTGTCGCCCGGAGTCTCGAAGGACGATCCTCGGGGTGATAGGGAAACGCTCGGCATGCTTGCTGATCCAGGCCACCATGGGCCCGGCGAGCAAGGCAGCGCCGCCGATCATCAGGACGGCGCCGATGACACCCACAGCTGCCGATCCGCCGCCGCCGCCTGCGAGTCCAACGCCGAGCAGCAACACACCGAAGGCTCCCAATCCCAAGCCGACAGGGATGATCCAACGCTTGGGTCGACCAACAGGCATGCGCCCTTGCAGAGCAGTGAGCGTGGGCACCCCCGATGCGGTCCGCGCCGGGACCCAGGCTGCGATCACACAGGCGACCACGGCAACCAGAACCGGACCGGCGATGTCGAGCAGGCTGAACGGAAACTCCTCGATACGACGTTCCACGAACTGCTGCAATGTGGAGCGGCCGAGAACCACCAAGAGGAAAGCGCCTGCCGATCCGGCGATCCCGGCGAGGAGGCCGATGACGATGCCCTCACCGACAACCGTGGAGCGGACGTGCTTGGTCGATGCGCCGTTGGCGCCGAGAAGGCCGATCTCACGGAGACGGCGTCGAGTACCCGTGGCGAAAGCGGCCCCGGCTATGAATGCCACCTCGGCGAGGATCAAGGCAGCGACGCCGGTCCCGATCGCCGGCCCGGTCTCGACGACGCTCGTGTTGTTCCACATCGTCCAATCGCTCTTGGTCTGGGCGTAGGTCTCAGGCAGCGTCTGTTCCACACCGTTGAGGAAGAGGATCTCCATGTAGGCCATTGCCGCCTCGTCGCCCTCCTCGGCGATGATTCGGTCCATCTCTACGAGCTCGGTCTCTGACAGTGCGGCGTAGTAGAACTCGGGGATGAACCAGTAGCGCTCTGGCATGGGCCATTCCCGGTCGGTTGGATAGAAGTCGTAACGGGCCCGGTCCCAGGCCTCGGAATAGGAGGCATTGAACGCCAGGTCGTCTTCGACCTTCAGCATCAGCAGCTCACCTGGTTCGCGGTCGCCGAGAAACGAGTCCATACCCGCAGGGCTGACGACGGCCTCGTTCGTTTCCCAGAAGATCGGATGCGATGCCAGGCCCACCACTTCGAAGCGTGACGTGGAATCGGATGAGATGTCCAGCTCGATCGTGTCCCCCAGATCCGCTTCGAAGACCGACGCCAGATGCTCCGTTACGACTATCTCGTCGACGGCGGCGGGCATCCTGCCCTCGACAAGGGTCAGGATTCCTTCCGACAATGGGTCGTCGAGATCCATGTCGCTCACTCGACCCCATTGACGGGGGGCGAATGTCCTGTGATCTACCCGGAACTGGATACGCTCGGCGTTTGGCGCCAGTTCGGCGATCGTCGACTCGACCCATGCGTCCAACTCGCCGTCGCCGCCGAACCGCTCGAGGAGGACGTTGGCCTGTCCGAACTGCGACGTGGCCCGCTCTTCGGGTGACACGTAGCTGGCGGTGACGAAAACTGACGCCATCACCGCAACCATCACCGGGACAGCGATAAGCGCTACCAGATAGAAAGTGCGTTTCCTGTTGCGTCGGGCGTTCTTGAAGGCGACGCGAAGAGCGGCCCGGCGCCCGGTCATGAGTAGATGTCGGCTGTCGAAGTGGGAACAGTGGAGCGAACTGAGATCTCCTCGATTTGACCATCACGCAGGCGCACCACCCGGTCGGCCCAGGCGGCGAACGCCGGCTCGTGGGTCACCATGAGGGCAGACGCTCCAAGCTCACAGCGCTCACGCAGAAGTTTGAGGATGCTCTCACCCGTAGCCTCGTCCAAGGCACCCGTTGGCTCATCGGCGAGAAGCAACGTCCTCGGCCCAACCAGCCCTCGGGCGATGGCAACCCGCTGTTGCTCGCCGCCGGACAGCTGGTCGGGGTACCGGTCCCCCATACCCCCCAGACCCACCTCCTCCAACGAGAGATCTGCGTAGGCGCGCGCTTCCTTGACATCCATGCCGTCCAGCTCGAGGGGGAGTGCGATGTTCTCAGCGGCGGTGAGAGCCGGGAGGAGATTGAATTGTTGAAAGACGTATCCCACGGAGACGCGGCGAATTCGTGCCAGGTCATTGTTGGCCAGATCACCGAGATCCTTGCCTTCGACCCAGACGTTCCCGGTGGTGGGCTCGTCGAGAGCACCGGCGATGTTGAGCAAGGTCGTCTTGCCCGAGCCGCTGCGTCCCGTGATGGCGACGAACTCACCTGCTGCCACGTCGAGGTCGATGTCGACCAGGGCGTCGACGCGCTGCGCTCCCTTGCCATGGGTCTTCCCCACTCTGCGCATCTTCAGGATCGGCTCGCTCACTTCACACGCTCCTCCGCCGGGCTGTCGGCCGGCGTCTTTGTGGTTGGCCTCGCTTTGTTGAGACGTTCCTCGACCCGGTCGAGCCACTTAAGCTCGGCCTCGGCGGAATACATGAGACGGTCGAGATGAAGCTGCCAGGCAAGGTCGCTGTCATTGTCCTGTGCCCGCAGCTGGGTGAAGTCCTGCAGCAGACCCATCGTGGAGCGACGCTGGGTCTCGATGACCTGTGCCGGGTCCAACCCTTCGGTGTAAAGCGAGAGCAAGACCTTGATGGAGATCTCATCACGTCCCGCGGCCGCCAGACCCTCGGGTCTGGACACCCACTCCCGCAAGACAGCAACACCGCTTTGGGTGATCTCGTAGATGGAGCGGCCTTCCTCGTCGGGACCGCCTCCTTCCACGAGACCGTCGCGTTCGAGCCGCTGCAAAGTGGTGTAAACCTGACCAACGTTGATGCTGATCGCATCACCGGTGGCGGCCTCGAGGTCGAGTTTCAACTGGTATCCGTGGCGGGGGCCAGCGGCGAGCAGTGCGAGAAGTCCTTCTTTTATACCCATTTTCCTACATACTCTGTGACTAGTTGCGGAGTATGCATACCGGGTATCTATATGTCAAGACCCAAATCACAGGCAACGCAGCCAACGAAGTCGGACACCAACCGGACCCCGAGGTAGCACCAGATCCCACGAGCCTTCCTGGTTCCTTCCAAAATCTGGACGCGGGATGGAGACGGGATGAGACGACCGAGGTGCTGGCCGGAGACCAGCACCTTTGTGGGCGGGACGGCGGGATTTGAACCCACGACCTCAGCGTCCCGAAAGGTGCCGGGCCGATTTTCTTAAGACTGATTTGGACGAATTACCAGGTCAGAGCATATGAGCGGACTGGCGTGGACCCCTCCGATTGTGGGCGGATGTTCGATAAATGTTCGATGAAGGTCGCGAAAGTGACGCTATTTCCGATCACCCATCCTGCATCGTTCTGACTTACGATGGCCTAAATGGTCGCCTATCTACTCATTCCTCTTCGGAGCCACGCCGATGGGACCGTGGAAGAGTTATCAAGCCGGGGTCCATAAGGTGGGGATTCGGCCGCCTCACGGTTCATACACGTCCAGGGTTATGGCTTCGACTAATCCACTAGGTCCGACGAAGAAGTCCACCGTCCACCATTTCAGGCAACTGTCGATTGAGTCGTCGCTGGGCTGGATGCTTAAACGGGTGTGATCGTCCAGACCCTTCGGTGCGGGCTGAGGCGAGCTAACGCAGTGGGGATGGGGACCCACGCGGACGACAAAGTCGTCTGCTTGCTCCAGCAGCATAAGGGCGGAGAATGGTCCTACATACGCTCTGAACAGCTCGGCATCGATCACCCACGAACTCGGACTCTGCAGGTCGTCGGCCTCGACGGTTAGCTCGATCTGTGGCCCTAAACCCAGGTCGACTGAGTCCGCTAGAGGTAGCTGCGAGAAAGACTCGGCGGTGCCTGTTTGCGCAAACTCTACGAACGCCTCCACCAACGAGACGTCAGCGCCGGAGGGGGACGGCATCGCTGTGGTTGGCGGTGAGCTTGTGGTTGTAGTCGGACGCGAGGTCGTCGTAGTCGTGGACGAGGTCGTCGTTGTGCTGGTGGACAAGGCCGTCGTGGTGGTCGATTGGGTGCCAGCCGGAGGTATATCTTGCGGCCCGGGCCATACGGATCCAATTCCCAGGAATGTGGCAACGCCCAATAGCGCCGCGAGAGTGCCTCCTGCAACTACTCGACGCCGACGCGTCCGGCGGAGTAGACCGAGATCCGGACGTTCAGAACGGGAGGCTGCATCCGTCACCGCTCTACCGGCCCGTTCAGCGAACTTCTCAAAAGACATCGGTGAAGCCCTTCGCCTCCAGCTGCCGTCTTAGCCGTTCTCGCCCCTGATGGAGAAGCGCCCGAACAGTCCCCTCCGCGATCCCCAAGACACCAGCAATCTGAGCAACCGCGAGATCATCGATGTATCGCAGTACCAACACCTGAGCCTGGCGCTCGGGAAGGCGCCTCACCTCACCCCAGAATTCATCAAACTCAGTTGGGAGGGGAGACATGGTGACTCTGTTTGTCGGACCAAGTCGCAGGAAGGCCGCGGTCTCGGCCCCCAACCGCCGAAACCGAGAGGTGGCCAAATTGATGGCGACCCTCCTGACCCATCCCGACGGCGACTCCATCTTCTCGACCCGATGCCAGTCGCGGTGAACGCGCAAGAACGCATCCTGAGCAAGGTCTTCGGCCACCCATCGACTCCCAGTCAGCCCATAGATGACGGCGACCACTTGGCGGTACTCCTCCCGGTAGAACAGATCGAAAGAGCTAGGCACTTGAACGTCATCAAGTCGATCCTGGCCGGCCAATTCATCCTCGCTGTGCTCTATCTGGTGCACACCCTAAGAACGCATCAGCCACGAATTGCGCTTAGACAGATCTGAGACCTCCGGTGTGTCTCATGAGCTTGAAGGCCATATGGCCGGAGGATCACCACCTAGAAGAATACCCGTGATCTTCAAGAACTTCCAGGATCTGGATGTTCGATGAATGTTCGATGAATGTGCCGAGGTGCTGGCCCGAGGCCTGTCTGCAAGCCTCTGACCAGCACCTATATGGTCGGGACGGTCGGATTTGAACCGACGACCTCAGCGTCCCGAACGCTGCGCGCTACCAAACTGCGCTACGTCCCGATGAGTGCGATTGTATCGGTGCATCGCGGGCACGCCAGATCGAAAGGGCTCGAGGGAGGCCCCGGCAGTGAGAAGTCATCACGACATGACCGCGTCGGAGCCTGCTCGACCGGCGCTGTACGAAGCCTCAGGCCTTGCGACGGCAGATGTTCGCAACCATCGGCGCCATGACGGCCTCCACCGGATCGACCACGTCGGACTAGTCACACAAAAGTTTCTGTTTCCGCCCGACGCGATTCGGGATAGTCTGTGATCCGTTGGGAAAAGAGAGGTTAGATGAGCGCCTACGAGGGAATCCTTCAGATCGAAGGTGACGAGAGCCCACCCGTCGCGGTGACGGTCGATCTCACCGACGGAAGGCTCACGATGACCATCGGCCACGAAGAAGTGGCCGACTGGGCTCGAGAGGAGATGAGGATCCAGGCGATGCCTGACGGATTCCACATAAGAGCCGAAGGTGAGGCCATCGTCCTCGACGTCAGCGATGAAGCCAGATTCGCCCTGGAGTTGGGTCTGCGCAACGCCCACCCCGCACTTCGCCAGAAGATGGCTGCCCTGATGCGGGCCGACGACTCCGAGACCGTTTAGACGAGTAACTCGGCGATCTGGACCGCGTTCAACGCCGCCCCTTTGCGCAGGTTGTCCCCGACCACCCAGAGGTTGATCCCGCCCGGTGCGGACACCGTCTCCCTCACCCGGCCCACCAAGACATCGTCGACGCCGGCGCTGTCGAGCGGGGTAGGGACCCGATCCTTCCACAGATCCAGACCTGGTGCTGCATTCAGGATCGACATGGCCTCGTCGCCTGACATCGGCCGTTCGAACAGGAGCGTCGCCGCCACCCCATGACCGACCAGGACCGGGACCCGGACGCAGGTCGGCTCCACCGCGAGGTCGGGTAGGTCGAGGATCTTGCGGGACTCGTTGATCAGTTTCATCTCCTCGTCGGTGTAGCCGCCCTCGACCTCGTTCCCGGCGAACGGAAGCACGTTGAAGGCGATGGGGCGCACATAGAGTTGCGGCTCCGGGTCGGTCCACCCTCCGACCATCAAAGAGTCGATGTCGCCGCGGAATGCTCGCTCCTGGTCGAGCATCTCGGTCACACCCTGCTGTCCTGAGCCCGACACCGCCTGATAGGAGCTGGCGACGATCGACCGCAGGCCTGCTGCCTGATGGAGCGGCCCGGCGGCCATCATCAGCGTCATGGTCGTGCAGTTCGGGTTGGCGATGATGCCTGCATGACCGGAAGCCGCCGCGTCGTTCACCCCTGCCACAACCAAAGGCACGTCCGGCTCCATGCGGAACGCCGAGGAGTTGTCGACCACAACGGCTCCCGCCTCGACGAAACGCGGGGCATGTTCCAGGGATCGCCCACCTCCCGCTGAGAACAGCGCGATGTCGATCCCCTCCGGGTCCATCGTCGCCAGGTCCTCGATGGTCACCTCACCGCGGTAGGTGTCGAGAACCTGGCCGACTGATCGCTCGGAGGCGGCGAGTCGCAACTCGTCGGCGGGGAAATCGCGCTGGGGGAGGATCGTGAGCATGGTGCGACCGACCGCTCCTGTGGCGCCGACCACGGCAACAGTCGTCATGTGGAAGCCTCCATCTGAAAGAGCCGAGAATGTAGAAACCGCACCGCCTGCTCGATTTGTTCCGCGCTGACCGACAACGACACCGATTGCTCACTCGACCCGATCAGGGCCGTGACGATCCCCGCCTCATGAAGAGCCACCATCTCGCCGGTCGCCGATTCAGGGGCACCGTCCCCGACGACGGTCACGACACCGTGGTCCGGCTCCAACTTCTGGGCGATGCCGACGAACGGCCTGGAGGGAGCACCTGGCCGAAGCCAGGTGCCTTCGGCGTCGGTGAACGACGACCTCACGTGGACCGGGACCTGGTGGTCACGTGCGAACTCGACCGAATGAGGCATGAGAACACCCGCCCCGGCTTCGGCCATGGCCAACATCTGCTCGTACTCGATGTCGGCGAGGAGACGGGCGTCGTCCACGATGCGTGGATCGGCCGTGAACACACCAGTGACGTCGGTGAGGATCTCACATGCCGTCGCCCCCAGCGTCCCGGCCAGGGCCACGGCGGTGGTGTCCGAGCCACCTCTGCCCAGGGTCGTCACCTCCTTCGAAGTGGGGTCCACACCCTGGAACCCGGCCACGATCACCACCTTGCCGGCCTCGAGCGACTCCCGGACCCGCTCGCCGGTGATTCTGGTGATCCGGGCCCCGCCGTGGGCTGAGTCGGTGAGGATCCCGGCCTGAGAACCGGTGTAGCTGACCGCTGGCACCTCGCGGTCGTTGAGAGCCATGGCGAGCAGGGCCATCGAAACACGCTCCCCGGCGGTGAGCAACATGTCCATCTCGCGGGGGTGTGGCTTGGTGCTCACCTCGGCGGCGAGGTCGAGCAAATCGTTGGTGGTCTTGCCCATTGCCGACACCACCACGACGAGGGCGTTGCCCTCCTCGCGGGTCTTGACGATGCGGTCGGCCACCGCCTTGATCCGCGACGGGTCGGCGACCGAGGTCCCCCCGTACTTCTGGACGATCACTGGCATGACTTGTCACAGTTTGGATGGTTCCGGCGCCCATTACGAACACTGTCTGGGGTTTGAGCGGCCCCGGAGCCTAAAGTCGCGGCCCAATGTCCGACCGACGCCAACGCCAGAAGGAGCAACGCGCGGCAAAGCGCGAGGCGGAGCGCAAGAAAGAGTCACGCCGGGAGTTGGGGAGGCGATTGCTGACCGCGCTGGTCTTCGGTGTCGTCGTCGTCGGGATCTTCGCCCTGGGCGGCGCCTTCGGAGGCGAGAGCACCGACGTGCCCGGCACCTACGAGGACTACCGGGCACAGGAAACGGCCTGCGGCGCAGAGCAGCCACCATCGGAACAGGTGATGACCTTCGAAGGACCCGAAGACCAGGGCATCGACCCTTCGGCCCGGGTCACCGCCACCATCGCAACCTCTTGTGGCGAGATCGTCTTCGACCTCAACAACGACGGCGCCCCCGAGACGGTCAACTCGTTCGTGTTCCTGGCGAGAGAAGGCTTCTACGACGGCCAGGTGATCCATCGCATCGCCAGCGACTTCGCCTTCCAGACCGGTGATCCGCGGGCAGACGGCACCGGCGGGCCCGGATACGTGGTCACCGATGAGTTCCCCGAAGACGGATTCGTCTACGAGGAGGGCGTGGTGGCGATGCACAGCCGGGGGGCCCGCAGCACCGGCTCGCAGTTCTTCGTGATAGCCGGAGACGACGGCCGCCACCTCACCAACCAGTTCAACGTATTGGGAAGTGTGACAGCGGGCCAGGACGCGATCGACCGCATCATGGAGGTCCCGACCGCAACGGCACCCGGGTCCGTGGAGCAGAGCCGGCCGCTCGAGACGGTGTACATCGAATCGATAACCATCGACGTGTCCGATTCCTGACGGTCGGTTCGGGCATCATCGGAGTGACTGATGGCCGTAGACCTCCATGTTCACTCCACCGCCTCCGACGGTTCCGACGCCCCAGGGCAGCTGGTCGAGTTGGCCTCCCACGCCGGTCTCAGTGCCCTCGCCTTGACCGACCACGACACACAGGAGGGAGTCGCCGCGGCTCAGGAGTCGGCCCGGTCCGCCGGGCTCGAGCTCGTTCCCGGAGTCGAGCTCTCTCTCGATTACGACCGAGGCGGTCTTCATCTCAACGTCCTCTGGCTCGATCCGGGACCTGGCCCCCTCCAGGGTCGGCTCGACGAGCTACGTCGCGGACGTGACGCAAGGAACCTCGAGATCGTCGACACCCTCACCAACATCGGGCTGCCGGTCACCATCGAGGAGGTCCTCGCAGAGTCGGGCGGAGGCAGCGTCGGCCGGCCCCACATCGCTGCGGTCATGATGGCGAGGGGATACGTACCCGACATCCGCACCGCATTCGACCTCTGGCTGGGGAAGGGGAGACCCGGATATGTGGGGCGGCCCCGACTCGATCCCGAGGAGGCGATCGGTCTGGCGCGAGAATCTGGTGCCGTGCCGGTCCTCGCCCACCCCCACACTCTCGGGATCACCACGGCCACGGAGATGGCCTCCTTGTTGACGAGGCTGAAACGCGCCGGGCTCGTCGGCCTCGAGGCCTTGTACGGTGCCTATCGCCGTCACGAACGCGACGGCTACAGCCATCTCGCCCGGCGGTTCGAGCTGGTTCCCTCGGGCGGCAGTGACTACCACGGCACCTACAAACCGGGTTTGATGCTCGGCTCCGGTTATGGAGACCTGGTAGTCCCCGAGTCGCTCCTCGAAGAGCTGCGCGAGCACGTGGGCCGATGAGACCGATCAGGATGGGCATGGCCGCTGCTGTCATCGCGGCCAGCGTCCTGCTCTCGCGGATCCTGGGTCTGGTCCGGGACGCCCTGATCGCCGCTCTCATCGGGGTCAACCCGGAATCCGATCTCTACTTCGACGCCTTCCTCATCCCCGATCTCCTCAACTACCTGCTGGCAGGCGCATATCTGACCATCACCCTGGTTCCGATCCTCGCCCGTCATCTCGAGGCCGGGGACCATGAAGGAGCCAGTCGCGCCTTCACGTCGGTGTTCCGATTCATGACCCTGGCCATCCTCATCTTCACCGCGGCCATGTGGCTGGCGGCGGACCCCTTGGTGGAACTGCTCTTCCCCAGAGTCGTCGAGTCCGGACGACTGGTCGCGATGACCCGTCTCGTCCTACCCGCCCAGGTCTTCCTGGTTCTCGGGGCCCTCCTCATGGCGGTGCAATACACCCACAAGCGGTTTGTGATCCCCGCCGCTGCCCCACTGGTCTACAACCTGGGGATCATCGCCGGGGGGGTGGTCGGGGCGACGCTGGGCGAACCGTCCCCGGAGGCGTTCCTCATCGGAGCCGTCGTGGGCGCCGCCATCGGGAACTTCGGGCTGCAATGGATAGGCGCACGACGCACCGGGACCTGGTTCGTGCCCCTTGCCAAGGGGCAGTCCTCGGTTCGGGAGTATCTGGTGCTGGCCATCCCGTTGATGATCGGACAGTCCGTGGCAGTGCTCGACGAGCAGTTCGTCCGTCTCTTCGGCCAGGTGGACGTGGGCGCCACCGCGGCGCTCTCCTTCGCCCGTCGCATCGCCATGGTTCCCATCGGGGTCATCGCCCAAGCGGCCGGGGTCGCCGCATTCCCATTCCTGGCCAGCCTCTACGCCCGCGGCGCCGACGACGAGCTCGTGGAGACCACCGGCCGGGCGGCGCGGAAGACTATTTTCGTCGCTGCGGTCGCCACCGCCGGGCTGGTGGTCCTGGCGCGGCCCCTGGTCCGTCTCATCTTCCAATACGGGAGGTTCGGAGCCGACGACACCGACTTGGTCACGTCACTTCTGGTCCTCATGGCGTTCTCGATCCCGGCGTGGGCGATGCACCAACTGCTGGCGAGACACTTCTACGCCAAGAAGAAGATGTGGACTCCGGTCGTGGTCGGGACGGTCTTCTCCGTGATCGCCGTGCCGACCTGGTTGGGGCTATACGAGGTCATGGGGGTCGAGGGTTTCGCCCTGGCATCGACACTGGTCATGGTGGGCTACGCCCTCGGTCTCTTGGTGGCATGGGGCTACGACTCGGGGTGGGACCCGGTGCGGCGGCTGGCTCCTGCGTTCGTGAGGGCGATGGTCTCGGCGGCGGTTGCCGCCGGTCTCGGTCTCATGGTGGCCAACGCGATGCTGGAGACCGCGGAGCTCACCATCCCGTGGGGGTTGGCGGTCGCCGGGGTCGGTGGAGTCACCACACTGGGCGCTTTCGTGGCCACCGCGTGGATGCTGCGATCACCCGAGATGGCAGAGATCCTGCGACGGTGAGACGCTGATCAGTCGGGGGTGACGCTCTCCCAGGGGTTGTTGGCTTCCTCGGGCAAGATGGCCCGGATCCAAGCCGGTAGCCCGGGCTGGTTGGCTCCAGTCCCGCGCCGCGCCGCCTCCTCGTCGGCCGCGATGCGATCGAGGACCACCGCGATCACCGCTGCCTCGAACTCGCCTGCCCCGCCCTTGATCTCTGCGTCGATCATCATTGACTCAACTCCACCAACTCGATGAGGGTACCCGAGAGGTCGGCGGGATGGACGAAGGCGATGCGAGCGCCCCGACCTCCGATCCGTGGCTCGGTGTCGACGAGAGTGGCCCCGGTATCGACCAAGTGGGACAGAGCCGCCTCGATCGAGACGACGGCATATGCGACGTGATGCAGACCCTCACCATGCTTGGACAAGAATCGACCCACCGGGGTTTCAGGTCGCAAAGGCTCGAGCAGCTGGATGAACGACCCTCCCACCGGGATCATCGCCTCCTCGACCCCCTGGCTCTCCACCTTCTCCCGGTAGACGGGCTCGACCCGATATCGGCTCCGATATCCCTCGACGGCCTCGTCGAGGTCATGGACCGCGATCGCCACGTGGTCGAGATTGATCAGCTTCACCGTGGCGAGGGTAACCGCGGTGGGGAAGGGCCGGCCCGGCGGTTCTCCCCTCGGGACCGGTAGGATCGGGGTGGTGAGCAACTCAGTGATCACCGGTATCGCCCGCACCCCGATCGGCCGGTACGGCGGAGCCCTCAACCCGCTGCGCGCCGTGGACCTCGGCGGTGCCGCCATCGCCGCCGCCGTAGAACGATCGAACACCGACCCCGAGCTGTTCGACGAGGTCATGTTTGGTCACGTGCTCCAAGCCGGTGAGGGCCAGATAACGGCGCGTCAAGCAGCGGTCCGTGGCGGTCTCCCGATGACGGTTCCGTCGGTGACGGTGAACAAGGTGTGCCTCTCGGGCATGTCCGCCATCGGTCTCGCCGACCGTGCGGTGCGACTGGGAGAGTCGAAGTTCGTCATGACCGGCGGCATGGAGTCGATGTCCAACGCCCCTCACGTCGTCCGGGAGCTGCGATGGGGGGCCCGGATGGGTGACGTCGCGATGGTCGACGTGATGCAACACGACGGTCTCTTCTGCGCGTTCGACCAGTGCACGATGGGCGAGTCCTCCGATCAGAAGAACGAACGTCTCGGCATCGGCCGCGAGGAGCAGGACGAGTGGGCGGCACGGAGCCACCAACTGGCCGAGACGGCGACGACGAACGGACAGTTCTCTGCCGAGATCACAGCTGTGTCAGTCCCACGACGGAAAGAAGACCCGCTCGAGGTGGCGACTGACGAAGGTATCCGCCACGGCGCCACCGCCGAGCCGATGGCGGACCTGAGACCCGCGTTCTCGGCGAAGGGGACGATCACCGCCGGAAACGCATCCCAGATCTCCGATGGGGCGGCCGCCGTCGTGGTTGCCGACCGCGAGTCGGCCGAGGCCATAGGCTCGCCGATCCTCGCCGAAATCCTCGCCTATGGCCAGGTGGGCGGGGTCGACGCCACCCTCCACGAGCGTCCCGCCGAAGCTTTGCTCATCGCGTTGAAGAGAGCAGGTCTCGAACCGTCCGACCTGGATTTGGTGGAGATCAACGAGGCGTTCGCCGCGGTGGCACTGTGGTCGGCGCGGATGCTCGACATCCCCGAGTCCAAGGTCAACGTCAACGGTGGGGCCGTTGCCCTCGGCCACCCTCTCGGCGCCACCGGGGCCAGGCTCGTGGTCACTCTCGTCAACGCCCTCCGCCAACGCGGCGGCGGCATCGGCGCCGCCACCCTCTGCGGCGGTGGCGGGCAGGGTGACGCCCTAGTGGTGAGGGTGGGGGCCTAATGGCTGCCGAGCCCGTCGAACGAAACCTGGGGCTCGACCTGGTCAGGGTCACCGAGACCGCGGCGCTCGGGGCGGCCCGATGGCTGGGCCGGGGCGACAAGGAGGAGGTCGACCGGGCCGCGGTCAAAGGCATGCGTCTCCATCTCAACACCATCGACATCGACGGCGAGGTGGTCATCGGAGAGGGCGAGAAGGATGGGGCGCCGATGCTCCACAACGGAGAGCGGGTCGGCAACGGGACCGGGATCGTGGTCGATGTCGCAGTGGATCCGGTGGACGGGACCACTCTGACCGCCTCCGGGCTCCCCAATGCCATCGCAGTCATCGCCCTCTCCGAGGGCAGGGGATCCATGTACGCCCCGGGGTCGCTGGTGTACATGGACAAGATCGCGGTGGGTCCCGAGGCCGCCGGATCGATAGACCTCGAAGCGCCCGTGGCCCACAACCTGAAAGAGGTGGCCAGGGCCAACGGCAAGGAGATGAACGACCTGAGGGTCCTCATCCTCGACCGCCCTCGCAACCAGAAGTACGTCGATGCGGCCCGCGAAGCCGGAGCGCGTATCTCGTTGTTCCGCGACGGTGACGTGGCCGGGGCAATCGCCACCTCCCAAGACGACCACGAGGCCGACATCCTCCTCGGCATCGGTGGATCACCCGAGGCAGTCATCGCCGCCTGTGCCCTCAAGTGTGTCGGCGGCGAGATGCAGTGCCGTCTCTGGCCACGGGACGAGTCCGAGAAGCAGTTCGCCAGAGACCAGGGACTCGATCTCGATCAGGTCCTCACCATCGACGACCTCGTGTCCTCCGACAACGTCTTCTTCGCCGCCACCGGCGTCACCAACGGTGAGTACCTCAGAGGAGTCAACTTCAAAGGCGACGAGCGCGCCGTCACCCACTCGGTGATCATGCGTTCCAAGACCGGGTCGATCCGCTACATGACCGCGATGCACAACCTGGCGAGGCTTCGCTCCATCGCCAGGGTCACCGTCGATTAGCTTCGAACGCGATCTCGACCGCCTCGAGGATCGTCTCCGCGACCGGGACTCTCTCGGCCTCCAGCACCTCCATGTGATGGCTGCCGCCGTGGAAGAGGATCGGGCGAGCACCGACGTGTCTCGCCGCGGCGACGTCGTCTGGTGTGTCGCCTACCACGACGGCATCCGGGCCGGGGACCTCGAGAAGTCCCAGGTGGTCCTCGAGATGAGCAGCCTTTCGCCCTCCGGTGGGCCCGGAGAGCCCATCGACGATCTCGAAGCGGTCGGACAGCCCGAGACGCTCGACGATTCCCTCCAGCCAGTCCTGGGGTGACATCGACAGCAGCGATTGGCTCCAACCCGACTCTTCGAGCAAACCGATCGCTTCGAGGGCTCCTGAGGCGAGACCGACGTCTGTCGCCAGTTCGAAATAGGCGTCGTGGAAGGTCGTGTTCAGCCGGAGCCACTCCTCGTCATCGATGACACGACCGAAGAGCCCGTCGTAGAAGTGGCGGACCGGGCGTGTGTAGTGGTCTCGATAGCCGTCGGCGTCGATCGGGCCGAAGCCGAACAGGGTGATGGAGCGGTTCACCGCCTCGATGACGATGGGCAGGTCGTCGAGCAGTGTGCCGTTCCAGTCCCAGACGAGATGTGAGCGACCCATGAGTTGCGGGAGGTTAAAGGCCCCGGTGTCCTTGTCTGCCGGTAGCCCTCACCGCTTCACCCGAGACTGGCGGCGATGAAGTCGAGGTACGACGTCTCCGCCACCGCGAACCACGGTCGGATCGTGTCCCGGAACGACGACCAGTGCTCGTACACCGAGGCGAAATCGGTGCTGTCGGAGGCGTACGTCGCCACGATGTCACCGGTCGCTTGCATCGCCGCCTCCAACACGTCTTCGGGATAGGGCAGGACCTGGACCTCGGAGTTGTTGAGGAGCTGTTGGAAGGCCCTCGCGTTCAGGACGTCGTAACTCGCCAACATCGTGGAGTTGACCTCGTGGGCGGCGGTCTTGATCACCTCCTGGTATACGTCGGGCAACGCGTCCCACTTAGATAGGGGGATCTGGATCTCGAGGGACGGGCCCGGCGCCCACCAGCCCGGGTAGTAGTAGAGCTCGGCGACCAGGTGGAGACCGAGGGCGGTGTCGTCGTGGGGGCCGACCCACTCGGCGGCTTCTATGGTGCCCGCCTCGAGAGCCGAGACGATCTCGTCGCCGGGGATCGACCGCACACTGGCACCGAGCGCCGCCATCACCTGGCCACCCAGACCGGAGATCCGCATGACCAGGCCTTCGAGGTCTGTCAGCGACGACACCTCCCGTTTGAACCACCCGCCCATCTGGGCTCCGGTGTTTCCGGCTGGGAATTGGATGGCCCTGAAGCGATCGGCGTAGAACTCCTGCATCAGCTCGAGCCCTCCACCTTCGTAGAGCCAGGCGTTCTGCTGTCGAGCGTTGAGACCAAAGGGCATGGAGGTCCCGAACGCTGTCGTGGGATCCAGGTTCACGTAGTAGTGAGAGGCGGTGTGTCCGGCGTCGATGGAGCCGTCCTCCACGTGTTGGAGGATCTCCCTGGCGCCGACGACCTCACCCGCCGGCCTGGCGGTGATCATGAACCTGCCACCGGTCATCGCCGAGACCCGATCGGCGAATCTGGTGGCGCCCGAGTAGATCGTGTCCGATGAGGACCAACTCGTCGCCAGTTCCCAATCGGTCTCCGGAAGTGGCTGCTCCGACACCGCCTGATCGAGTTCGGGGTCCCCGGATGAACAGGCCGCCATGGCTGCCGCACCGAGAGCACCCATCGACGCCAGCTTGAGAAAGCGCCTTCGCTCCATCATGCCGGCGTGCTGCTCGTTGTTCATGCCGGTCCCTCCAGGCACGCTGCAACAGTACGCACACCGGGACTTCGCGCGTGACGGATGAAGGGCAGGGACTGCCGCGCTCAGAGCTCAGAACGGCCGAGGAGGGCTCGGCCGAGCGTCAACTCGTCGGCGTAGTCGAGGTCCCCGCCCACCGGGAGACCGGAAGCGAGACGGGTCACCCGCAGACCCAACGGCTTGAACTCCCGTGCGATGTACATCGCCGTGGCGTCACCCTCGATAGTGGGGTTGGTCGCCACGATCAGCTCCGTTATCCCCTCCGGTTCGAGACGGCGTCGGAGCTCATCGAATCTGAGCTGGCCGGGCCCGATGCCGTTGATCGGTGACAGCGAGCCTCCCAGGACGTGGTAACGGCCCCGGAACTCCTGGGTGCGCTCCACGACGACGATGTCCTGGGGCCTCTCCACCACGCAGACCAACGAGTCGTCCCGGCGGGTGTCGCGACAGATCGCACACAGTTCCCCGGCGGCGACGTTGTAACACCTCTCACACTGGGAGACCTGCTCTCGCATGTCCTTTATGGCAGCGGAGAGACGCATCGCGTCGACTTCTTCGACGCTCAGCAGATGGAAGGCGAGACGTTGCGCCGACTTGCTCCCGATGCCGGGGAGCCGGCCTAGCTCGTCGATGAGACGTTGGACCGGTCCTTCGAACATCAACCGAGCAGACCGCCGAGACCGCCGGTGAGCCCCCCGAGCTCCTCGTTGGTCGTCTTCACCACCTCCTCCATGGCCTGACGGACCGCGGCGATCACCAGATCCTGGAGCATCTCGATGTCGTCGGGATCGACGACCTCGGGCGAGATCTCCAATTCGACGAGTTCGGGTCCACCGGTGACGACGGCTTTGACCATGCCACCGCCGGCCGACCCCTCGAAGCGACGCTCGGCCAGGTCGGCCTGGGTCTTGGCGAGTTGCTCCTGCATCTGCTGCGCCTGCTTGAGGATCTGATTCATGTCGGGACGATTCATGCTGTCCAGGGTACCGGCACGGGGCGACACACACGCTTTCGGGCTGATCGGCTCAGTCGTCGACCACCTTGGCGCCCAGCTCCGATTCGAGGAGTGCGGCCGGGTCGTTGGCCGTTTCAGGTCTCTCCTCCAGCTGGTCGAGGTCGACGTCCTCGTCGCTGCCACCACCATCGTCACTCTTCAGGCGGAACTCCACCCTGACAGGCCCACCCAGCAGGTCACCGGCCTTGGCGGCGACGATTGGTGCGACCGCATCGTCCTGTTCGAGCGCACTCAGGTGGAAGTCGTGGGCCACCTCGAGGATGATCTTGTTCCGCTCGACCGCGGCGGGAACCGCCTCCCGGAAGAAGGCCCAGCGGCGTGCCCCGAGGAGGTCGCGCAAGCCACCGAACAAACCCGGCCAGATGCTCTGGAGCTGTTCGAAACTGATGTCGATGGGGGGACGATCGTCGTCATCGGACTCGTCTTCGGTCACCAGAGGCGCTGCCGCCTTGGTCAATTCGTCCTCTCTGGTAGGCTCGGGCCCATCTTCTGGCTCGATCGCCTTTGGCTTGGGCACGGCGGTCGGGGTCACCGTGGGCGATGGCGTCTCCCCCGGCTTGCCGAGCCGACGCTCCAGCCGGTCCATGCGGGAGATCAGGGCTTCAGGGTCGGTTGCAGTCTCGGGTCGGGTCAACTTGATCAGGGCCAGCTCGGTCATCAGACGCTCTTCCCGACCCTCGCGAAGACGAACCAGGGCCTCGGCGAGAAGGTCGACCGCCCTGAGCACCTCCCCCGACGGGACTATCTCGGCAGCCTTCCTCCACGACTCGTACACCTCTGGCGGTTCGTCTGCTATCTCGGCGAGGTTCGGTGCGTAGTGGGCGAGGAACACGCCCCGGAAGAACCCGATGGACTCGGAGACGAATCTCCTCAGGTCGACACCGGAGGCAGCCAACTCGGCAACCAGCTCCAGGGCCGACTTGGCATCCTGGGCAGCGATGGCCTCGGCGAGACGTTGGAAGGCCTCGGATCCGGCCAAACCCAGAGCACGACGGACCCCGGCCACGTCGGCCGTACCCGAGCCCAAGGCGGCCACCTGCTCGAGCAGCGAAAGCGAGTCACGGACGGAGCCGCCGGCGTGTCGTGCGATGGCAATCAGTGCCGAAGGGTCGGTCTGGTAGGACTCCCTGTCGGCGATGGAGCTGAGATAACCGGCCAGTTCCTCGACAGGCACCGGATGGAAGTCGAAACGCTGGGTGCGGCTGCGAATAGTGTCGAGCAGCTTGTACGGCTCGGTGGTGGCGAGCACGAAATGGACGTGCTCGGGAGGCTCTTCGAGAGTCTTGAGCAAGGCATTGCCCGCCGCCTTGGAGAGCATGTGGGCCTCATCGAGGACGAATACTCGCTTCGACGTCGCCGCCGAGGCGACCGTGGTCACGCTCAGCTTGATGTCCCTGATGTCGTCGACCGAGTTGTGGGACGCGGCGTCGAGCTCCATGACGTCGAGACTGTTCCCCTCGGCGATGGCGACACAGCTACCGCACTGGCTGCAGGGCGAGCCGTCGGCATTGCGGTTCTCACAGTTGAGGGCCTTGGCGAGGATGCGGGCGGTTGTCGTCTTCCCGGTGCCCCGCGGACCTGTGAACAGATAAGCGTGGGCGACCCGGCCGTCGGCGACCTCCCTGGCGAGTGTGGTGGTCACGTGGGCCTGGCCGATGACGTCATCGAAGGTCTGCGGACGATACTTGCGGTAGAGGGCTTGATACTGCATCGGGTGGTGCTCCCACCGTACATGGCCGCGGCGACTGATTCAGCCCCGAAGAGGGCGACCCGGATGACGTGATCTCACCTCGGGCCGGCGGACGCCGTGCCCGGGCCGTATTCGAAGCCAGAGGTTCATTTATCGCTGTCAACCGTCGATACTTCCTCACAGTGACCCAGTCCCTCACCGACGAACCTGCCATCGACCTCGTCCCGTCCCGCCCCGCGGTGTGGTCGCGCGGCCTGGTGCGCAGATTCGGCAAGACCACGGCGGTGGACCAGGTCGACCTCTCCATAATGCCCGGCGAGTTCTACGGGCTGCTCGGCCAGAACGGGGCGGGTAAGACCACCACCATCAAGTGCATCGTTGGCTTGCTTCGGCCCTCGGACGGGACCGTCGGCATCGGCGAGTTCGACACCTGGGCCCATCCCACGGAAGTCAAGTCGCGCATAGGTGTGCTCCCGGAGGAGTTCAATCTCTACGAGCGTCTCACCGGAGCCGAGTTGCTCGACTTCACCGCGGCCATGCACGGTCTGGACAAGGCCGAAGCCGCGAAGCGACGCAATGAGCTCCTCGAGATGCTCGACCTCGGGAACGCCGGCTCCAAGCTCATCGGTGACTACTCCCGGGGGATGAGGAAGAAGGTGGCCCTGGGAGCGGCAATCATCCATCGGCCTCCGGTCCTCTTCCTCGACGAGCCGTTCGAGGGGGTCGACGCGGTCTCGGCGCGACTGATCCGCAATCTCCTTCAGCAAGCGGCGGCAGGTGGGACCACGATCGTCTTCTCCTCACACGAGATGCATCTGGTCGAGAAGCTCTGTACCCGAATCGGGATAATGGTGGAGGGCCGGCTCACCATCGAGGAGACTCCCGAGGGCCTGTGCAAGCTGACTGACAGAGACAACGTCGAAGACGCTTTCATCGCCGCGGTCGGCGGTGAAGGTGTGGATCACCTCTCGTGGTACGAAACCTCGTCGGGCTGAAAGCCCGGCTCACCTGGAACGGCATCCGTGACGACACCCAGCGTCGCTTCGGTTTCCCGATAGCAACGCTCCTCCTCGGCGGGGCCGGCTGGTATCTCGCCAACGGATATCTCGAAGCAGCCCAGGGGATGAGCCCGGTCGCCCTGGCCAACCTGGCCGGGTGGGGAGCCCTCCTCTTCTTCGCAGCGTGGGTGACCCTCCCGGTGATCATCTTCCCCCTCGACGAGAACCTCGATCCGCAGCAACTCGCCGTCCTCCCGATCACCCACCGTGAGATAGTCACTGGTCTGGCGGTGGCCAGCTTCGTCGCCCCGGCAACCGTGGTCCCCGTACTGGTCATGGGAGCCAATGCCTCCGTCCTCTCCGGGGGCTGGTGGATGGTGGTCCCGGCCTCCCTCGTCTATCTCGGTCTCCTGGCGGTCGGCTCCCAACTCTTCTCGGCGGCGATCTCGGCGATCCTGCGGACCCGGAGGGGTAGAGACATCGCCACGTTCCTCATCCTCGGACTGGCCGCCGGATCGTTCTTTGCCTACAGGTCCATCGACAGCGCTATCGCGGAGATAGGCGTTGCCGCCGCGGTCACCTCCCATCCGATCATCGATTGGGCCCTGGTCATCCCACCCGTGGCGGCACAGCGGGCCATCGTGGAAGCGGCCAGCGGTGACCCGCTCGGAGCCCTCGTCTTCCTGGCGGCGGCCGCCCTCGGGCTGGCTCTGCTCGCCGGTCTGTGGAGACGTCTTCTCGGCTGGATGCTGACCACCCCCCAGGAGGGCAGTCGTCCCGCGGCCCGCGCCCGGCGCAGCGGCTTCACCTCCGGACTGTGGGGTGTCGTCCCCACCCTCTCCCGAAAAGAGCTGCGTTTCTACGTACGCGACCCTCGGCAACGGTTGGTCTGGACAGGAACCGTGATCTTCGTGGGTCTCGCCGTGGCAGGCACCGTCATGGGGACCACCGGGTTCTTCGACATCCGCGACAACGACTGGGCACCGTTGATGGCTCCTGTTCTGGTGCTGTTCGTCGGTCTCCCCATCGCCCTCAACCTCTTCGGATGGGAGCGCAACGCCGCCAGTTATCTGTTCGTCCTGCCCGCCACGCCCCGTCAGCTCCTCCTGGGGAAGAATCTGGCCGTGGCCACCGCCCTGGCCATCGAGACCGTCCTCCTCGCCTTGCTGCTGTCGCTGTTCACCGGGTTCTGGCAGTGGACGTGGCTGGTGGGCCCCCTGGCCGTGTCCGCCATCGGATGCCAGTTGGCGGTGGGCAACTTCGTCTCCGTCCTCACCCCGCTGCGGCTTCCCCGGGAAGGGACCGATGTCTTCGCCCAGTCGACCGAGCAGGGCTGTCTCGCCATCGTCAGCCAGACGCTGTCCTTCTTCACCATCGGCCTCCTCCTCGTCGTTCCCTCCTCGATCATGGCTCTCACCGTCTCCTTCGGGCGCCCCATCCCACCGTGGTTTGCGGCCACCGCCGCCATCGCCTGGGGTCTCCTCGTGTATGGGGTCTCACTCTGGCTGTCCTCGAAGCTGCTGCGACGGCGACTTCCCGAGGTGATGGCCTGGGTGCAGGTCGTCTGACGCCGCGTAGCTTCTAACCCCATCGTCGAAGCAAGGAGCGCAGATGGCACCCTCGGAGACCTACGCCGTCGACTTCAGTGACCTGAAGGCGATCTTCGTCAACACGACTCTCAAGAAGTCGCCGGAAACGTCGAACACGCAGGGGCTCATGGACATCTCGATCGAGATCATGCGAGGTCGGGGTGTCGAGGTGGGCACGGTGCGCGCCGTCGACCACGACATCGCCACGGGCATTTGGCCCGACATGACTGTTCACGGCTGGGACTCCGACGAGTGGCCGTCGATCTTCTCGAGGATTCTCGAAGCGGACATCCTCGTCCTCGGCACCCCGATCTGGCTGGGGGAGAAGTCGTCGGTCTGCACCCGGGTCATCGAGCGGTTGTACGGCAACTCGGCGCAGCTCAACCCCCAGGGCCAATACGCCTACTACGGAAGGGTGGGCGGGTGCATCGTGACCGGGAACGAGGACGGGATCAAACACTGTGCGATGGGCATCCTCTACTCGCTGCAACACCTCGGATTCACCATCCCGCCCCAGGCGGACGCAGGCTGGATCGGCGAGGCCGGCCCCGGTCCCTCCTACCTCGATGAAGGCTCCGGTGGCCCCAAGAACGAGTTCACCAACCGAAACACCACCTTCATGACCTGGAACCTGCTCCACCTGGCGCGCATGCTCAAGGACGCCGGTGGTGTGCCCGCACACGGCAACCAACGATCGAAGTGGGAAGCAGGATGCCGCTTCGACTTCCCCAACCCGGACTACCGATGAGCTGAGGCCGCTCCGGGCCGCCGTCTTCGACGCGATAGGCGTAAGCCCTCTCGATCCCGTACTCTGCCGGGCGCCCAGGGGAGACCGCTTCCAAAGCGACGACGCTCGCGCGCCCAGAGCGTTCATGGCGTGGGCCGAGACCGCCGCCCGACTCGGGTTGGCTCTGTTCTTCCTCTACGTCTTCCTGACGGGCGTGAAGTCATTGGAGACAGGCATCGCCTCTCTGGGAAGCGACGCCATCGACCAGATATTCGGCTCGGTGGTCAACCCGGTGGCCGGTCTCGCCGCCGGGATCCTGGCAACCGTGTTGGTCCAATCGTCTTCGGTCAGCACGGCCACGATCGTCGGGCTGGTCGGCTCCGGTGTGCTCCCCTTCGAATACGCCATCCCGATGATCATGGGAGCCAACATCGGGACCACCGTCACCAACACGCTGGCGTCCCTGGGCCATGTCCGCCAGAGTGCCTACTTCGAGCGCGCCCTCGCCGCGGCCACGATGCACGACTACTTCAACCTCTTGACCGTGGCAGTGCTGCTGCCGCTGGAGGTCACCACCCGTCTGGTGTCGAGGATCGCCATCTGGCTGGCAGACCTCTTCGACGGTCTCCTTCCCGAGGTCGATGCCGGGTCGAGCCCGATCAAGGACGCCGTCGCCGCGCCGGTGCAATGGTTCGAAGACACCCTGTCGTCGTTGGGATGGGGCGCAGTCGAAGGAGCCATCCTCCTCGGCATTGGGTTCGTCCTCATCTTCCTCTCGCTCTGGCTGATAACCCGCAACATGCGGGCGGTCATGTCGGGTCGCATCGAGAACGCCATCAACGGGATCCTCGCCAAGGGGGCCGGTGTGGGGGCAATGGTGGCCGGGGTGCTCATGACGGTTGCGGTGCAGAGCTCCAGCATCACGACATCGATCCTGGTCCCCTTGGTGGCGGCCGGCGTTCTCACCTTGCGAAACGCCTTCCCCGTCACCCTCGGCGCCAACGTAGGGACGACGGTCACGGCACTCCTCGCATCGGTGGCCGCCGAATCTCCCGACGCACTGATCGTGGCGGTGGCACACCTCGTGTTCAATGTGTTGGGAATCCTGATCTTCTACCCGTGGCCCCCGTTGCGGCGGATCCCCCTGCAACTCGCCACATGGACCGCCGCGGCGGCGGTGAAACGGAAGGCCCTCGTGGCCGGATACGTCGTCGGCCTGTTCATCATCTTCCCGTTGGTCGTACTCTTGATTGCCTAGCGCCGTAGGAGCCACTCATGTTCTCGATATTTCGCGACTCTGATCAACTCGAAAACGTCGAACAGCGGTTGGCGGGGATGCTCGCCCAATGCCAGGACGCCTACGACCTCGCCACCCGGGCCGTCTTCGGCGAGGCCGACCCGACGGCCGCCGGAGAGGAGCTGTTGGCCTTGGACCAGGAGATCAACCGGACCGAGAGGGCCATTCGCAGAGAGCTATTGGTTCACGGCACTGTCCGTGGCGCCGAGCTCGACCTCGGTTTGATGCTCACCTACATGTCCGTGGCCAAGGACATCGAACGGATCGGGGACAAGTGCAAAGACATCTGGGAGCTGACGGGGATGGGCGCCAATTTCAGCGTGGGCGATGACCTCGAGGAGCTCACCAGGCACCGCGAGCACGTCGCCCAGCTCATAACCTGGACCCTCGGCGCGTTCACCACCGAAGACGCCGAGAAGGTCCACGAGTTGATCTCGACGATCGACGACGACGCCGACCACTACGACACCCATGTCCTCCATTTCGTGCAGTCTGACCTGCCCTCACGTCACGCCGCCCCCCGCGCCCTCTTCTACCGGTACATCAAGCGGCTCAGCCGCCATCTCTCCAACATTCTCTCCTCGGTCGTGATGCCCGTCGATCGGCTCGACTTCTACAAGAAGTCGAAGGCGATCGACATCCTGGACGACGAGACCTAGCCGGGTCTCCGACGGTGACCAACCCAGGGTTGTAGACGTCGCTGGGCGACGTCCAGGACCCAGAGTCGAAGCCGGGTCCTCATACCGTGCCACGCCCGGGTTTCGTGGCGACTGGCGGGACGGGCGTCACTCTCAACTCCCGGAACAACCAGTAGGAGAGCAGACCGGAGACCAGGACGAGCGAGCCTGAGGCCAGGAAGACGTTGCGGGTCCCGATGGCGGCGGCAGTAACGCCGGCGATACCCATCGAAGTGATGTTGGCGGCGGAGATGAGTGTGTTGAGAGCACCTCCGACCCGCCCCCGCATCGAATCCTCGATCAGGGTCTGGCTCAGAGTGTTGGCGCCGGCCTGCACCGGCCCCACGCAGAGACCGACGAAGAACAGGATGATCATGACCTGCCACACCGCACCAGCTCCCGACACCGCGGCAACGAACACGCCCACCCCGACGAGCCCGAGGCTCACCAGATTGGAGGGCCGCAGCCTGGCGGCGAGCACGGCCACCAGGGTGCCCGAGATGACCAGACCAGCCACCTGACTCGCCTCCACCGCTCCCAGGAAGGCCTCGGACACCGCCAAGTCCTCGATGAGAAAGGGCACGAACAACACGTTGACCGCCCCGAGACCGAGCATCGTCACCGACAATGAGACGAGTACCGCCCGGAGTGGGCGGCTGGAGACCATGACACGGAATCCGTCCAGCATGTCCGCCCACACCCTCGACTCCTTGTCCCTGCGAGGCACCCCGTCGGTTCTGATCCGGCTTATCAAGAGGAACGAGACGAAGAAGGTGGCGGAATCGACGACGAACGCCAGAGCCAACGTGTCAGAGACCGCGGCGAGGACACCGGCTGCTCCCGTTCCCAAGAGATTGAAGATGATCCGGGATGTCTGGGACACCGAGTTTGCCGCCAGGAGTCTCTCCTGACCGACGACGGCGGGCAGGAAAGCGGCCCGGGCCGGATTGAACACCGTCCCGATGGCGGCCTGTGCGAAGCCGATGGCGAAGATCACCGGAACCATCTCCTCGCTGCGCGCGAACAGGAAACAGAGCACCACCATCGCCCGGAGCAGGTCCGAGATGAGCATCGCCTTCTTCCGGTCAACGCGGTCCACGTAGACCCCGGAGAGGGTCCCGAACACCAGGGTCGGCAAGGCGATGGAGACCAACAACCCGGCGAGGGCGACGGTCGAGCCAGTGAGCCGCTGGATGAGGATGAGGAGGGTGAAAAAGGTGAGATTGTCTCCGAAGTCGGAGAGGATTTGAGCCGTCCACAGATAGCGATAATCCCTGATCCGCAGCAGGTCCCGCAGTTGACTCATTCCGGTCCCATCAACGGGACGAAGACGATCGAGAGGGAGAAGTCGACACCGTCGGCAGTCGCTTCGTCGTCCTCCATCTCTTCGAGGAGATGATGGATTCGGTCGGTCAGCCGCTCCATCTTGGCTTTCGATATCCGGGCCTGGCCGCGCACCAACGTGCCGGGATCCGTTTCGGGAGCACCGGTCTCGAAGTGCCTGGTGAGGAAGACTTCGGCATCGAGACGCGCCGGGTCGAGAACGACTGCTGCGGCGATGCGGGCCATGGCGGCCGGGTCGCCTCCCGACTGCAGCAGCTTGGAACCGGGACGGAACGTCCGCGCCGTGGTCTGATAGACCTTCTCGACGATCGCTCCGACCTTGCGCTCCTCCACCACCCTGATGAGACCGGCGTCGGCCAGTTGGTTCACGTGGTAGTAGAGACGGGTCACAGGAACACCGAGACTCTCGGCGAGGGTCTTGACCGGTTTCGGCTCCAGGAGCTCACGCATGATTCGATGGCGGAACCGACTGTTGAGGACCTCGAAGACATGACCGTCCTCGATCTCGTAGACATCTTCCAGCTTCATGGGGAAGATCTTTAGTTCAAACTAACTGAATGTTCAAGCGACTTGAATAGGAGCCCATTCACTTGAAAGGTCCGCGACGTGAGCGCTTAATCTCACGCGATGCGGTTGGGGATCGATCTAGACGGTGTGGTGGCCAACTTCACCAAGGGTTGGATGCACTTCTACAACCGTGAGTTCGGCGCCGAGCTCGCGGTGGAGGACTCCCGGAGCTGGGGCGACCTCGTCGACCTCACCCACTTCGCCGACATCGACGAGTTCTGGAACTGGTCATCTGACCTCGATGGGCGCTCGGTGTTCTGGCACCTCGAGCCCTTCCCCGGCGCCGTCGATGCCCTCCGGGAGATGGAGGGTGCCGGGCATGACATCGTCGTGGTCACCACCAAGCCCGCCTTCGCCGTCGAGGACACCCACGAATGGATCGCCGCCCACGGCATCCCGGCGAAGGAGGTCCACATCCTCGAGGCCAAGTGGCTGGTGCCATGTCACGTCTACCTCGACGACGGCCCACACATCCTGCCCCGGCTCGTGGAACATCGGCCCGATGCCACGGTGTGTCGCTACGTGCGCCCATGGAACCGCCCCTTGCCCGGGGCGGTCGACGTCCGCGACTTCGACGAATTTCGCGAAGTGGTCGATCGCTTGGCGGTACGCGGGACTAACTAGCTAGCCTCGCTCCGGATCGAATTGTTGGGTCCTGGGAGTGGAACCGAATCGGTGAGAGTTCCAGGAACCGACGCGATCCCAAATATCAGGAGGAAGTACATGAAGAGAAGATCTCTCTGGGCACTGCTCGCGGTGCTCGCCCTCGTGGTAGCCGCCTGTGGCGACGATGGAGGTGCGGATGAAACCACCACCACCGCCGGCGCCGCGGACACGACCACCACCGAGGCTGCCCCCGAGGAGACCACCACGACGGAGTCGATGGAGGCCGAGCTCGGGTCCGCCGAGCGACCGGTCAAGGTGCTTTTCGTACCGTCGGTCGATGCTCAGATAATCGTCGCCGGCGGCGAGATCATGGATGAGGCTTTGACCGAGGCCACGGGTCTCGAGTTCGAAGTCAGCGTCCCGACCTCGTATGCGGCCACGATCGAAGAGATGTGCGCTAGTCCCACCGACACCATGGGATTCATCCCCGCATTTGGTTACGTGCTCGGCTCGCAGCTGTGTCAGGTGGACGTCGCCTTCAAAGCGGTGCGTTTCGGCTGGGGTGTCTATTGGGCACAGTTCCTGGTCGCACGGGACAGCGACATCCAGTCACTCGAGGACCTCGAGGGTCTGAGCTGGGCCTACCCTGATCCGGGCTCGACTTCGGGATTCCTCTTCCCCTCCGTGAGCCTCGACGAGGCCGGGGTCGAACCCGGGGAGACCGTGGAGTCAGGTGGTCACCCGCAGGCCGCTCTCGCTGTCTACAACGGTGAGGTCGACTTCGCCACCACCTTCTTCAGCCCACCGCTGATCGAAGGTGGCGAGTGGCAGCTCGGCGATCCGCCCGACATCCCCGACGATCTCGTGGAGAGCTGTGCTCCCACCGAGGACGAGGAGCTGTTCTGTGGCGACTACCGCGTGCTCGACGCGCGGGCCAGCGCTATCGCCGACGCTCCCGACATCGTGCAGGCCGTCCGAATCCTGGACATCACCGCTGAGATCCCTAACGACACCCTGTCCTTCGGGCCCGACTTCCCCGCCGACCTTCGGTCACAGATCGAGGAGGCGCTGGCCGCCTTCGCGGAGACCGACGCCTGGGACGAGTCGATCGGCCACCAGGACTTCTACAACTGGTCAGGAATCGAGCCCGCGACCGATGCCGAATACGACATCGTGCGCTCAGTGGTAGACAGCCAGGGCATCACGCTCGAAGACCTGTAGACGAGTAAACACCTAGAAGGAAGTGGGTGGGAGCCCGGGCTACCGGGCCCCCACCCCCGGAACGAATGCTCCAAATCGAGAACCTGACCAAGGTCTATGACGATGGGACAGTCGCCCTCAGGAACGTCTCGTTCGAGGTCCCCGAAGGGCAGTTTCTGGCCGTCATCGGGCTTTCGGGGTCGGGAAAATCGACCCTGTTGCGCTGTATAAACAGGTTGATCGACCCCACCGAGGGCCGCATCCTGTGGAAGGGCGAGGACATAACCGCGGCCAACCACGAGGACCTCCGCAACATCCGGCGCCGCATCGGGATGGTGTTCCAGCATTTCAACCTGGTTCATCGCTCCAAGGTGATCACCAACGTACTGGCGGGGCGTCTCGGCTACACCAGCCCAGCGCTCTCCGTGGTCAACCGGTTCTCGAAGCGAGATCGGGAACAGGCAGTGGCGGCCCTGGAACGGGTCGGTCTCGAGGAGAAGGCCAACAACCGCTCCGAGGAGCTCAGCGGCGGCCAACAGCAGCGAGTGGGCATCGCACGGGCCCTGATGCAAAACCCGGAGATGATCCTCGCCGACGAGCCAGTGGCCAGCCTCGACCCGGTGCTGGCCCATTCGATCATGCAATATCTGGAGGTGATCAACCGTGACGACGGCGTCACCGTGTTGTGCAGCCTCCACTTCCTCGACCTGGTCCACCGTTATGGGCAGCGGGTCATCGCCCTGAACGAGGGACGCAAGGTCTTCGAAGGGCTCCCCTCAGAGATCGACGACGACATGTTCAAAGAGATCTACGGGAGGGAGGCGGAGCGGGTTGGCTGATCTCAAGACCTCCCCGGCACGGAGCGAGCGCACCGAGGAGCCGCAGCCGAAAGAGCGTCCCAAACGTCGTCGTTCCCTGTGGCTCCTGATCGGGATTCTCGCCGGATTCGTCGTCTATGCCTACGGCTTCGAGGTGGTGGACGTCAATCTCAACCGCATCGGCGAACCGATCCCCCAGCAGCGTTTCGCCAACGTGGTTCGCGCCCTGGGCTCGCCCGACCTCCTCACCTATGAGTCCGTGGCAACCGACACAGACCTCGAGTTCGCAATGCCCTGTCCGTCCGGTGGGTTCACTCCGGCGGCGGCTGAGGGAGGATCGACGATATCGGTCGACCCGTCGTGCGCCGATCCCAGATCGGTGGTCACCGTCACCGGCGAAGGGTTCCGTTCCAACGAGGCGATCAACATCTTCTTCGTCCCGCCCAACGGCCTGGAGCTCAGGGTGGCACAGGCCCGCACCAGCAGTGAGGGCGATTTCACGGTCCAAGCCCAGCTACCGAACCGGCCCGACGAGACGGTCCAGACGATTCGGGCCAGGAGCCGTGAGCGGGTGGGAAGCATCTTCAACCCCGCCTACGTCCCACCGGAAACGGTCGACGCCGAAACCGCGGACGTGTTGGCAGCGGTCCGCGACGGTGGGGTGCTGACAACGGCTGACCTGGCTCGACTTCCCGAAGACAGCGTCCTACAGGACCCTGAGGGACCGGCTGCCGAGATGATCGCCGACGGGGAGGTGACGGTCCCCGAGTTGCGAGAGGCCGGTCTTCTGGTGCGCTCTCCGCGCTGGTCTCAGAACGCCCAGGCCACTTGGACGGGAATCATCGAGACCATCTTCCTCGCGCTGCTCGCCACCACGGTCGGAACCCTAATCGCCATGCCTCTGTCGTTTCTCGCGGCGAGGAACCTGATGAGTGACGTGCGAATCCCGGCGCTCAACGTGGGACTGGCCATCGTCGCCCTCCCGATAGGAGCGGCCCTGGGTTATACCGCTGCCTCGTCGGCGGCGTCTTTGGTCGATCTCTTGCCAGGGTCCTCATTGCTCCTCGCCATCGCGGTGATCGCCCTCATCTGGCTGGGGATGAGGTTCTTGCGCCTCGCTGTGCCTCTCCCAGGCATCGAAAGGTCCACATCGGCCAAGGTGGCGGCCGGTCTCGGCGCCACCGCTGCCTTCCTCCTCGCGGCCCAGGCGATGGTCCGATTCATGGAGATAGCCGGCAACCAGGCGGCTGCGGAGCTCGGGCCCATGGCCTTTCTGGGCACGTTCGTCGAGCGAATGGGCGAGATCCTCGCCCTTGCCTTCGGCGTTCTGGCTGCGACCGCCGGCGCGGTGACCCTCGCCATCCTCGCCAGCAAGCTCGCCTACAGCATGGCCAAGAGAATCGGCTCCCGGACCAATCTGGTGCTGACCGTGATCGCATGTGCGTTGGGCGGAGCGGTGATCGCGGTCGGTATCGGCCAGATGCTCGCCTGGCTATATCAGATCACCGACAACACCGCGACGGTCCTGATACCGGCAGTGATCGGTGCGGTCATCGGTACTGCGGTCGGCGTTTGGGGGGCGATCAAGGGTCAGCTCGGTTCGGGTCTCGGCATCTACTACATCTTCCGGACCCTGTTCAACACATTGCGGTCGATCGAGGCCCTGATCCTGGCGCTGGTCTTCGTCATCTGGGTCGGGTTGGGCGCTTTCGCCGGGACGTTGGCCCTGGCCCTGCACACGATCGCGGCCAACGCCAAGCTCTACTCCGAGCAGGTCGAGAGCATCAGCTCCGGCCCGTTGGAGGCGGTCCGGGCAACGGGCGCCACCCGCCTCCAGACCGTCGTCTACGCGGTGGTGCCCCAGATCGTGGCCCCGTTCATCGCCTTCACCATGTATCGGTGGGACATCAACGTGCGTATGTCCACGATCATCGGCTTCGTTGGAGGTGGCGGAATCGGGCTCATCCTCCAGCAGAACATCAACCTGTTGGACTATCGGGGAGCCGCGGCCCAGATCCTGGCGATCGCGATCGTGGTGGCGGCAATGGACTATGTCTCCAGCCGACTCCGCGAACGTTACGTCTGAGCGGGTGACACCGCTTTCCTCAGGAAGTGGGACCCGTATCCGGGTCCGTGCGCCTCGAGAAAACCGATGACCGGGATGTTGCGCCGGAGTCGGGAGGAACGGGAGCGGCTCGAGCACGAGTTGCTCGCCCCGGTCGCCACCAAGGCGGGCCAGTCCCAGGGGCGTCGCGAGCCCGAGGAGGACGACGAGTTCCGCACCGCCTTCGAACGAGACCGAGATCGCATCGTCCACTCCAAGGCGTTCCGACGGCTCAAACACAAGACGCAGGTCTTCTTGAACCCCGACGGCGACCACTTCGTCACCCGAATGACACACACCATCCACGTGACCCAGGTAGGACGTGCCATAGCCAGCGCACTCGGTCTCAACGAGGACCTGACCGAAGCGATCTGTCTCGCCCACGACGTGGGCCACTCCCCGTTCGGGCACACCGGCGAGGACGCCATCACCCCACTCATCGGGGAGGAGTGGCTCCATTCCGCACACGGGGTGAGGACACTCGAGTTGCTCGAACCGCTGAATCTGACCTTCGAGGTTCTCGACGGTGTCCGGGCGCACTCGTGGAAGATCGATCCCCCGCCGGAGACACCGGAGGGCTGGCTGTGCCGGTACGCAGACCGCATCGCCTATCTGACCCACGATGTCTCCGATGCCCTGCGGGCCGGCGTCCTCGAATATCACGATCTCCCGGTCAAGGCACTCACCACGTTCGGCGCAACCTCGAGAGAGTGGATCGGGTCGATGGTCAACGCCGTCGTGGAGGCCTCCTACGAGGCCGGGTTGGTGACGATGGAAGAAGAGCACCTCGAGGTCATGGAGAGTCTGCGGGAGTTCATGTTCGAACGTGTCTATCTCCGCCCCGAGTCTGAGGCACAGAAGGAGAAGGCCGTCCTCGTCATCCAGGACCTGGTCGGCTACTACAGGACCCACCCCCACGAGGTGCCGGACTCGTACACGGTTGCCGACGCCGACGCCCTCACCCGCGCCGTCGACTACGTGGCGGGGATGACCGACAAGTTCGCCATCCGCCTCCACGACGAGCGGTTCCGGCCCGCGGGCCTGTACTGACGCCGCGACGGGCTGGCCCGCGACGACACGAACGGAA
>CAZZIG010000040.1:0-26220 GCA_964653975.1 uncultured Acidimicrobiaceae bacterium
CTTCGCTCTCGGCCGCCGCGGCCTCGTCGGTGGTGCCGTGTACGAAGGGTTCGGTCTCGTGTTGCCTTTCTCGACATGGGGTGTGGTCGTGGCGACCACCTTCGTGGCCATGCCGTTCCTCGTGATCACCGTGGAGGGGGCGCTGCGCAACCTCGACCCTCGCTACGAGGGCGCCGCCGCCAGTCTCGGTGCCGGGCGGTGGACGGTGCTCCGCCGGGTCACCCTGCCGATGGTCTCGCCGTCAGTGCTCGCCGGGTTGGTGTTGACCTGGGCTCGGGCGTTCGGGGAGTTCGGGGCAACGATCACTTTCGCGGGGAATCTCCAGGGCCGCACGCAGACCTTGCCGCTGGCCGTCTTCGTCGCCCTGGAGAGCGATCGGGCGATCGCCGTGGCTATCTCACTACTCATGGTCGTCGTCTCCCTGATCGTGCTGGTGGCGCTTCGGGAGCGGTGGTGGAGGGTGATTTGACCCCGGTTGGGCTCCATGCCCTGATCGAGGTCGAGAGACCGGACGGCTTTCGCCTCGACGTCGAGCTCGACGTTGCACCAGGTCAGACCGTCGCGCTGCTCGGCCCCAACGGAGCGGGAAAGTCGACGGTGGTGGCGGCCGTAGCCGGGCTCCTCCCCATCGACTCCGGCGTGATCAGTCTGGATGAGCGGGTTCTCGACGACCCGGCGGCCGACGTGTTCGTCACTCCTGAGGAGCGCTCCGTCGGCACCGTCTTCCAGGACGAGCTGCTCTTCCCCCATTTGACCGTGTTGGAGAACGTCGCTTTCGGGTTGCGCAGCCGCCAGGTGGCGAAGACGGCGGCCAGGGAGACGGCCCGGCAGTGGATGAGCCGGGTCGGGCTGGAAGGTCTCGAGGGGAAGAAGCCGGGAGATCTGTCCGGTGGGCAGGCACAGCGTGTGGCTCTCGCCCGCGCCCTTGCAGTCGAGCCCGAATTGCTCCTTCTCGATGAGCCCCTCTCGGCTCTCGACGTGACCACCCGCATCGGGATGCGCCGATCGTTGCAGGACCATCTCGCCCGGTTCGAGGGTCCGAGCCTTCTGATCACCCACGACCCCACCGAGGCTTTCCTCCTCGCCGACGAGGTGCATGTGATCGAGGGCGGCGTCGTCACCCAAGTGGGGACACCCGATGAGATAAGGCTTCGTCCCCGGACCAGATATGCCGCCGATCTCGCCGGGGCCAACCTCGTCTCAGGGGAGGCGAGCGACGGTCTGGTGGCAACGGATGGGTTCTTGGTGCATGTCGCGGACCACGACGTCTCTGGCCCGGTGCTGTTGACGATCCACCCGACTGCCCTGTCCATCCATCGCCACGAGCCAGGCGGGAGCCCCCGCAACACCTGGGCGACGGTGATCGAGCGGGTGGAGCCGTTCGGCGACCGGGTGAGGCTGCGCACCGGTGGTCCGCTGCCTCTCACCGCAGAGGTGACCAGGTCAGCCATCGAGTCACTCTCTCTCACCACCGGCTCCGAAGTATGGGTGTCGGTCAAGGCGACCGAGATCGGGGTCGAGCCGCGGGGGTGATCAGCCGGGGACGGGATCGGTGCTCTGCCGGTACCACTCGACGACTGCTATCGCCACTGCTGCCGCCAGGATCACGCTCGACCCGACGATCGAGAGCCTGGCGAACTGGCCGGCTCCGAGTGCCGCCCCGCCCAGGAGAGGTCCGACGACCCGGCCGGCCGCCATCGCCGCCTGGGCGTCCCCCATGCGCTCACTCGGGTTGATGGAGCGATCGGCCAACAGCCTGAGCACGGCGGGGACCGCCATCCAGAAGGCGAAACCCCAGGTGGCGAGGGCGAGGAAGAACACCGGCGACGACCCGATGGTCCCGATCACCAGGGCGGAGAGCCCTGTGAGCACCAGCCAGAGCGCAGCATGACGTTTGCGTGCCGTCCGTCTGGTCGCCAACACCCCGGCGACGGCGTTGAGGCTGAGCGCCCAAGACACGGTGAGCGGGGTGAGGCCGTGGAGCGCCTGGGCCGCGGCCGCGGTGAATATGAAGACAGCGGAGCCGCCGACGGAGAGGACCAGCAGCGTGGCCAGCAAGACACGATTCGATTGGGAGCCGCTGACTTTGCGCCCGATGCGGGGCAGATCGCCGAAATCGACAGGAAGCAGCATGGCGCCCAGTGCGATCACCGCCAGGGTGCCGAACACCAGTGGATACCCGCCGTTGCTGGTCAGCCAGCCGATCGCGGGGGAGGCGACCGAGGCGGTTATCGGCGCCACCGCCGCAACGTCACCCATCCCTCTGGCGAACCGGGTGGCGTCCGCCCACGCGATCCACGTGATGGTGCCCATCCCCAACCCGGCCAGGACCCGGGTGAGGAGGAGGAAGGCGAACCCGGTGCTCACCGCAGAGCCCAGGGAGGCGACGGAGACGAGGGCCAGCGCCCCGTAGTGAAGTCTGCGTCGTGGCCGGAACATGCGACCGGCGAGGAACGTGGCGGCGGCGAAGCTGCCGACCTGAGCCACGCTCATCAGCCCTGTGGAGCCGATGTCGATCGAAAGCCGCTGGGACAGATCGGGGAGCAGGAACGGTGTCGCGGAGAATGTCGCCGCCACCACCGCCGCTCCCGCCATGACGCCGGAGGAAGCCTGCGGGCGTACGGCCTGGATCAACCTCGTGGGGAGCGTGGTCATGTCGGAGAGTATGCATCGGGTGTTTGAGCGCGACCGTGAATCATCCTCGAGCCGGTCACATCGGCGACCGGGGCGATAAGTTGGCCCTATGAAGATCGTCTGCGTCGGTGGCGGCCCCGCCGGGCTCTACCTGGCCATCCTGGTGAAGAAGGCCCGGCCCGACTTCGAGGTCACGGTGTTGGAGCGGAACCAACCCGGGGACGCCTACGGGTTCGGCGTGGTCTTCTCGGAGGAGACCCTCGAGCACTTCGAACTGGCGGATCGGGAGTCGTACGACGACCTCACCAGACACTTCGTGGAGTGGGGAGACATCGAGGTACGTCACTTCTCCGGCGAGCGCTTCATCTCAAGCGGGCACGGCTTCGCCGCGGCCGGTCGCAGAGACCTCCTGGATCTGCTGAGTCGGCGGGCCGCCGACCTCGGCGCCGATCTCAGGTTCTCCACCGAAGTCGACACTCTGGCCGCCATTCCCGAGGCAGACCTCGTCGTCGGTGCCGACGGCGCCAACTCCATGGTGCGTGCCGGGCTCTCGGAGTCGGTGCGGCCAACTGTCGACTGGCGGGCAAACCGCTACATCTGGTTCGGGACACCGAAGGTCTTCGACCGCTTCCACTTCATCTTCATCGAGACCTCCGCGGGCCTGGTGTGGGCTCATATCTACCCCTATTCCGACGAGGGGAGCACCTTCATAGTGGAGTTGGCGTCCGACACCTGGCGGGCGTTGGGTTTCGACAAGACCGAGCATCTCGACCTCCCGCCCGGGAGCAACGACGAGTTCGCACTCGAACAGTGCCGCGACCTGTTTCGAGATCACCTGGGGGACCACGACCTGGTCGGCAACAACTCGAAATGGCTGCGATTCCCCACCATCACCTGCGAGAGGTGGCATGAGGGGAACGTGGTGCTCATCGGCGATGCGGCGCACACCGCCCACTTCTCGGTCGGTTCGGGGACCAAGCTCGCCATGGAGGACGCCATCGCCCTCACCGAGGCCGTGGTGGGAGACGAGCCTCTCGACGACGCACTGGATCGCTACGAGGCCACGCGACGTCCCGAGGTCGAGAGTCTGCAGAGGGCGGCGAAGGCGAGCCTCGAGTGGTTCGAGGGGGCCGATCGATATCAGGGCATGGAGCCCGAGCAGTTTGCCTTCAGCCTGCTCACCCGGAGTCAGCGGGTCACCTACGACAACTTGAGACTTCGTGACCCCGACTACATGGCCGCAGTCGACCGGTGGTACGCGGGCTCGGACCACGGTTCGCCCGTGCCCACCGACGCGGAGACTCCCCCGATGTTCCACCCGTTCCGGCTCCGTGAAGTCGTTCTCCCCAACAGGGTCGTCGTCTCCCCGATGGACCAATACTCGGCGGTCGACGGAGTTCCCACGGAGTGGCATCTCGTCCATCTCGGCAGTAGGGCGGTCGGGGGAGCCGGTCTGGTCATGACCGAGATGACGTGTGTCTCCCCGGAGGGCCGGATATCACCGGCAGACACGGGGATCTGGAACGACGCCCAGGAGGAGGCCTGGGCCCGAATCGTCGACTTCGTCCATGAGCACTCGGAGGCCCGGATCGGGCTTCAGATCGGCCACTCCGGCCGGAAGGGGTCCACCAAGCTCATGTGGGAGGGAGACACCGACCCTCTCGACGAGGGCAACTGGGAGATCATGTCTCCTTCCCCGATCAAGTACCGGCCCGACAGCCAGGTTCCGCGGGAGATGACACCATCGGACATGGAGACGGTGCTGGCCCAACACGTCGTCGCCGCCGAGCGTGGCCATCGCGCAGGGTTCGACTGGCTCGAGCTCCACTACGCCCACGGGTATCTACTTTCGAGTTTCCTCACGCCGCTCGCCAATCAGCGGTCCGACCGATACGGGGGGTCACTGGAGAACCGGATGCGGTTCCCCCTGGAGATCTTCGACGCGGTGCGGGCGGTGTGGCCTGACGACAAGCCGATCTCCGTGCGCATCTCGGTGACCGACTGGGTGGAGGGAGGCTTCGACGGGGATGACGCCGTCGAATTCGCCCGACGGCTCGCCGAGCATGGATGCGACATAATCGACGTGTCCACCGGTCAGACGTCGATCCATGCCCAACCCGAGTACGGCCGTCTCTACCAGACCCCGTTCAGCGACCGCATCCGCAACGAGGTGGGAATCCCGACGATGACCGTGGGAGCGGTGTCCTCGATCGACGACGTCCACAACATCCTCGTCGCTGGTCGGGCCGATCTGTGTGTCCTGGCCCGACCCCACCTCGTCGACCCCTATTGGACGTTGAACGCCGCGATCGACCTGGGCTACACAAAGCACCATTTCCCCAACCAGTACGTGTCGGGTCTGGCGGCGCGGCGTCGGGAGCAGGACCCGATCGCACCAGACGTCTTCCGCGGGAGCTGAGCCCGCGCCAACGGCCCATGCACGGGCGAGAGCTCACCCGGCGGGCAGCTGGTCGAGCATGGTCACCAGCTTTCTGACCGTGTTGCAGTTGCGTGTCGTCATCGCCTTGTAGAGGTCGGTCCCGACGAGTCGGCCCTTTCCGCTCTTGGTCAGGTTCTCCCTGTCGACCCGCCAGATGATGGCACCCGGTGCGTATTCGACTTCGTCGATCCCCTCGCGGGCCGGGAGCCGGTCCATGACGTCTCTGGAGTCGACGTGGTCCCATAGGAACAGGACATCGGTCCGCATCGTCTCGTCATTGGTCCATGTGGGGGGTATGGCCGTGGCGATGACGCGGATGGCGGCCTCGTCGCGCAATAGGACGTCGATGCTCAGTTCGAAGTCCTCTTCGATGGCCCGCTCCAGCACGCCGGCGAGAGTCTTCGCCGGCCGAGAGTGGGTGAACACGACGTTGCCCGATGCGATGTAGGTGCTGACGTGGTCGGCTCCGACCCGGGTGAACGTCTCCCGCAGCCGCGCCATCTCCACCTTGTTCTTTCCACCGACGTTGATGCCCCGCAGCAGTGCCACGTACCTCACGGAGCCGACCCTAGGCAGCCCGGACGGCGGGCTCAGGCGATCGATTCGACCGAGGTTGCGGTCGCTGCCACCTGGCTCGGGGGATCGATGCGGACGTTACGGCGGCTGAGACGCTCACCACAGTTGCTGCAGTGGGCGACGGCTATCGCCTCCTGCCCACAGTCGAGGTGGTAGACCCTCTGGTGGTCGGGGTCCCCCGGGGGATTCCACCGCTCCCCGTAGGCCCACATCGTCATCAACACGTCGAAGATGTCCTTGCCCTTCGCGGTCAGGTGATACTCATAGCGAGGCGGATTGTCCTGATAGGGGATCGGCTCCATCATCCCTGTCTCCACCAACGCTTCGAGCCGGCTGGTCAGCGTGTTGCGTGCGATCCCCAGGCTGTCCACGAACTGGTCGAAACGCCGGATACCCAAGAAGGCATCACGGAGGATGAGGACAGTCCAGGAGTCGTTGACGATCTCGACGGTATTGGCGACCGAGCATTCCAGATGGGTCAGTGATCTTCGTGCCACGTTGCCATCCTAGTCAGTTTCAGGTTGCAATCCACTACCCGTCGATGTAAGTTGCGAGTTGCAACCTACTTCTCGACTAGGAGTCAACGATGAGATTCGTCAAACGCTATCGCCGGATCACCATGACCCGGGCACTGAAGAGGTGGAGCCCGGTGTTCGTCGTCGACGGTGACGAGGTGATCGCCTTCCTGGCCGACGGCCGGCGATGAGAGTCCCTCTCGCGGTTCGAGCCGTCCCCTCGCTCACGTTTCGCGCCTGGATGACCCCACCGCCCCTGGGTAGGGCCACCCGCGATCGCGACCTCCAATCGCTGGCCGGTCTGTCACCCGTGCACTACGGCGGCGTGCCCGGTCATGAGATCGGGACCGGCCCCCTGGCGATCGCGGTTCATGGATGGGGCGGGCGCGCCGCGCAGATGGCACCCGTGGCGCGGGGGCTCGCCGAGGCAGGTCACCGTGTGGTGCTGCCCCGGATCCCCGGATACGCAGGTGGGCCGCCCACCGACATCAAACAGGCAGCGGCCGCCGTTGCGGCAGTGATCGAGGATGTGGGACCGCCCCAATTGGTGGTTGGCCATTCCTTCGCCTCCATGGTGCTCCGCCTCGTCTTTGCCGACGCAGCTCCACCACGCATGGCCCTGGTCGCCCCCGCACTCGACATCAACGACGCCCTGGTCGTCTTCGGGGAACGTCTGGGTCTGATGCCGTGGGCGCACCGTGGCCTGCGTCATCGACTCGAGAGGTGGGATCCCGTCTTGTGGCCCACGCTCTCCCATTCTTCACCCTCACAGCTTCCTGGAGCCCGGATTCTGATCGTGCACGACCCGGACGATGCCGACACTCCATTCAGTCGGTCTGCCGAGCTCGCCGCGACCAGACCGGGCACCTCGCTCTTCGCCATCGAGGGGGCAGGGCACTCCAAGATCCTCTCCAACGAGACAGCAGTCGACCGTATCGCGGCCTTTACCTCAGCCACCCGACTGCGTCGCGTGAGCGCCGCTTGAGCGCTCCCCGGGCGGCGGGTCTCAACGGGGGCTCGGACCAACGTCTCTGTCGGTCAGGAGCCCTTGGCACGCCATGAGCCGGAGGCGTATCCCTCACGTGCGTCACGCGAATAGGGGGTAGGAGCCACCCTCACTCTGATCTCGGTCTGTTGGTGCCGCTCCACGGTGGTCTTGGCCGTGCCCCCGTTCTCCTCGCCCCAGACCAGGGTGAGCTGGTCACCGACCTCGATGTCGGGGCCGACCACCCCCAACGAGAGCATCGCTCGATCGTTGAAGGTGTAACCGCTGAACATCGAGAAGCCCACGAGCTCGCCATCTCTCTCGACCCGGTCGTAGGTGGCGGAGGTGTAGTTGGAGAGGGGGAGGTCGATGTACTTGTTGTTCTCACCTGGTGGGGAGAACAACGAGGCCATCACCTCCACGACGTCATCGGTGTTCCACTCGAAGGTGACCTTGTGCCGATGGGGCTGTCCGTCCATGGCCTCGAGGGCGTCGCGCCCGATGAAGTCGTGGTCGAACTTCACATAGAACCCGTATCCGAGCTCGTAGGGGCTCAGGTAGTAGTCCTCGATGTCGTCGGAGGCGAAGCTACCACCGATCGAGCCGGCCGCCTCGTAGCTGTCGGCGGGGAGCCATTGACGATAGGCCTTCATCCTCTCGCCGGTGTACACCGCGGGAAGGGGTGAGGGGATCCAGCCCGATTCGAGAGTGTTCGTGGCGTATGCGCGCGAGCCCACCGGCACCAACCCGAACTCCTCGCCGGCCTCGAGGATGGCGGCCCGAACCTCTTCGCCCTCCTCATGAGGCCCCCAGATCTCCACACCCGGCGCACCGGCCATCCCGTGGCGAAACGCCGGCACCTCCCGGCCAGCGACCTTCATCGTGCCCACGTTGAAGAACGTCACCTCGGGAAGGGGGCCCCCGTTCAGCTTCTCCAGGACCTGCATGGCGTTGGGCCCTTGAATCTGATAGCGATAGTGACGTCTTCTCACCGGGTTGCCCATGGGACGGGAGGGAGAGCGGTCGTCACGTTCGATCGACACGTCGTGGTCTCCGGTCTCGGCGTGGAACTGGACCCAGTTCACGGTGGGCACCCGCCCCACCATGTTGAACTCGTTCTCTCCCGGGCGGAAGAGGATGACATCGCCGATCACGTGACCGTCGTAGCTCACGGGCACGAAGTGCTTGGCCTTGGTGACCGGGAAGTCCGCGAAGCTGTTGATCGCCAACGACGAGAGCAGGGTCTCCGCATCGGGCCCTTCGACCGTCAACTCGGCCATGTGATGTGACTGGTCGAACAGCACCGCCGTCTCCCTCCATGCGCGCTGTTCGTCGCGCCAGTTGCTGAACTCGGAAGGGACTACCGGATACACGTACGCCCCGATCTTCGAGTTGCGGAGCATCCCGGCAATGTTGTCGGTTGACTGCACTACGTCTTCCAGGCTTCGCTCAGGCATCGGTCCTCCTCGTGCTCTAACGACCCTTTCGATCATAGGTACTGAACGCTGTTCAGTGTCTCTTGTGGCTGTGATGCAGGGCTATCCTCGCCCGTAGTCATCCAGAGCGGCCGAGGGACAGGCCCAAGGAAGCCGCGGCAACCACCGGAGCGCCGGGAAGGTGCCAATGCCTGATCGATGATGACGTCGGTGAGGTGAGTGATGGCCAGCAACGTGTCGACCGATCCTGGAAGTGGCGGTGTCGACCGCTTCTTCGACAATCGCGCCGCCTACCTCATGTTCACCACCGCCACCAACGAGAAGGCGGTGGTCGCCGAGCGGATCGGCGCCCAACTCGACATGGTGGCCCCGGGTGAGTCGTCTTTGCGTCTCTTCGATGCGGGAATGGGTGACGCCTCGCTGCTCAGCCAGTTGATGCGCCGGATGCACACGGTGTTTCCTCACATCCCGTGGCTGGTCGTGGGCAAGGAGATCTCCATCGAAGACGTTCGTCTCGCCCTGAGCCGGATGCCCGACCGGATGTTCGAGCACCCGGAGATGGTCTTCGTCATCACCAACATGAGCTACCGGGAGGCTCCGGCCTTGATGCCGAGCGCGTCCAAGGCGGCCGATCTGCAATGGATCGAGTTGGCCTTGGAGGGCGCCACGGCCGACGACTTCAGCCGTCAGATCCACGGTCTCTTCGACCGTCTCGCCCACGCCTGGGAGGTCGTGACCAGCCCCAAGACCGGAAATCCCCTCTATGCCCGTCCCGCGGTGTTGGTGGTCTACCGCCAGGATCGGGAGTTCATCCTGAAGCGGGTGATACCGCGCCCGGGGCACACCGACGGGCGCTACGACCTGATTGTCGCCTCCCAGCCATACCGTGCCCGGACCAGTGCCGAACGCAAGGTGAGGATGGTGCTGGTCCCCCTGGCCAGGTCGCTGGCCCCGGGAGGGAGGATGGTGGTCGTCCACGCCCATGGCGACGATCCCGGTCTCGAGATCATCCGCAACGTGTGGCCCGATGAGGATCCTTTTCCCACCGGTCGTTCCGAGCTGCTCGCCGAAGCGCGCCGACAGCTCGACTCCCCGGACGACGCCGACCTGACGTACCCGGAATCGCCCGACGAGGAGGCCATTTTCCGCTACGACCTCCACGCCATGCCATCGGAGCGGTCCGAGCACATCGGCACCGGCCTCACCTTGGCAGCGTGGAACGCCGCCGCCTACGTCGCCCAGATCGACGAGCCGCGGCTGTCGGAGGCGATGGCCTCCGGGGTGTATGTCAAGGCGACCCGTGACGTGCTCGAGCGCTACGACGGTGTGTGGTTCAACGACGAGGAATACCTGATCATCCGCTCAGTGTGACTGGAGCCTGTCGATCCGACACGCGTCCGGACTCTGTGAATAGGATGCCCCCGGTGCTCGCGTGACGCACAACGTTAAGCGGGACTTAATGAGGAGGAAGAACGTGGAACGCACGACGAAGACTTGGCGGTTCGCGCTGTTGCTGGTGCTGATCGCCATGATCGCAGCCGCCTGTGGAGGTGACGAGCCGACGGACACGACGGCGGCGCCGGAGGCGACGACTACCACGGCGGCATCCGAAGACCCCACCACGACCGAGGGTATGGACGAGCCCACCACCACGGCGGCGGCCGAGGGTGATTTCGGTGAACCGACGACGTTGACGTTGGGTCATCCGTTCCCGGCAGTGCACCCGATCGCGGTGAACGCCCTGGAGCCCTATGCGGCTGCGGTCAACGAGGCGACCGGTGGGGCGATAACCATCGAATTCCAGCCGGGTGGTGCTCTGGCGGCGCCCCCGGCGACGTTCGAGAACACCGTTGCCGGTGGCCAGGACATGGGATGGGCGCTGCAGGGTTACCACGCCGGTGTGTTCCCTGTGACCGAGATAGTGGAGCAGCCTTTCCAGTTCTCCTCGGCGGTGCAGGCGACGCAGACGCTGTGGGACCTCTATGACGAGTTCCCAGCGCTGCAGGACGAGTACTCCGACGTGCAGGTGGTCGGGCTGTGGACCCATGACGTGGGTGACATCTGGACAAAGGACGTCCCGGTGCAGACCACCGCTGACATGCAGGGTCTCAACATGAGGTTCCCAACCGGGATCATGGGTCAGGTGATGGATGCGATGGGTGCCTCTTCGGTCGGCTTGCCGGCCCCCGAGATCTTCGACTCGTTGTCCACCGGTGTGATCGATGGCCTGTCGATCGCGGTGTCGGGGTTGGAGAGCTTCGGGCTGTACCCGGAGCTGGCCTACGGCACGAAGTGTGACTGTTATGTCGCCGCCCAATACCTGGTCGTGAATCTGGATTCGTGGAACTCGTTGACACCTGATGCCCAGCAGGTGATGTTGGACCTGGGGCGTGAGCACTCGTTGCTGGCGGCCGAGGTGTACGACGAGGCCTACGTGGCGATCACGCAGAAGGCCCAGGACGAGGGCATCGAGATCTACGAACTGCCCGAAGACGAGTTGGCCAACTGGCACGAGATCGGCCAGCAGGTGACTGACGAGTGGATCGCCGCACGGGAGGCCGATGGTGTGCCTGCCCAGGAGATGTACGACCGGATGCAGGAGATCAAGGCCGGATACGAGTGATCCCGGGATAGACGTTTCGGGGGTGGCAGCCGTCCAGGTGGCGGCGGCCACCCCCGCTGATTCGACCGGGGCCGCAGTGGGCCCCGGCAGTGTGAAGGAGACCAGGCGTGGAATCGTCGGGTGTTGACGACGTCCCGGAACGGGCCCGTATCCCACGGTGGATGCGGTGGGTCCGCGGGTTCAACGTCGCCACCCACTACATAGCCGGTGCCGCCCTGGTCGGGATCCTCTTCCTCACGGTGATCGACATCGTCGGTCGCAGCGGGTTCCGCAGACCTTTCCCGGGGACGGTCGAGTTGACCAGCATGATCCTGGTGTTGGTGGTGTTCGCCGCGGTCGCCTATTCGGAGGACATGGGCGACCACATCACCATCGACCTGATCTACGAGCGGGTGGGGAGACGTTCCAAGGCCGCACTCGACGTCTTCGCGGATCTGTTCACGATCGTCGTGGTGGGGTTGCTCTCCTATCAGCTCTACCAGTTCGTCCTCCGTAACCAGCGGTCGGGGGCGGAGACCCCTGTGTTGGATCTGCCGATATGGCCCTTCGTCCTCGTCGCCTCCATCGGCGCCGGCTTCTACCTGTTGTCGACGGTGATGCGTCTGATACTCCGGTTGACGGGTCGGCCGGTCGACGCGGTGGACCCGACCCGTGGCGAGTCGGGCGGCGTCGAGGTATGAGCCGGGCGACCCTTCGACGTACAGAGGTCATGGTTTGACCCCCGAGGTGATCGGGCTGTTGGGGATGCTGGCCCTGGTGGTGTTGTTGTTCCTGCGGGTGCCGGTGGCGATCGCCATGATCGGTGTCGGTTTGGCGGGTTATGGGTTGATCACCAACTGGACCGCAGCGCTGGCCCGGTTGGGCTCCGACGCCTTCTTCGCCACCTCGCTGTATTCGCTGTCGGTCATCCCGCTGTTCGTGTTCATGGGGTTGATCCTCGCCGCCTCCGCGTTGGGCGAAGACGTGTACAAGGCCATCGACGCCTTCGTGTGGCGTCTCCGCGGCGGTCTGGGGGTTGCCACCATCGGCGCCTCCGCCCTCTTCGGAGCGGTCTCCGGATCGGCGGTGGCTTCCGCCACCACCATGTCGGTGGTGGCCGTTCCCGAGATGAGACGGTTCGACTACGACGACGGGTTCGCCGCCGGAACCGCCGCCGTCGGTGGCACACTCGGCATCCTGATCCCACCCTCGGCGATCCTCGTCCTCTATGGCGTGTTGACCGAGGAGCCGATCGGCCAGGTTCTCATCGGCGGAATCATCCCCGGGATCATCACCGCCATCCTGTTGATGATCACCGCCTACCTAGTCGTCCGTGCCCGGCCCCACTACGCCCCCCGCCCGGCCGAACCACCCGGGCTGACCAAATGGAAGGCAGTTCGCCTGGTATGGGCCATCCCCGTCATCTTCGGGATCTCCATGGGCGGCATCTACTACGGGATCTTCACCCCCACCGAAGCTGGAGCCGCCGGAGCCTTCCTCTCCCTGGCCTACGCCGTCCTCACCCGACGCATGTCCTGGCCCGGGTTCAAGGCAGCAGTGAGCCGGACCATCCGGACGACGGCATTCATCTTCATGCTCGTCATAGGCGGGCAGATCTTCGGGTTCTTCCTCTCCCTCTCCCGGATCCCCATCGAACTGGGCCTGTGGATCAACACCCTGGAGATCGCCCCGTGGATCATCGTGACCCTCATCTTCGTCGTCTACTTCATCCTGGGCGCCCTCATGGACGAGATCGCCATCCTCGTCATCATGACCCCCATCATGTATCCCGTCATCATCGGGCTCGGATACTCCGGAGTGTGGTTCGGAGTCCTCACCATCATGATGCTCCTCACCGGTCTCCTCATGCCCCCCGTCGGGCTCCTCTGCTTCGTCGTCTCCGGAGTCACCAAGATCCCCCTCCAAGACGTCTACCGCGGCATCTTCCCCTTCGTCGCCGCACTCGCCGTCGCCATCATGTTGGTGATCTTCATCCCCGACATCATCCTCTGGCTCCCCGAACTGATGACCCGTTAGGTACGGCTATCAGGGGCGTGGAGGAGACCAGGCCACCCAGCTGCCGTCGCTGACCAGGGTCGGCGTCTCCTCGGCCAGGGACTGGATCCAGACCCCGTCCTGGCCTCCGACGGCACCGGCGAGCGCAAACGCGGACGAGTCGGGAGACCAGAAGTTGACCGACTGCGCGTACTGAGGGAAGAAAGGCAACGTGTCGCGGATCAGCGCCGGGCTCGGCTGGATGGCGCCGAACTCACGCCCGGATCCGTCGAGGCTCCACACCTCGGGGACGATGCGATCTCGGGACGTGGTGAGCACCAGGAGGGATCGACCATCCGGGCTCCAGAAGAAACCCACGACCAGTGTCTCCTCGACGGTCTGGAGGCGACCGGTGCCCACTTCGACGACGACGAGCCTGTCGGACAGGATCGAGGGGAGCTCCTCGGTCGACGCGGTTATCGGCGACCCGTCTCCGGTCGTCTGCACGGCGACGTGGGTCCCGGCAGGGTTGGCCACGAACATGGTGAGACCGGAGACGTCTGCGATCGGTGTCCGCTCTCCCTCCTCGTCTTCGAGCATCAGTCTGTCGTCGACGACGTGTAAGACGCCTTGCGGTGTCCACTGTGGTGCCAGGTAGGTCCCTGAGGTGGGGTCGAGGTCGACACGTTCCCCGGCGGGGGTGAGAGTCTGGGTTCGGCTCACCCCGGCGTGGGTGACCACCCGGTCTCCTGAGGGGCTCCACGAGAAGTAGAAGGGTGCATCCTCATCGAGCAGTTCGGTGGTCTCTGTCACGGTGTCGACTATCTGGAACTGCACTCCCGAATCACCGTTGTGGAGTGCGCCCAGGTACCGGCCATCGGGGGACCAGTAGGTATAGAAGGGGAGGTTCGGGGTGGTCAGCGTCTTGGTCTCGGCGTTGTCCGGCCCGCCAAAACCGATGCCATAGCCGGTCCCGGTACGTTGCCCCCAGGCCAGCCGAGCACCGTCGGGGGACCAGACAGGCTGCATGTAGAGGACCGGGTTGTTGCCCCGGTCTGTGATCGCCTGACGGTTGGTGCCGTCCGGGTCCATGACCACGATGTTCCCCGAGGAGTCCACGACGGCGAGACGCCCCCGATCGGTGACGACCGGGGCCCGCAGGCTGGTCGACGTCGTCTCTGCTGTGGTGGTCGTGGTGGTGGGTTCGGACCCGGCCGTGCATGCGCCGACGATGGCCGCTGAGACGAGGGCCGCGATCAGACGTCTGCCCATGGAACGAGCCTAGGGCTGCATCCCCTCTATCGGCCGGTGACGTCTGCGAGCGCGGCTCGCGCCCTCTGCCACGCCGGATGCCGGCCCGCTTGGACGATGTGCCGGCCATCGACGAAGACTTCGGTGACGTCAGCCGATGTCGCCGCGAAGACCACCGTGTCGAGGGAGGTCTCCTCATCCAGTCCGGCCAGACGAGGGGAGTCGGGGTCGATGACTATGAAGTCGGCGGGGGAGCCGACACTCAGGCCGCTGCCGGGGAAGCCGAGAGAGGCGGACCCATTCACCGTCGCCGCCGCGAGCAGTCCCGCCGGTGAGAACACGCCGCGACGCCCGGTGGCGAGTCGGGCATGGTGTTCGATGCCTCGAGTCTCCTCGAAGAGGTCGATGAATGCATGGGAGTCCGACCCGACGGACAACGGGCTGGAGACCCGGTCGAACTCATGGGCCGGGCCCACTCCATCGGCGAGATCGCGCTCGGTGGTGGCGCAGTAGCAGACGCCCGACCTCGTTCGCCCGATCGTCTCGACATCTTCGGGGGTCACGTGGGTGGCATGGACCAGGGTGGTGTCGGGGCCGAGTAGTCCGGCCCTGTCGAGCAGACCTGTCGGAGTCAGGCTGGTGGCGTCGAGACACTCTCGATTCTCGGCGGGTTGCTCCGACACGTGGATGTGGATCGGGATGCCGCTCTGGTGGTGGCTCGCCAAGGCAGCGAGCGCCGTCTCCGGCGCGGCGCGCACCGAATGGGGCGCGTACCCGATCACCACATCGGCATCGCCCTCGTGAGTGGCTCGTAGGCCGTCGACACGGTCGAGCCAATGCTGGGCCGACCCGTCACGAAAACGGGCCTGGACCCCGCCGAGAGGACGGTCATCGAATCCTGCGGAGAAGTAGCCCGCATCCAGCAAGGAGATCCGGATTCCCGCCCTCCTGGCGGCGCGTACCAGGGAGTGGCCCATCTCGTTGTGATCGTCGTACGGGACCCCCTCCTTCTGATGGTGCAGGTAGTGGAACTCCCCGACCATGGTGATCCCGGCCATGGCCATCTCCACGAAGACTGCGGTGGCCAGTCTCTCGTAGCTCTCCGGGGTCAGGGTCCCCGCGATCTCATACATGCGTTCCCGCCACAGCCAGAAATCACCGCCCTGGCGATGGGTGCGGCCACGGAGGAGACGATGGAAGGCATGGGAGTGGGCGTTGACCAGACCGGGGAGGACGATCCCGCCTAGTCGTCGTCCTCGCCGACCCGGTTTCGACGAGACCGATGTGATCTCGCCCCCTGTCACCTCGAGGCTGACATCGGCCACGAGGCTGTCGCCACCAAGCCACGCCAGGTCGGCGATCCAGGTCTCCGCACCACCGTCGTTGGGACGGGTCGTGTCCTGCTGTGACTCACCTGGCATGCCGGTGGTCGATCCTACGAGCGTCCGACACGCGCAGGGTGGCGGGGTTAGGGTTGTCCCCGCGGCGGGTGCACATGCGCCCGGCTATTAGGACGAGGCAGGAAGGCCCCCATGGACAGAGCCAAGAGACGCGCACAGATGGAGCAGGTCGACTACATCAGGAGACGGTCCAATCCAGTACAGAACCATGTGATCGACGAGGTCCAGTACGGGAAGATCACGAGACGAGAGTTTCTCCGGAGAGGATCGTTGCTCGGGCTCTCCTTCCCGGTGATGGGCGTGATCCTCTCGGCCTGCGCCGAAGAGACCGCCGGGACCACGACGACTGCTGCGGGCGGTGCTACCACTGCGGCACCCGGAACCACCGCAGCCCCAGGCACGACCGCGGCGGCGGGCCCGATGACCGTGCGTATGGCGGTCAACCAGCTGGCAGGCGCAATCGACCCTGTGCTGATCAACGACGAGGCGCGGTTGGCTCTGTTTGGGCAGACAGCTCAATATCTGGTCTTTTCGGACACCGATCTGAACGCTGTTCCCGTGCTGGCCGAGTCCTGGGAGTCCAATGACGAGGGTGACGTATGGACGTTCCAGCTCAACCCCAACGCCACATTCCACGACGGGGCCCCGGTGACTGCCGAGGATGTAGCCGCAACGTTCAATGGTCCGCTGCCGGAGGGCAACGCCGGCTCCGCATACGGAACGTTCGGCTTCTCTGCCGGCAATGCCTCAGCCGTCGACGAGCAGACAGTCGAATTCCAGCTTGACGAGCCGAACGGTGTGTTTCCGTTCTTCGTGAGCTCGGACAACTACAACGCAGCCATCCTTCCCGCATCCTTCTGGGACAACTACTCGGAGGGCTCATACGAGCAGGACTTCCCTGGCTCCGGTCCCTGGATCGTGGAGAGCTACGACCAGGGCGTTTCAGCCACGTATGTGAAGAACGAGGACTATTGGGGAGACAACAGCGCCCAGCCTGACCGGATGGAAGTGACCTTCTTCTCCGATGATGCGGCAGCCGTGACCGCGTTTCAGGAAGGCCGCATCGACGTGATCCACAGCATCTCGTTCGCCGCTGCGAATAGCCTGGTAGGCGATCCCAACGCAATCATCCAGAACATCTCGACGGCCCAGCACCGTCAGGTCTACTTCGATACGTCGGCCCCCCCGTTCGACGACCCTCGTGTCAGGCAGGCGGTGGCATTGAGCATCGAGCGTCCGGTCTTGCTGGAAGGGTTGCTCGGGGGATTCGGTGTGGTTGGCAACGATCACCCGATCTGGGAGGGCTATCCGATGCACAACCCGGATGTGGAGACACAGCGGGAAGTCGCCCTGGACCAGGCGCGGCAACTCCTCACCGATGCCGGATTCCCGGATGGCTTCAGCGCTCCCCTGGACGCGGTGTCGTTCAACGAGGTGGAGGGTCTTGCACAGCTCATACAGCAGTCTGCTGCACAGATCGGTGTGAACCTCGAGGTCGGGGTTTATGACACCGGCACGTACTACGCCGACTACTGGTTGGCAGCTCAGGGATCGATGGGGATCGTCAACTACGGTCACCGCGGAGTCCCTCATGTCTATCTGGCGGCGCCGCTGCTCAGCGATGGCACGTGGAACGCCTCGCACTACAACAATCCGGACTATGACGCACTGTTCGGCCAGTTCAACGCGGAGCTAGACCTGGATGTTCAGCGTGATCTCGCCGGTCAGATCCAGACACTCCTCAATGAGGAAATCCCGTATCTGGTGCCCTATTTCCTTGACTTCATCTCGGTCACGAGCGCCGATTTCGAAGGCCTGGTCACTACCGGGATGGGGCACTTCGACATCGTCAATGCTCGCTTGAGTGGCTGAGCAATGATCGACACAGGAGAGCTCCCGACGAGCCGGGGGCTCTCCTGGTAACGCGCTGATGTCACGGTTTGTCCTCCGTCGGATCGGGATGGCGTTGATCACCCTCCTGCTGCTGAGTGTGCTCGTCTTCATCGGCACGCAGGTCCTACCCGGGGATGTCGGAAGACGGGTACTGGGCCCATTCGCTACCCAGGAGGCGGTTGATGCGTTGAATGCACGTTTGGGGACGGATCGTCCGCTCCTGGTCCAGTATTGGGATTGGATCACGAAAGCGGTGACAGGTGACCTCGGCTTCTCGATATCTTTCTCTCGGCCTGTCTCCGAACTGCTCGGCCGCGCCTTGGTCAACTCACTCAAACTGGCTGCCTTGGCTTTTGTGATCGTGGTGCCCCTGGCCTTGTTGGGAGGCATCGTCGCCGCGCTGAAGCGTGGAACCCTCGTCGACCGGCTCATAACCGTCGGTGGACTCTCTGCCACCGTCATCCCCGAGTTCGTATCTGGCATCGTGCTGATCATCGTGTTCGCCGTGATTCTCCGTTGGCTCCCTGGGACAGCTAATGCCCCAGCGGGTTCGGGGTTTTTGACCCAGATGCGATTCTTGATCCTTCCGGCGATACCACTGGTGTTGGTGCTATTCGGGTACATCGCCCGCATCACCAGGGCCGGCGTGATCGAGGCCCTCGATGCCGACTACACCCGTACCGCGATTCTCAAAGGCCTACCTCGTTCGACCGTGATCCGTCGCGACGTCCTGCGCAACGCCCTCCTCCCCACCATCGCCGTAATCGCCTCCCAGGTCGGCTATCTCATCGGCGGCTTGGTGGTGGTCGAGGTTCTCTTCACATATCAAGGGATCGGCAATCTTCTCTTCGATGCGGCGCGCAACGCCGACTTCCCCCTGCTCGCCGGTGGTGTCTTGGTCGTTGGCGCCGCCTTTCAGGTCTCGATGCTGCTCGCCGACCTGGCCTACTCCTGGCTCAATCCGAGAATCAGGCTCTCCTGATGGCGGTTGCCAGCATCTCACGCTCCAATCGCTGGCGGGTCGTCCGCCGCTCAGTCACATTCTGGATCGGCGGCGGCATCGTCCTCATATGGGTGATCTTTGCCATCTTCGGCGACTTCGTGACTCCATACGACCCGCTGGGAACCCCTCAGGACGTCCTCAACCGTCTCGCACCTCCCTCAGCGGAGCATTGGTTCGGAACCGACGATCTGGGCCGCGATGTGCTGTCACGTGTTCTTGCCGGTGCCCGCCAGGTGTTGACAGTCGCCGTAGCTGCTACCGCCTTGGGGACGATCACGGGGACGGCGCTGGGCCTCATCATCGGCTATTACGGAGGGATCGTCGACGATGTGGTGAGCCGGGTACTCGATGCCTTTCTTTCAATACCCCTGGTGATCACAGGCATGCTTGCGCTTGCCGCCCTCGGCCCCAACACGATTGGAGTGATCATCGTGATCGGTCTCGTCTTCATGCCGATCATCGCCAAGACAGTCCGCGCCGCCGTTCTCGGGGAGCGGCAACTCGACTACGTCACCGCTGCTCAGCTCCGTAAGGAGAACTCGCTCTACATCATGTTCGTTGAGATCCTCCCCAACGTCTTCAGCGTCGTGATCGTGGAGTTCACAGTTCGACTCGGTTATGCGATCTTCACCGTGCTCGCTCTCTCGTTCCTCGGTTTCGGTGTCGAGCCTTCTGTTCCTGACTGGGGTCTGATGATCAATCAGAACCGGGGATTCCTGACAGGTGGCGTCTGGTGGCCGGTCCTGTTCCCATCTCTTGCCATCGCCTCATTGGTTGTAGGGGTGAATCTGCTGGCCGATTCCATCACCGAGGCGTTCGAATGACGAAAGAACCGAAGTGAGCAACGAGCCCGTACTCGAAGTCGAGAACCTCGCCATCCAGTACCGAATCGGGACGGAGTGGAAGAACGCCGTGCGCGACATCAACTTCACGATCGCTCAAGGAGAGTCCTACGGGTTGGTCGGGGAGTCGGGTTGTGGCAAGACCACCATCGCCATGGCGATCGTGCATTACCTATCTCGCAACGGGCGGATCAGCGAAGGCTCGATCCGGCTCAATGGTCGGGAGTTCACCCAACTCGGCCGGCGCGAGTTGCGTCAGGCGCGGATCAACGAGATCTCCATGGTCTATCAGGATCCGGGAACATCTCTGAACCCGAGTCTGCGGATCGGTTCCCAGGTGGCCGATGTCTTCGAATTGCTCGGTGTTCCTGGCTCCCAGCACCGCCAGCGTGTGATCGACGTCTTGAGAAAGGTGCAGATCGCCGACCCGGAGCGGGTGGTGGAACGGTATCCGCACCAGCTTTCGGGTGGGATGCTGCAGCGGGTGGTGATCGCCATGGCCATCGCCTCAGAGCCTGCCCTGTTGGTCCTGGACGAGCCCACGACCGGTCTCGACGCCACAGTGGAGGCCGAGGTGCTCGACCTGGTGGCGGGCCTACGTGACGAGATCGGGACCTCGGTGCTGTTCATCAGTCACAGCCTCGCCGTGATCCGCAAGATGTGTGACCGGACCTGTGTTCTCTACGCGGGGCGGATGATGGTGGAAGGCCCCACCGAGGACATCTTCACCGAGCCCCGTCACCCGTACACGGTGGGCCTGCTCCGGTGTCTCCCCAACCCCGATGGGGGCAGTCGCGACGATATGAGCCTCGACACCATCCCTGGTTTCCTCCCACCCCTGGGCGCGGAGATCCAGGGTTGTGTCTATGCCGACCGTTGTGCGATGTCCGAGGACATCTGTCTCGAGGTCGAACCGGGGCTCAACGACGTCGGTGGTGGCAGGGTGAGCCGATGCCATTTCCCCGACGAGGCCCCCAACCTCCCCCGGACCGTCGCCCCCGACCCCGTGGTGCGGGAGAGGAGCGACAGGACCCTGATCGACATCAAGGGAGCCTCCAAGACGTTCATGCAGGAGGGGCATCCCGTCTACGCCCTCTCCAACATCGACCTCGAGATCAAGGTGGGGGAGACCGTGGGGCTGGTGGGAGAGTCGGGGTCGGGCAAGTCGACCCTGGCCAAGGTCCTCCTCGGAATCCATGCCCCGGACGAGGGAACCGTGATCACCCTGAGCGGTGAGGAGCTCGCAGCCGAGCTGGAGCGTCGCGGGCAGGAGGAGATCGGTGCGGTGCAGATGGTGTTCCAGAACCCGGACAGCGCCCTCAACCGCCGTCACAGTGTCCACCGGATCATCGGGCGCGCCGTCCAACTCCTCCGTGGCGGGAAACGCAGCGAGCGCGAGGAGCGCACCAAGAGTCTGCTCCGCGAGGTCCGCATGGGGATGCAGCACTACAACGCCAAACCGCGCCATCTCTCCGGGGGCCTGAAACAACGTGTCGCCATCGCCCGCGCCTTTGCCGGGTCACCCGCCCTCGTGGTGTGTGACGAGCCGACGTCCGCTCTCGACGTCTCGGTCCAGGCGGCGATCATCAACCTCCTCTCCGAGCTCCAGGTCGAGGAGAACGTCGCCTACCTCTTCATCTCCCACGACCTCAACGTGGTGCGCTACATCGCCGATCGCGTGGCCGTGATGTATCTGGGAAGACTCATGGAGGTGGGGGAATCCGACCGTGTGTTCTCCGGCCCCAACCACCCGTATACCGAGGCATTGCTCTCGGCATCGCCCGAGCTCGCCGACGACAAGAGGATCCGTCTCGAAGGAGAGATACCAGAGCCCTCCAATCCGCCTTCGGGGTGCGTCTTCCAGACCCGCTGCCCGCGGAAAATCGGCGAGATATGCGAGACGGTCGAGCCGGAGCTGGAGGAGGCCGAGCCGGGGTGGTTCAAGCGATGTCACATACCCGTCGAGGAGCTCCGTGAGATCCAGATCAGCGTGCCCGCATGACGAAAATGGCCCACTTCGGATGGCATAGTCGAAGGGGATGTGGCTAGGGTCTCGGAGAGGGGTCGGAAGACTCCGGGTTCTCTACGTCGGCCATAACGGTGCGTACGCAGGCAGGAATCAGCTGTCTGAGAATCCCTGCTGACAGGGGTTCGAGAGGGTGGGCGGCGACGAGCCTCCATCCTCGACTACGTCTCTTCGGTCGTTCGGAAAGGCCTGGCGGCGAGCCGCCGGCGCTCGGGAACCGAAAACGCAAACGCAACCCAAGGAACATTCACAATGCAGAGAACGCAGAAGCGACATTGGTCGCGTCTGGTCGCCGTGTTCGCCGTGCTTGCCATGATCGTCGCCGCCTGTGGCGACGACGGATCGGACGATCCCGGTGCCGGCGGCGGCGAGGCCGTCCTGGACGACTACGACTTCTCGGGGATGACCATCTCGGTCGGCTCGAAAGACTTCGACGAGCAACTCTTTCTCGGTCACATGACCAAGGAAGCCTTCGAGTACATGGGGGCCACTGTCGAAGACAACATCGACCTCGGTGGCACGGTCCCAGCCCGGGAAGCCCTGCTCGCTGGTGACATCGACACCTACATGGAATACAACGGGACCGGGTACGCCGTCCATCTGGCGATCACCGAGCCGATTCCGAACGATCCCGACGAATTGACGAGCATCGTTCGTGAGCGCGACCTAGAAGAGAACAACATCCACTGGCTCAGCCGTGCGCCGTTCAACAACACCTACGGGTTCGTCTCCTCACCCGATCTCACCGAAGAGAACGGGGGACCTTTCGACCTGCAGGGGATGGCCGACTATCTGGAGGCAAATCCCGACTCGGTCGTCTGCATGGAGTCGGAGTATCCCAACCGTGATGACGGTCTGATCCTCTTCGAGGAGGGGACGGGGTACACCATTCCCGAGTCACAGCAGACCATCCTCGACACCGGCCTCATCTACACCGAGACCCGGGACAACAACTGCGATTTCGGGGAGGTCTTCACAACCGATGGCCGGATACCCGAGCTGGGGTTGACCTTGGTCGAGGATCCAGGGATCCACATCCTGTACAACATCTCGATGGGACTTCGGGACGACAAGTACCAGGAGAACCCCGAGGGCTTCGACGCGGTCGCCGAGGCGCTCCTGAGCCCGCTCACCCAGGAGCGGATGACCGAGTTGAACGCACGCATCTCGGGTCAAGGTGAGGAGCCGGCGACGGTTGCCCGTGACTATCTGATCGAGGAAGGCCTCATCGAGGGCTGAAAAGGACGCAAGTCGATCTGGTGAGCGGACGGTCGCTCACCAGATCGTCCCATCAGGAGCACCATGGAGGGGATCAGCAGTTTCATCGACTTCGTGATCAGCCGGACGGACGCGATCACCGCGGCCACGGTGGAGCATCTGGGTTATGTCGTGTCGGTCTTCATCGTGGGCACGGTGATCGCGGTATCGGTCGGGATCCTGGTCCGCAACCGTCCCTTCGCCCGTGAGGTGGCACTAGGGGTTGCGAGCGTGATGCTCACCATCCCTTCACTCGGCCTCTTCGTGATGCTGATACCCCTCGTGGGCATCGGCTTCTGGCCCCCCTTCATCGGTCTCACCATCTACTCACTCCTTCCCATCATGAGGAACACGGTGGCCGGTCTCAACAGCGTCGACCAAGCCGTGCTGGAGTCGGCGCGGGGCATGGGTCTCAGTGGCCGGCAACGTCTCTTGAAGATCGAGCTGCCGATGGCCTGGCCGGTGATCATCACCGGTGTGCGCATCTCGGTGCTGCTCATCAGTGGCATCGCCGCCATCGCCACACTCGTGGGCGGTGGTGGGCTGGGGCGGTTCATCAATAGTGGCTTGGGTCGGCTCGGGCTCCCGGGATCCATGGAGTCGGTGTGGACCGGGACGCTCCTCATCATCGTCATCGCCCTGATCATCGACTCGATGTTTCTCGTCATCCGACGAGTCACCACCTCGCCCGGACTACGTTGACTGGAGGTTCAGACCACATGACCGAGACCGACGCCCTCATCAGGCTGGAGAAGGTCGAGAAGACCTATCCCGGCTCCGAGATCCCCGCAGTGGCCGAGTTGGATCTCGAGGTCCTGCGCGGCGAGATCTTGGTTCTCGTCGGACCGTCCGGGTGTGGGAAGAGCACCACCCTGCGTCTGATCAACCGAATGATCGAGCCAACGAAGGGGCGCATCTATTTCGAAGGGGAGGATGTCACCGACGTCGATCCCGATCAGCTCCGACGCAAGATCGGCTACGTCATCCAGCAAATCGGGCTGTTCCCGCATCGAACCATCGCCGAGAACATCGCCACGGTTCCGGGGTTGGTCGGCTGGGATCGCGACCGGATCTCCGCCCGGGTGGACGAGCTCCTCGAGGTCATCGGGATGGACCCGTCGATCTTTCGTGATCGCTACCCCAAAGAGCTCTCCGGTGGCCAGGCGCAACGTGTCGGTGTGGCCCGGGCCTTGGCTGCCGATCCCGACGTGCTGCTCATGGACGAGCCATTCGGCGCGGTCGACCCCATCGCCCGCGACCGTCTCCAGAACGAGTTCCTCCGGCTTCAGGACGAGCTGCAGAAGACGATCGTGTTCGTCACCCACGACATCGACGAGGCGATCAAGATGGGCGACCGCATCGCCATCCTCCAAGAACAGTCGGTGATCGCACAGCACGACACACCAGAGGCGATCCTGGCCGGGCCGGCTTCCAAGTTCGTCGAGGACTTCCTCGGCGCCGGCGCCACCCTCAAAGGCCTCAATCTGCTTCGGGTCCGGGAGGTGGAGGTCGACGACATCCCCACCGTCACCGCACCCTCCTCGCGCGAGGAGGTGCTGCGGGTGCTGGAGAGCTCTGGGAGCGACTGGGTGCTCTATCTCGATGAGAAGCGGTTGCCCACCCGTTGGCTCGATCGGCGAGCCGTCGATGGCCCCGACGCTCTTCACCAGGGCGGTAAAGAGGTTCTGGTCACGGTCGAGCCCGAAGACACCCTTCGTGATGCCTTGGAGAAGATGCTCCACTCCACGGTCGGCGTCGGGTGTTGTGTCGATCCTGACGGTGCATACCTGGGCGTGATCAAGCTGGACACGCTGATGACGTTGATCGCGGACCTGCAGCGCGCCGAGCGGGACAAGCAGGCGGCGGCTTCGGCATGACAGCACCCGGTGCCTTCGTGGGCGCAGATCCCACTGCTCGTCAGACAGTCATGGAAGGGCTTCGAGCGCGCATCGAGCTCATCGTGACCCCGGTGTTCTTCCTGTTCCTGGTGGCGGCTGTCGGCGCGGTGTGGGTCTACGGAGACTTCGACAGCACCGCAAGCAGAATCATCAACTGGCCGACCATGCAGCGCCGCATCATCGAGCACATCAACGTGACTTTCTGGTCGACGGTTCTGGTGGTGTCGATCGCGATCCCGCTGGGCATCTTCATAACCCGTCCCAAATTCAAGAGGTTCGCCCCACCCATCCTCGGTCTCGCCAACGCCGGACAGGCGGCTCCGGCGTTTGGCCTCCTGATCCTGTTTGCCGGGTTCTTCGGCACCGGCACCACCACGGCCATCCTCGCCCTGCTGGTGGTGGCGCTACTCCCGGTGCTTCGCAACACCATGGTGGGTCTGCAACAAGTCGACCAGTCGGTCATCGAGGCGGGTCGAGGCATGGGATTGTCCAAACGCCAGGCCTTGACCCGGATCGAGCTTCCGTTGGCAGTGCCTATCATCCTCGCCGGGGTGAGGATCGCCCTGGTGATCAACGTGGGCACCGCCGCCCTGGTCGGGTTGATCGGTGCAGGGGGCATAGGAGAGGCGATAATCTCGGCACTCCAGCTGCGACGTGACACCGCCGCCTTCATCGCTGCCGGGATCGTGGCCGCTCTGGCACTCCTCATCGATTTCATCGCCGCCCTCGCCGAGCGCTATCTGAGACCCAAGGGCATCTGAGCCCCGCCGTCCCTACCAATTGGCGATCTCCGCTGATAGGCTGATCCACAACGAAATAGCGCCAATTTGATCGACCAGCTTGCGGGCGCTCTAGAAATACTGGCTAAAGCGGCGATTCGCCGCTCGGTTCGATGACCCGGGCGGTGACTTGTCTCTCCAGTGACCAGCCCCGCCCGGTCGATCAGGAAGGTCGGACGTGATGGGTAACAAGCTCACTGAGCTCCTCGAGACCAAGGGGCGGCTCGTCGCCGACGGGGGTATGGGCACCTCCCTGTTCGAGTTGGGCTTGCAGGCGGGGTCCACACCCGAATTGTGGAACGTCGAGCATCCAGATCTGGTCGCCAAGGTGCACGCCGGATTCATCGAGGCCGGTTCGGACATCATCCTCACCAACACCTTCGGCGGCACCAGGGCACGTCTCGATCTCGACAAACTCGGTGATCGTCTCGTCGAGCTCAACCACGCTGGGGTCGCGGTCGCCAGAGCGGCTGCCGACCAGGCACCGAGAGAGATCCTGGTCGCCGGGTCGGTCGGGCCGACCGGACAGCTGTTCCAGCCCCTGGGGGAGCTCACCCACGATCGCGGGGTGGAACTGTTCACCGAGCAGGTGACGGCGCTTGCCGAAGCGGGTGCAGACATCCTCTGGATCGAGACTCTTTCTTCCACCGAGGAGCTGGCCGCCGCCGTGGAGGCGGCACGAACCACC
>CAZZIG010000041.1:0-9414 GCA_964653975.1 uncultured Acidimicrobiaceae bacterium
CAGGGGAAACTGCTCTGAAGGTCTCTGACTTCGAGTACGAACTGCCAGAGTCGGCCATCGCCCAGAGCGCAATAGAGCCGAGGCACAACGCCAGGCTGCTCGACACGCGGGGAATGTCGGATCACCTCTTCATCGACCTTCCCGACCTCCTCCAGCCGGGCGATTTGTTGGTGGTCAACGAGACGAAGGTTCGGGCGGCACGTCTGATCGGGCGGCGCACCGAGACCGGGGGACAGGTCGAGCTCCTGATCCTGGACGAGCTGGCAAATGGAAGCTGGGAGGCCTTGGCCCGTCCAGCACGGAGACTGCGACAGGGGGTGACCATCGACTTCGGTCTCATGTCTGCGAAGGTGCTCGGCGAGCCGGTCGAGGGCAAGGTCGAAATAGCCTTCGACGTCGCAGATCCCGAAAGCGTCTTCGCCGAGATTGGGAGTGTGCCCCTGCCCCCGTACTTCACCGGGCGTCTCGCCGATCCCGAGCGCTATCAGACGATGTTCGCGTCGACGCCGGGCTCGGCAGCGGCCCCGACTGCCGGGCTCCACTTCACCGAGACCGTCGCCAATAGTCTCGAAGATCGGGACATCAATGTCGTCCCCGTCGACCTGCACGTCTCGCTCGACACCTTCCGCCCCATGACCACCGAGAACGTCGAAGAACATCGCATCCATTCGGAGTGGTGTGCGGTACCGGACACCACGGCCGAGGCGATCTCCGCGGCCCGTGATCGTGGCGGGCGCGTGGTCGCGGTGGGCACCACCGTGGTCAGGACGTTGGAGACCATGGCCGACGGGTCCGGTGGAGTCGAGCCGGGCGAAAAGCGCACAGGGCTCTTCTTGAAGCCGGGGAGCCGATTCAGCGTCGTCGACCTGCTGGTCACCAACTTCCACCTTCCCGGGTCGACACTCCTGGTTCTGCTCGCCGGCTTCATGGGTGAGAGCTGGCGGGAGGCGTACTCCACCGCACTGCAGCGCGGCTACCGGTTTCTCTCTTTCGGAGATGCCATGCTGGCCGAGCGCAACCCGACTTCTAGCCTTGATCGATGACCGCCGTCACCTGGACCTCAGAAGCGTCAGAAGGGGTCGCCCGAGCCGGCGTACTGGCGACGCCACATGGAGAGGTGCGCACCCCTGCGTTCATGCCCGTGGGCACCCGCGCCGCGGTCAAGGCGGTGGACACCGAAGACCTACTCGCCGTCGGAGCCGAGATCATCCTCGCCAACACCTATCACCTCATGCTGAGGCCAGGAGCAGACCTGATCGAGAAGCTCGGTGGGTTGCATGGTTTCATGAGCTGGGATGGGCCGATCCTGACCGACTCGGGAGGGTTTCAGATCTTCTCACTCGAACCGGAGATAGACGAGCAGGGGGCGGTCTTCTCCTCGATCTACGACGGGGCACGGGTCGAGCTGACCCCCGAGGATGCGGTGAGGATCCAAGAACAGCTCGGACCCGACATCGCCATGGTCCTCGACGTCTGTGTGGGTCTCCCCGCAGAGCGTGAGCAAGTGGAGAACGAGATGCGACGTACCCTCCGCTGGGCGGAACGGTGTCTCGCTGCCCACACCAGGGCAGATCAGTCACTGTTCGGGATCGTCCAAGGAGGGGTGGATCTCGACCTACGTGCCGAGAGTGCCCGAGAAACGGCCGCGCTCGGATTCGATGGGATCGCCATCGGTGGTCTCTCGGTCGGTGAGCCACCCGGCCAGCGCAATGCGGCCCTCGAAGCAGCCATCGCCGAATTGCCCGATGACTGTCCCCGCTACGTGATGGGCCTGGGGGACACCGAGGGTCTGCTCGACGCCATCACCCGCGGCGCCGACATGTTCGACTGTGTCATACCGACCAGGCTGGCCCGTCATGGCAGGGCGCTGAGCCGGAACGGCGATTTCAACATCAATCGGGTGGATCTCAGAGAGGACGAAGGCCCCATCGACACCGAGTGTGGCTGCCTCACCTGTCGCCGATACTCGAGGGCCTATCTCCGTCATCTCGTCCGGATGAGCGAGCTCAGCGCCCATCGGCTCCTCACCATCCACAACCTCACCTACGTGCTCGACCTCTTCGCCGGCGCCCGCGACGCCATCGCGGCCGGAGGTCTCGATGTCTACGTCTCGGCAGTCCGCCAGAGGCGGTCGGGCGGTTCGACCTTGCCCACCTCTACGGCCTAATCTCGCGTTCGAACTACCCATTTCCCCGGAGGAACCGTGATTTCTGTTGTGTTCGCCCAGGAGACCGGAGGGAGCGCACTTCCGTCCCTGCTCTTCCTGGCTCTGATGGTCGGTGTCTTCTACTTCTTGATCATCCGCCCGCAGCGAAAGCGCAGTCAGGCGCAGAAAGACCTCGCAGCCTCGCTTCAGATCGGCGACGAGGTGCGCACCATCGGCGGCATCCACGGATCGGTCGTCTCCATGACCGAAGACAGCGTCGTGCTCAAGGTGGAGGACGGCCAGATCAGGTTCGCCAAGAGGGCTATCGGGAACCGGGTCGGCGACGAGACGACGGGAGAGAGCGTCTGAGAGCCGTAGACTCTCCAGAGTGAGCAATCTCGAAGCACTGATCCGAGAAATCCCCGACTTTCCCGAGGAGGGCGTGGTCTTCAAGGACATCACGCCGGTTCTCGGAGACCCCGAGGCCTTCAGCAGCCTCATCGACCAGATGTCAGAGCCATTCGTTGGGGAGGGGATCACCAAGGTCGCCGGCATCGAGGCGCGCGGCTTCACCCTCGCCACGCCGGTCGCCGATCGGATCGGTGCAGGTTTCATCCCGCTCCGCAAGCCGGGAAAGCTCCCCTACGAGACAGTCAAGGAGGAGTACGAGCTCGAATACGGTCTCGACGCCCTCGAGGTCCATACCGACGCAGTCGCCTCCGGGGAGAGGGTTCTGCTCGTGGACGACGTGATCGCGACCGGTGGTACCGCCCAGGCAGCCATCCAGTTGTTGCGCAACGTGGGCGCCGAGGTGGTGGGTCTCTCGGTCTTCATAGAGCTCGTCTTCCTGGGTGGGGCATCCAAGATCGACAGTGTCCCCCTACATGCCCTCCTCCGTTACAGCTGACCCGACGCGACCGGCCACCCTGGCTGACGTCCTCGCCGCGTTCCAGAGTCACTATCCAGACGGTGACGTCGAGCTGTTGAAGCGGGCCCACGACACCGCCGCCCGGGCCCACGAGGGCCAGCTCCGCAAGACCGGAGACCCCTACATCACCCACCCGGTCGCCGTGGCCCACATGCTGGCCCAGTACGGCCTCGACGCCGACACCATCGCCGCGGCGTTCCTCCACGACACGGTCGAAGACACGCCGTTGACCCTCGAGCAGGTGGAACACGAGTTCGGCAAGGAGATCGCCGCACTCATCGACGGCGTGACCAAACTCGACCGTGTCCGCTATTCGAATCGTGAGCAACAACAGGCGGCCAGCATCCGGAAGATGGTCGTCGCCATGGCCAAGGACGTCCGGGTGCTGATCATCAAGCTCTTCGACCGTCTCCACAACATGAGAACGGTCTACGCCCTCCGTGAGGCCAAACAGGTCCGGGTCGCCCGGGAGACTCTGGACGTCTACGCCCCATTGGCCCACCGTCTCGGGGTGCAGGAGATCAAACACGAGTTCGAGGACCGTTGCTTCGCCATCCTCTATCCGGGCCCCAACGCCGAGATCCAGGCCAAACTGGCCGAAGCAGCCCCCGAACGTGAAGCCTTCATCGAGAAGATGGTCGAGGAGATCAGTGGGATGCTGACCGACGCCGGCATCGAGGCCGAGGTGACGGGGCGCCCCAAGCATCAATTCTCGATCTATCGAAAGATGATGGAGCAGAACCGGCCATTCGACGACATCCACGATCTGATCGGGATCCGCATTATCACTGAGACCTCCCGTGACTGCTATGCGGCTCTCGGCCTGGTGCACAGTCACTGGGTACCGGTCACGGGCCGTTTCAAGGACTACGTGGCGATGCCCAAGATCAACCTTTACCAGTCCCTGCACACCACGGTCATCGGGCCCGACGGTAAGCCTCTGGAGGTGCAGATCCGGACCGAGGAGATGCATCGTCGGGCCGAGTCCGGGATCGCCGCCCATTGGCGGTACAAGGAAGGTGAGGTCGACTCGTCTCCCGTGTTCGAGTTCGACCCTTTCGACGATGACCCCGAGGAGTTCCTCGCCAACCTGAAAATGGATCTCTATCTCGACGAGGTCTTCGTGTTGACCCCGGGCGGTGACGTCAAAGAACTGCCCAAAGGGGCGACACCGGTCGATTTCGCCTACGCGGTGCACACCGAGGTCGGTCACCGCTGTGTCGGATCGAAAGTGAACGGGCGTCTCGTCCCGCTGTCGACGAAGCTCGACTCGGGCGACATCGTCGAGATCCTCACGTCGAACTCGCCGGACGCCGCTCCCTCCCGGGACTGGCAGAAGTTCGTCCGCACCGGGAAGGCGAAGACGAAGATCAAGCACTGGTTCCAGAAGGAGAGACGCGACCAGGCCTTCGCGGACGGAAAGGACCAGATCCAGACCCTGTTCAAGAGGGAGGCGCCGGAGTTGTCCGCGGCCGAGCAGGCAGCCCACCTCGATGTCATTGCCGGGGAGTTGGGACAGAAGGACGGGGAGGCGTTGCAGGTCGGTGTCGGTGAGGGCAACGTGTCCATCGACTCGATAGCGGTCCGGTTACGCCGGAGGCTCGAGCCTGAGATCGAAGACGATCTGTTCAAGCCGACACGTCGCCGCCGGCCCTCGGAGTCGGCCCATGTCATCGTCGAAGGCCAGGACGACATGCTCGTCCAGCTGGCCCAGTGCTGCTCACCGGTGCCTGGCGACCCGATCGTCGGATATGTGACCGTCGGCCGTGGCGTCTCGGTGCATCGCTCCGACTGCACCAATGTGGCGTCACTGACCGAACGTAGGGAGCGGACGGTCGAAGTGAGCTGGCCCACCGACATCGGCGGTGCCTTCGTGGTTTGGATCCAGGTCGAGGCTCTCGACAGGGCGCGTCTGCTTCGGGACGTGACCTCCGTGGTGTCAGACACCGGGGGTAACATCACCGCGTCTTCGACCAACACCAACGAGGACCGGGTCGCCATCCTGAGATACGAGGTGGAGCTGTCCGACCCGAGCCAACTTCCGCGTCTCCTCACCGACATTCGGGGGGTCGATGGCGTCTTCACCGCTTTCCGCCTGGCCAACGACCCGTCTACGAGATGATGCGTGTCGCCCGAATCACAGCCTGGATCGCCGGCACCAACGCCTACCTGATCGTCAACCAGGCCAACCAGGGCCTTCTCGTCGACGCACCTCCCGATCCGGAGGAGGTAGGGAGTCAGATCGCCGCCATGGACGTCGCGTTGGTGGGGATCGTCCTCACCCACGGCCATGTCGATCACACCGGCGGAGCGGGGAAACTGGCGGCAGGCAGTGGGGCAATCACCTACGCCCACCCTGCCGACGATTTCTTGACCTTGCATCCCACCGAGCAGCTGCAGATGATCTACGGGATGGCGCCCCCGGGCTCCTACGACGTCCCGGACCACATCGAGCATCTGGAGCACGGTCAACGGCTGGATCTGGCCGGGGTCGCCCTCGAGGTACGTCACACCCCGGGGCACACCCCGGGGCATTGCTGTCTCTACTGGGAATCGGAGGGGGTTCTCTTTTCCGGTGACCAGCTGTTCGCCGGGTCGATCGGACGTTTCGACCTACCGGGAGGGGACGGGCCGACCCTGTTCCGCTCGATGCGGGAACAGGTGATGACTCTCGACGACGAAGTCCGGGTCCTGCCGGGTCATGGACCCGAAACGACCATCGGCCGGGAGAGGTCCACCAACCCGTTTCGCCACGAATGGTCGTCCTGACCCCGAGGGCCCCGGCCGGGTGCCTCTCTCATCGAGGTGTGATCCGACATCGTCACCGGTAACCTGCCGCCCAATCCATGAGTTTCCAGCCCCCCAAAGGCACCGACGACATCATCGCGCCCGAATCCCAGGCGTGGCGGGAGACGCTGCGTCTCTGGGAGGAGTTGTCCGAACGATACGGGTACCCCCTGGTCAGCCTGCCCATATTCGAGTCGACCGAGCTGTTCGAGCGCGGAGTCGGCGACACCAGCGAAGTCGTCACCAAGCAGATGTACACCTTCACCGATCAAGGTGGCCGTTCGGTGACGCTCCGCCCTGAAGGAACGGCCGGGGTGATGCGCGCCTACCTCGACTCGGGCAGTCGCGGCGCCTGGAAAGCCGCCTACTCCGGGCCTTTCTTCCGCTATGAACGGCCACAGGCGGGGAGACGACGCCAGTTCTGGCAGGTTGGCGTGGAGTACGTGGACGTCGCCGGGCCCGTCGCCGATGTCGAGGTCATCGAACTGGGTCACCGCTTCATCACGGATTCCGGCTTGAGCGAGGTCGTCTTGTTGCTCAACTCGCTCGGTGACCCCGAATGTCGCCCGTCGTACGTCGAGGCGCTCCGCAACTATCTCGAGGATCGCCGCTCCGAGCTGAGCACTGACTCGGCCGCCCTGATCGAGCGCAACCCTCTCAGGGTCCTCGACTCCAAACAGGACCGTTCCCGACTCAGCGACGCCCCACGCACGATCGACTATCTCTGCGCCGCCTGCGCCGAGCACTTCGCCGCGGTGAAGGACGGGCTCGAGCGGCTGGGCATTCCCTATGAGGAGGATCCGAACCTGGTGCGGGGGCTCGACTACTACACCAGGACCGCATTCGAGTACATCGCCACCGGTCTCGACGCCGCCCAGAACGCGGTCGGCGGGGGAGGTCGCTACGACGGGCTCGCCGAGACCATCGGCGGCCGGTCCACCCCGGGAGTGGGCTTTGCATTGGGGGTCGATCGCATCATGCTGGCCCTGGGAGCGCCGGAAAGAGCCCATCTCGACGCCTACCTGGTGTCGGAAACGGGTCCGGCAGACGCCCTCGAGGTCGCGTCCCGGCTGCGGTCCGAAGGCATCCGGGTCGACTTCGACACCGAAAACCGGTCGGTGAAGGCGCAGTTTCGCACGGCCGGGCGTCTCGAGGTCCCTGTGGTCCTCGTGTGGAAGGGTGAAGGTGTGCCGATGGACGTGCAAACCCGGGACGACCGGGTCAGCCTGCCGGTGCAGGAGGTGTCGAGTTGGTTCAGAAGGTGATGAGAACTCACGGCGCCGGCGCGGTGAACCTTTCCGACGTCGACCAGGAAGTGACGCTGGCCGGCTGGGTGCAGAAGCGGCGTGACCACGGAGGCATAACCTTCTTCGATCTCCGTGACGCCAGCGGGATCGTCCAAGTCGTGGCCGACCCCCTCGAGCACCCGACAGTCGAAGATCTCAAGATGGAGTACTGCGTGCGGGTTCGCGGCACGGTCCGCAAACGTCCCGAAGGCACCGAGAACCGTGACCTCGCCACCGGCCTCGTGGAGATCGGTGTCGCCGAGATCGAGGTTCTGGCCCCGGCGGAGACGCTGCCGTTCATGATCGACGATCGGTCCGAGGTGGACGAGCGGACCCGTCTCGCCCACCGCTATCTCGACCTGCGCCGCCCCCGCATGGCCGCCAACCTCCGGGCACGGTCCCGGGCCACCGCAGCCATCCGAAGAACTCTCGACGAGATGGGTTTTCTAGAGGTCGAGACCCCGACGCTCATCAACTCGACACCTGAAGGGGCACGGGACATGCTGGTGCCGTCCCGGCACCGCCAGGGTGAGTTCTACGCCCTTCCGCAGTCTCCCCAGTTGTTCAAGCAACTCCTCATGATCTCCGGAGTCGAGAGGTACTTCCAGATCGCCCGCTGCTACCGCGACGAGGACACCCGAGCCGATCGCCAGGTCGAGTTCACCCAACTCGACCTCGAAGGCGCCTTTTGGGAGAGAGACGACGTGCTCGACACCATCGAGAAGGTGCTCGCCGCGGCGGCGGCCGAGATCAGAGCTGTCGAGATCCCGTTGCCCTTCCCCCGGCTCACCTGGCACGAGGCCATGGACCGTTATGGCGTGGACAAGCCCGATCTCCGATTCGGTATGGAGATAGTCGACCTGACCGAGCATCTGGCCGGCTCCGAGTTCGGGGTCTTCCGAAACGCCATCGACGCAGATGGGACGGTTCGCGCCATCAACACGGGGGGTCGGGAATGGTCTCGGGCCAAGGCCGACCAGGTCACCGACCGCGCCAAGGAACTGGGTGCCCAGGGTCTGGTGTGGATGGTGGTGGAAGACGACGGTTCGCTGCGGTCTCCCGTCGCGAAGTTCCTGTCCGAGGCGGAAACAGAGTCCATCAAGGAGGCGACCGACGCCGTCGTCGGTGACGTGCTGCTCATCGCCGCCGACCGCTGGCGTACCACGGTCGAGGTGCTCGGCGGTTTGCGCAACGACCTGGGCAAACCCTCCGGCCACGACGAGTTGGCGTTTCTATGGGTGATCGATTTCCCTCTGTTCGAGGAGGACGACGACGGCGCCATCACCTTCTCCCATCATCCGTTCACCTCACCGGTCTCCATCGACGCGATGCGTGAGCAGCCCGAGACGGCGATCTCGAAAGCCTACGACGCCGTGCTGAACGGGATCGAGCTGGGATCGGGCTCCATCAGGATCCATGACCCCGAGGTGCAGCGACAGGTCTTCGAGATCCTCGGGATCGATCGAGAGACCGCGGAGCGTCGTTTTGGCTGGTTCCTCGAGGCGCTGCAATACGGAACACCGCCACACGGGGGGTTCGCTTTCGGCATCGACCGCCTCGTGATGGTCCTCCAGGGAGAGTCTTCGATCAGGGAAGTGATCCCCTTCCCCAAGACACAGACCGGAGTCGACCCGATGACCGGCGCCCCCACCTGGGTGGAGGAGACCCAACTCGCCGAGCTCGGCATCGAGCTGAATGCCGAAGCCCGCTCACGTCGCGCCGAGGAGACAGGTTCGGGATGAGAAGTCACGAGATCCGGAAGACCTTCATCGAGTTCTTCGAAGCCCGTGACCACGTATATCGGCCGTCGAGCTCCTTGATACCGGTCGACCCGACGCTTCTGGTCACCAACGCGGGGATGGTGCCCTTCAAACCGTATTTCCTCGGTGAGGAGGAGCCCCCGTGGCCCCGAGCCGTCTCGGTGCAGAAGTGTGTTCGCACGGTGGACATCGACATCATCGGGACCACACAACGCCACCTCTCCTTCTTCGAGATGCTCGGCAACTTCAGCTTCGGCGACTACTTCAAGGAGAAGGCGATCCCCTGGTCCTATGAGTTCGTCACCGAGGCCCTCGGCCTCGATCCGGACCGGCTCTGGTTCACCGTGCACGAGACCGACGACGAGGCTGCACAGATATGGGTCGATGATGTCGGCGTGTCTCCGGATCGGGTCCAGCGCGGTGGCAAGGACAACTTCTGGCAGATGGGCATCCCCGGCCCGTGTGGCCCCAGCTCGGAGCTCTTCTACGACAAGGGGGAGGAGTACG
>CAZZIG010000042.1:0-7405 GCA_964653975.1 uncultured Acidimicrobiaceae bacterium
ACCGTGCCGTCCCTGCTGCCTGCTGCCATCTCAGCAAGCACGTCATGGCCGGGACGGACGATGTTGTCGGAGAGCAGGCAGAAAAACGGCCGGTCGCCGACCATCTCCGCCGCCTCGTAGACAGCATGCCCCAGCCCGAGCGGCTCCTCCTGGACGACGGGTCTCACCCGGATGTCCTCCAAACCCTGGAGCGGACCACCCAGGCTGAAATGCTGGGCGATGAGGTGGCCGGCGTCGAGGTCGACCACCACGATGGCCTCCTTCGCCCCGGCCCGGGCCGCCTCCTCGACGGCGTATTGGATGGCCGGCCGGTCGACCACGGTTATCAGTGCCTTCGGCACCACCCTCGTCGCTGGTCTCATCCTGGTGCCACGGCCTGCGGCCGGTATCACTGCTACTTCGATGCTCACGCTTGAACCTTTTGCTCGCTTCCTCGGAAGACCCGCTGGATGTTGGCCCGGTGTCGCCAGACCACCAGCACCACGGTCGCCAGCAGCCAGACGAGACTCATCCCGGTCACACCCTGCCAGATCGCCAGAGGGATCGAGACTCCGACCACGATCAGCGAAGAGATCGATGCGGTCTTGGTGAGCTTCACCAGGATCAGCCAAGCCACCACGACGATGAGCCCGACCCACGGAACCGTGAAGAACAACACCCCGAGTCCGGTTGCGACCCCCTTACCCCCCTTGAAACGATGAAAAACCGGGTAGCAGTGGCCGACGACGGCGGCGAAACCGGCGAGAAAGGCCCATTTGCTCTGGAAGTCGACGGAACCGGCGGCGATCATCCCCATCGCGGCCCCGATCACGCCTTTGAGGGTGTCGCCGATCAGCACCATCGCGGCCGGGAACTTCCCGATGGAGCGGAGCACGTTGGAGGCTCCCGGGTTCCCACTACCGACCTCGTGGATGTCGACCCCGTGCATCCGGGCCACGATCACCGCGAAGTCGATACTCCCCACGACATAGGCAGCGGCCAGCGCCAAAGCGATCGTGAGTGTCATCGACTGTGATCATATTGACCCTGCGGAATGGAACAGGCCGGGTGGCCGTTCTAAAATCGAGCTGTCCACCTCCCGGAGCGGTCATCCGTACCTGATGCCTACATACGAATACGTCTGCAAGAACTGTGGTGAGACCCTCGAGGTCTTCCAATCCTTCTCCGACAAACCGCTGAAGAAGCACAAGGAGTGCGGCGGCCAGTTGCAGAAGGTCTTCCACGCCCGCGGCATCGTGTTCAAAGGCGGAGGCTTCTACGCGACGGACAGCAAACCCTCCCCCAAGGAGTCGTCTTCGGAGACCTCATCCGACTCGAAACCCTCCCCCAAAAAGAAGTCGGAGAAAGCCGGAGCGGCCTCGTCCTCCAAATCCGACGACTGAGCCTCCGGCGCGTCTTCGACACCCTTTCAAACCCTGCGGGTCGACCGTAGGTTCGAGACCATGCTCTGGTTTCAGCCCCTGCCCTGGGGGCGTTGGGCACTGGTCCTGGTGGTGGCTGTGGTCGCCCTCTACGTCGAGTTTCGACCCGACCCCACGGTCGAGTCGCCATTTGCCGTCACCACCATCAACCCCGGCGACGTCATCGACGAGACCAACACCGAACTGCGACGACTACCTGCCGGGCTGATCGACACAGCCGAGAGGGGGGCCGTCGCCACCACCAGGATCCTGGCCGGGTCGCCGGTCATGGCCTCGGCGGTGGGCGAGCAGGGAAAGACCGTGCCGCCAGGATGGTGGGTGGTCGGGGTCACCCTGCCCGACGGGGCCGACGTCGGGGACGACGTTCGTCTGGTCCTCCTGGACAGCGGGACGGAGGTCTCCGGTGTCGTTGCCCACCCCGGCTCGGACGACCCGTTCGCCGCGGCCGACGGCGGGGTGGCGGTGCCGCCGGAGAGCTCGTCCGATGTCGCCCTCGCCGCCGCCGCCGGCAGACTGGTAGTGCTCATTTCGAGCGGGTAGCTACCGTGCCGGCGTGCTCGCCGCCGTCATCTGGGGTCTGGTCCAGGGCCTCACCGAGTTCCTCCCGATCTCGTCGTCGGGTCACCTCGTGGTGGTCCCGGAGTTTCTCGATGCCCTGGGCATGGACATCTCGCCACCGAGTCTGGCCGTCTCCGCGGTCCTCCATCTGGGCACCCTCATTGCTGTGCTGATCTTCTTCCGCGGCGACGTCATGTCGGTGCTCCGGCTGCGCCACAACATCGAAGGGCGGCGGATCGCGCTGCTGGTGGCGGTGGGTACGGTCCCCGCGCTGGTCGGCCTACCTCTGGAGAACCGCATCGAGTCCATCCAGGAGAACGTCACCTATGTGGGCATCGCCCTGGTGGCGACCGGACTCATCCTCGTCGTCGGGCAATGGCTGGCACGGGGCGTACGCCAACTCGTGGAGGGACGGATCCCGGACGCGGTCGTGGTCGGGATAGCCCAGGCATTCGCCCTCATCCCGGGAATCTCCAGATCCGGGGTGACCATCTCGGCCGGGAACGGGCGCGGATTCGCACCCGTCGAAGCGGCCCGATTCTCCTTCCTCCTTGGCATCCCCGCCATCGCAGGGGCCGGTCTCAAGTCGCTTCCCGAGGTGCTCTCGGAGGGAGGGTTCGGGCCCGAACTGCTGGTCGGTCTGGCGGTGGCCGCGGTGTCGGGCTATGCGGCGATCGCCATCCTCCTGGCGGCCTTGCGACGCATCGGTCTCGCCCCCTTCGCCATCTACTGCTTCGTGGTGGGGGGTCTCACCATCGTGTTCCTCTGACGAGACCAGCCCCTGGGACTCCGGCGGAATCGGAGAGCGGAGGTGCTCGAGTGAGCTACGTTTCGCGCCATGTCTGAACTCAACGTCGTCGGAGGGGAGTTGGAGACCTGTTCGGTCGATCCGGTCACCGGCTGGTTCCGCGACGGTACCTGTGCCACCGCTGCCGGCGACGTCGGCAGCCACACCATCTGTGCGGTGGTCACCGGGGAGTTCCTCGACCACCAGAGGGCGATCGGCAACGACCTGACCACACCGGCGCCGGAGTTCCAGTTCCCCGGGCTCCAACCCGGAGACCGTTGGTGTGTGACCGCCCGCAATTGGCTCCTCGCCTACCAGGACGGTGTCGCCGCCCCCGTGGTGCTCGCCGCCACCCACGAACGCGCCCTTGACATCGTCCCCCTCGAGATCCTGGAGGAGCACGCCGTCGACGTCCCCGACGACCCGGCGGGCTTGGAGTGATGCTTTCCTCAGGAAGTACGACCCGGATGTGGGTCTCTGCGCCTCGAGAAAATCTCGAGGCGCAGAGACCCACATTTCTGGAGGCGGTGGGACCCCGATACGGGTCCCACAAACGGGGGAAAACGGGTTTTTACTGGGGGTAGTTTGAGGACATCCGCACGGTCTCAGCGATGTGGACGTTGACCAGGGCGGGTAGGCCCGAGTCCCGGGCCCGCTCCAGGGCGGCGCGGATCTCGTTGGGGTCGTCGACGAACTCGCCGTAGCCGCCGAGACCCTTCACCATCTCGTGGTAGGGGCGCACCCCGAGGTCGGTGGCGACGAGACGCTCAGGGAAGGCCATGCGGTGGAAAGTCTTGATGTTCGACCAGACCCCGTCATTGCCGACCACGCCGATGATGGGTAGCCCGAGTCGGACCATCGTGTCGTACTCCATCCCGTTGAACCCGAACCCCCCGTCACCGAACACCACACCCACGGTCTTATCGGGGAAAACGGTCTTGGCGGCGATGGCGTAGGGGGCTCCAGTGCCCAAGGTTCCGAACGGGCCCGGGTCGAGGACATGACCCGGGGTCGACACCTGGAGCCATCGGGCAGTGGTGGAGACGATGTCCCCACCGTCGACGGAGACGATCGAGTCGGTGCCGAAGAACTCCGCCGCCTCCTTGGCGAAACGCTGCGGCATGACCGGGGAGGAGTCGTCGGCAGCCGTCTTCATCGCCTCTTCCGTCTTGGCTGATTCGGCTTCCATGATCTCCTTGGTCCAAACCGGTGTGTCGACACGACGGATCTCCTCGACCCGGTCGACGAGTTGTGACACGACGGTCATCGGGTCGGCCAACACGCCGATGTGGGCGGGACGATTCCATCCCAGCTTGGAAGTGTCCGCATCGATCTGGATGACCGTGGCCTCAGGACCGATCTTCTCGCCATAGGAGGTCCGGAAGTCCCAGTCGACACCGAGAGCGAGCACGACGTCGGCCTCAGCCATCGCACGAGACCGCTGGTGGTTGCCCAGCAACCCATGCCCATGCGGCAGCGACCCCCGCGCCCTGCTGTTCACATAGGTCGGTGCCTGCAGGACGTCTGCCAGGTCGGCGAGTCGGTTCTCCTCGCCGGCCCGGGAGCCGGCACCGGCGAAGATCATCACCCTCTCGGCGTCGCGCAACACCTCGACGATCCGGTCGAGGGTGGTCTCGTCGCCACCAAACCCTGCCGACTGGCGATACGAAGTGGGGAACTTGACCGCGGTCTCCTCGACCATGTCGAATTGGACGTCCATCGGAACGTCGAGGAACACCGGTCCGCCTCTTCCGGCGAAGGCATGGCGGGCGGCGGTGGCGATGTAGTCGGCGAGCCGGTCGACCTGCCAGGCTGTGGCCGCCCATTTGGTGATCGAGTGGAACAGCCGGGTGTGGTCCATCTCCTGGAGCCCACCTTTCAGCTCCTGGCGGATCATGTGCCGGCCACCGATGACCAGCATCGGGGTGGCCCCGTAGAACGCCGTGGCCACCCCGGTCATCGCATCGGTCACTCCCGGCCCGGCGGTGACGGCTGCAACGCCGAGTCTCCCGGTCAACCTGGTGTACGCCTCGGCGGCGTGGGCCGCGGTCTGCTCATGACGGACGTCGACGACGGCGATCCCCTCCTGAAGACAGCCGTCGAGGATCGGGACGATGTGCCCACCGGTGAGTGTGAACAACGTGTCCACGCCCTCGTTCTGGAGGGCCCTAGCGATGATCTGTCCGCCGTGGATCTTGGCCATGGTTCCGAACCTATTCGAGGACGGTTCCCAAACCCAAGTGAACCCCTCCCGGCAGGTCCCCGACCCGTCGGAGCGCCAGCACCGCCCCGGCGGCGAACGACTCGTAGCTCGTGGAGAGGTGTTCGATGGAGAGGACCTCGCCGGTGTTGGAGAGGGCCACCTCCTGATGGGAGATGAGACCGGGAAGACGGATGGAGTGGACCCGGACACCGTCGACGTCGGCCCCGCGCGCCCCGGGCACCAGCTCCTCGGACTGGTCCGCTGAGACCCCGCCACTCTCGGCCACGCCCATTGCCGTCGCCAGGGCGGTCCCACTGGGGGCATCGGGCTTGGTGGCGTGGTGCCGCTCGATTATCTCGACGGCTTGGAAGTGGGACGCCGCCTCGGCCGCGAAACGCATCATCAGCGTGGCCCCGATCGAGAAGTTGGGCACGACCAGACACGGTGTCTCCACCCCCCACATCGATTCCAGGTCGTGGAGCCGCTCGGAGGTGAACCCGGATGTGCCCACCACCGCTGCCATCCCCCCGTCACGCCACGTCTGGAGGTTGTCGAAGACGACGTCGGGATGGGCGGTCTCGACCACCACGTCGGCCTCCACCCGCTTGGCGTCGCCGACGATGGTGAGGCCGGCGATCTCCTGGCCCTCACGGTTCGGGTTGTAGAGGGCGACCAACTCCAGGTCGTCGGAGTCGGTGACCGCGTCGATGATGGGACCGGCGAGCTTTCCTCCGGCGCCCGACACACAAACTCGAGTCATGTCCCCAACCCTATGTCGGCCAGCATCCAGACGGAGTCCTCGACCTCGAATCCGAGCCGTCGGTAGAACGAACGCCCCCGCTCGTTGCTCGGCTCAGTCTCGAGGAAGATCCGACTCATGCCCCGGGTCCGCACCTCCTCGAAGACCCTCTCCATCAGCGCACGTCCGACACCCGCACCACGATGCCGGACGTAGATCTCGTCGAGGAGGGCGTCGGGGCCACCCGATTCGATGCTGTAGCTCCAAACCACGGCGGCGTATCCAACGAGGTCGTCATCGTCCTCGGCGACCAGGACCACCCCATGCGTGTCCGACTCCAGTAGCGGGGCCAGACCGGCGGTGACGCTGTCGATGACGAACGGATGTCCGTCGATCTCGTAGAACTCTGCGATGAGCGCGAGCAGGGCTCCCTCGTGGTCCCGATTCGCGGTTCGGATCACTTCCCGTCGAGTGCATCCGCCAGACTGTCGGCGAACACCTGGAGGGTCTCGGCCACGTCCTCGTCGGTGTGAGCGGCGCAGACGAACCAGGGCTCGAGGGCGTCGGGACAGGGCATCACGCCCTTTCGGATCATGCGGAAGCAGATGTCCTCATAGAGGTCGGAATCGTGCCCGGCACTGTCCCGAAACTCCTTGGGGTCCCCCACGCCCAGGTAGATGGAGAACATCGCCGGATGACCGGTCACCTTCCCCTCCACGCCCCTGTCGGCGAGGATCCGCCCGATCCCCTCCATGAGCGAACCGCCCACCTTCTCCACCCGTGCCAAAGGCTCACCGGTCAACAACCGGGTGATGGTTGCCATGGCGGCAGCGGCGGCTACCCCATTGCCCGAGTAGGTGCCGGCCTGACCGATCCCGCCTTGGCGCCAGCCCTCGACGAGCTCACCTCTCATGGCGATGGCAGCGACCGGGAACCCGTTGCCCATCGCCTTGGCGTAGGTGCCGACGTCGGGAGTGACACCGAAATGTTCGTTGGCGCCACCGGTGGCGATGCGAAAACCGGTCTTGACCTCGTCGAAGATGAGCACGGCACCGTGCTCGTCGCACAGGGCGCGTAGACCCTCGAGGAAACCGTCGACCGGCATGAAACCGAAGGCGTTTCCCAGCATCGGCTCCACGATCACGGCGGCTATCCGGTTGCCCTCGTCGGCGAACACCCTGCGGGCGAGTTCGATGTCGTTGAAGGGCAGGGTGCGGATGTAGGTGCGGATCGAGTCGGGGATCCCCGAACTGGACTGCCAGGGGACCGGCCGGTATCTCGAGCCGAGGCCATCGGGTGGGGCTCCCGCCGTCGAGAACATCAGATAGTCGTGGACCCCGTGGTATTGGCCTTCGAACTTGACCACGAGATCGCGCCCGGTGAATCCTCGCGCCAGCCTGATGGCATGCATGGTGGCTTCGGTGCCGGTGTTGGTGAACCGCATCCCCTCGGCCCAGCCCAGGGCCTCCATCACCTTTTCGGCGGCCTCGATCTCGCGACGCTGGGACATCGCGAAGGTGGTGCCCGCCGCCACCGCTTGGGAGACCGCCTTGCCGACGGCTTCGTCAGCGTGGCCGAGGATGATCGGCCCGAATCCGCACTGGTAGTCGATGTACCGCTTGCCGTCGACGTCGAAGACATGGCCGCCTTCGCCACGCTCGACGATCAGGGTGTCGTCGTCACCCCAGTACCGGAAC
>CAZZIG010000043.1:0-5865 GCA_964653975.1 uncultured Acidimicrobiaceae bacterium
CATTCCGTTCCCTGGCCAGCCAGGTCCTGGACAACGTGCTCGCCCTCGGCGAGTTCGACTTCGTGACAGAGATCGCCAGGGAACTTCCCATCCGCCTGCTCTGTCGTCTGCTCGGAGTACGCGAGGACGATGCGGATCGTCTCGTGACCTGGGGTGACCAGATGATCAGTCACACCGATCCCGAGTACACCCAGTTCGTGGTCGACCGGGTCGACACAGAGGAGTACCGGTTGCTCCCATTTCGCAGCCCTGCAGCGTTGGAGGTCTTCGAGTTCGCCGAGGAGATGGCGAGGGAGCGACGGGAGAACCCCCAGGACGACATCATCACCACGCTGTTGAACGCCGAGCCCGACGGGGTGCCGCTGACCGATCTCGAGTTCAAGAACTTCTTCTCGCTCCTCATGGTGGCCGGCAACGAGACCACCCGCCACACCCTCAGCCACGGGCTCACCTTCCTGATGGACCACCCCGACCAGATGGCCGAGCTGCGGGAGAATCCCGAGCTGATGGCTTCGGCCACCGAGGAGATCCTCCGCTACTCGTCAGTGACGATGCACTTCCGCCGCACCGCCACCAGAGACACCGAGCTGCGTGGCGTACCAATCGCGGGAGGTGACAAGGTGTTCGTGTACTACATCTCGGCCAACTTCGACGAAGACCACTATCCCGACCCCTTCCGGTTGGACATCCACCGCAACCCGACCGACCAACTCGCCTTTGGGACCGGTCGGCACCTGTGCCTCGGTGCGTGGCTGGCCCGTCTCGAGGTGAGGGTGACCCTGGAGGAGCTGTTGCCGAGGTTGGCCGACATCGAGATCGTGGGCCCGGTGCAACGGCTTCGCTCCAACTTCATCCGGGGCATCAAGCACCTGCCGGTCGAGGTGCGGCTGGCCTGAGCCGGCCTAGTTGTGGCCAACCTCGAACCGCTCCGCCGCGAAGACCTCCCTGCACTGGAGGAGCTGTTCCAACACTACGACGACACCCTCAGCTTCGTGCCCAACAGTCTCTTCACCATGGCCCGGCGGCCCGAGATCCTGCGGGCGTTCTCCGAGCTGATCACCAAGATCTGGCGCACCGGCACCCTGCCCATAGAGCTGAAGCCTCTGATTGCGGTCGTCTCGAGCCAGGCCGCCGGGTGCCGCTACTGCCAGGCACACGAGGCGGTCGACGCCCGCGAGCGCGGAGTTGATGCCGACAAGATCGCCGCCGTCTGGGAGTTCGAGACCAGCCCGCTCTTCTCCGAGGCGGAACGGAGCGCGCTCCGCCTGGCGCGGGACGCCTCCCTACAGCCCAACGCGGCCACGCGGGAGCACTTCGACACCCTGAGGGAGCACTACGACGAAGGCGAGATCGTCGAGATCATGACGGTGGTCTCCCTGTTCGGGTTTCTCAACCGCTGGAACGACACCATGGCCACCGACCTCGAAGACGAGCCATTCGAATTTGCCTCCGGCACCTACGGTCCCGAGAGGTGGGACCCGGGCAAACACCGACACTCCCCGGACGACTGAGACCGGTTCAGACCGAGTCGAGGACCACCCGTCGCACCGCTTCGAGCCCTCTCGTCAAGGCGTCACGCTGGTCGGGGTAGAGATGGATGTAGGAGCGGATCGGGGGCAGGGCGATCGCCACGTGAGTCGCCCCCATGAGCTCCACCTCGGCACGGCACCCGGTCGGGCCACCGATGACCTCGAACCTGGTGAAGTCCAACGGCATCAGGGGCTCTGTCAGGCTGTCATCGGTGGCCAGCGCGGAGGCGACGCGCTCCGCCGACTCGCCACCCTCCACCACGACGGCGGTGACTCCCGCCCGCTTGAGACCGCCGGTGTGTCGCAGCGCCACGACCGACTCCTCGGGCAAGGAGACGTCGATGCCGGCCCGGAACACGGCGATCTCGGTTCGGCCGAGGAACCTCTTCTCGATGCGGGACGCCAACTCGAAGACCGGGCCGTCGGCGACGGGCACGAACCGCACCCGACCTTCGTCACCCGCTTCGCGCCGGTAGCCCGACAGCTCTCCCTCGACCAGACCGGCCAGACGCGAAGAGGGCGGGCCGGGCCTGCTGGAGCGGGCCACTAAGCCTCGATGCCCTCCTCGGCCTTGAGATGCTCGGGGTCGACCGGCTTCCACGGGTTGGTCTTCTGTACCCCGTAGGTCCAGATGAGGGCGTACACGGCGCACGCCCCGAGCATGATGAAGAACGGCGTGTAGATGTCGGCGCGGGTCAGACCGGGCGGGGCGATGTACCACGCCGCCACCAGCAGCCCCAGCGAGGCCAGGATCTGGGGCAGCGGATACAACGGTGTCTTGTACGGTCTGGCGAGGTCGGGGCGCTTCGAGCGGAGCACCATCACCGAGATGTTGACGAGGATGTAGCTGAAGATCCATGCCATCACCGCGGCGAGGATCAGGTTGATGATCGAGGGGACATCCCCATCGAGGATGATCGCCCCCACGATCCCGATCACGGCCACGAGGGCGATGCCCACCCACGGCTCTTTGTATCTCGGGTGCAGATATCCGAAGATCTTCGGCAGGGTGCCGTCCTTGGCCATCCCGTAGAGGATCCGGGAGACACCGGCGATGACGGTGTTCAGTGTCGCCGCCGAAGCCAGAAGCACCGCGATCCCGAGCCAGGCCTGCCCGAAGTCGCCCATGACCGCCTGGGCGAACGCAGGAATCGCCAGCGGCGTGTCGAGGATGAAGGTGCCGTCGCCGAGATCGACGTTCTCCACCTGACGGGCGACCGCGGCTCCGTAGAGGAACATGGCGAGCGCCACCGCGGTGACACCGATGTACATGGCCCTCGGGATGGTCCTCGCCGAGTCTTTCAACTCCGAAGCGAGCGGGGTCACGTACTCGACCCCGACGAACAAGAAGAGGGCCAATCCGACCATGGTGAGGATGGCAGTGAGGTCGGTGCCGACGAATGACTCGCCGAAGAATCCGCTGATTGTCGACTGCTTCTCGCCGAACAGCCCGGCAACCCCGAAGATGATCAGTGTCCCCCACATGAAGGCGGTCATGGCGATCTCGGTCGACGCATAGGGTCTGATCCCCAGCATGTTGACGACGCCGAGGATCACCAGCAGCAAAGCCCCGATCCACCACGAGCCCGACTCCTGGAAACCCTCGAGAAACCCGAAGTTGAACGCGGCGAAGACACCGGCGGTGGCAGTCTCCGCCACCCCGGCGAACACGTGGACCAGCAGATAGGCGGCGAGACTGGCGGTGATCGCGAAGAACCTCCCCATCCCCGCGGCCACGTAGTCGTAGACAGATCCGGCCGTGGGGAGGATGCCTGCGGCCTCTGAGAAGCTCGCAGACTGGGCCAACATCAGCACGAAGGCGATGAGGATCGCCCAGGCGAAGATGTATCCGCCGGCGCCGAAACCGGTCTGTGCGGTGAGCAGCACCGAGCCTGCGATGATCAAACCGACCGCGGTCGCGAGGGCTGTCGGAAACCCGACCGCCGCCGCTTCCAGCCTCACACCGGATCCATCTTGACTGGACATATGCCTCCTCGTCGCCGGACGGGTCGAATCTAGACCAGGCGGAGGTGTCGATGCGGCGCAAAACGCCAGGTCATCGGGGCCGGTGGTCTAATCGGTGTCTTCGAGCCACCAGTCGAGCAAACGCTCCAGGTCGGGCTGGGAGGCCAGGGCCCGACGGGACGTCTCGTCGATGAGCGCTTCGAGGTCGATGCCCGCGTCGATTAGCTTTCTGTCACCGCCGACCGCGAACCAGGACTCGAGCAACGGCGCGGTCACCTCGGGGTGGAACTGAACCGCCAGACTGCGTCCGAACCTGAACGCCTGGAGGCCGGAGTCGTTTTGTGCCAGGGGTGTGGCCCCTTCGGGCAGGGTGAACTGGTCCCCGTGATATTGGAACCAGGGCCCGGATGCGATGGCGGGCTCATCGGATTCGATGGTTTCCCAGCCGTACTCGGGCCGCATCGAGGGGGACACGGTCCCACCGAGTGAGGTCGACATGACCTGGGCTCCGAAGCAGATGCCGAGGATGGGGGTGCCCCGGTCGAGGTGGCGACGGACGAACCCCACCTCAGGCCGCACCCAGCCCTGCAGCCGTGGATCGTATGCAGACCACGGTGCCCCCATCGCCACGATGAGGTCGTAGCCGTCCCGGTCGGGGAACGCCACCGTCACCTCCGGGTCGTCGATGTCTTCGACGACGACGAACGGCTCCAATGTGACCCCGCGCGCTTCCAGATGGTCTCCAACCCGCTCCGGTGTCGAGAGTCGATCGTGACAGATGACGAGGGCCCGCACCGTCGCAGCCTATCAACGGCTCGCCGACGCCTCGCCGGCGCAGACGCAGGCCGGGTGTTGGTACTGTCCGGCCCCACCTTCCGTAGACCAAACCTCCAGGGACGACAAGGAGTACCGAGGCTTGACGCACACCACCTATGACCGTGTTCGCTACCTGTGGCCGGACCACTTGGGGCTCGCCAGGGGCAAATATCTCTCCGCCGCCCGGGCGGAGGAAGGCAGCAACCACTGCGTCGCCCTGTTCTCCCTGCAGCTCAACCGGGTGATGGAGCCCTTCCCGGGAGCGCACCACGAGAGCTTTCCCGACGTTGAGGCTCGCTTCCCGATAGAGGCGATCCGACCCGGGTGGGAACCGGGCACCGGTGTCGTGGTCGCCTCGATCACCAAGGACGGGACTCCGATAGAGCTGGCTCCCCGCTCCATCCTGGAGAGAGTGGTGTCCGACTGGAACGATCTGGGCTACACCCCCCAGGTCGGGATCGAGTTGGAGGCGTTCCTCTTCGAGCCCGACGGGAACCGTGGCTGGCAGCCGATTCACACCCCCGGCTCCTATGTGTACGGCACCGGGACCTCCGTCGACCCCAGCGGGACGATCGAGGAGATCATGCACACCGCCCACGACATGGGAATCGAACTGGAGTCGGTCAATTCGGAGTACGACGACGGCCAGTTCGAACTCACCCTCCGCTACGACGACGCGGTGAAGGCGGCCGACGACGCCTTCCTGTTCAAGGTGATGGCCAAAGAGGTCGCCACCAAGCGGGGGTATCTCCTGGCGTTCCTGGGCAAGCCGATGACCGATCGCGGCGGGAGCGGCATCCACGTCAACTTCTCGATGCGCGACGAGAAGGGTCAGAACGTCTTCGCCGACGACTCCGATCCCGACGGGTTGAGCGCCCTGGCGCGAAAGTGCATCGCCGGGCTGGTCAACGATCACGTTTCGATGACGGCCCTGGTGGCGCCGACGGTCAACGCCTACAAACGTCTCCAGCCGGCCCAGCTCAACGGCTACTACGCCAACTGGGGTTTCGACCATCGCGGTGTCGCCGTCCGGGTGCCTCCGTCGCGGGGGCCGGGCACCCGTCTGGAGCACCGTCTCGCCGACGGGGCTACGTCGGTCCACGTGGCCACCGCCGTATGTCTCGTCAGCGCGTTGCGGGGGGTTCAGATGGAGATGGAGTGCCCACCCGCGGAGACCCAGGACTGCATCACCGGGGTGGACACCGATGTCTCTGTCCCACCGAGCCTGCGTGCGGCTCTCGATGCCCTGGAGGAGGACGCGGACTTCATCGCCGACTTCTCCCCCGGATATGTGGAGGGCTTTCTGGCGGTGAAGCGCGCCGAGTGGCACAGATTCGTCACGACGACGACGGACTGGGAGCTGGACGAGTACCTGGAGTACTACTAGTCCCAGGCGACCGGCAGCGAGACCGGTCCCCGGAACTCGAACCCGTGAAGGTCGACCTCTCCGTCGAGACCGATCCCGGGCAGCCGGTCGAGGAGACGCTCGACTCCGATCCGGACCTGCTGACGCCCCATCCACTCCCCGAGACATCTGTGCTCGCCCACGCTGAAG
>CAZZIG010000044.1:0-21704 GCA_964653975.1 uncultured Acidimicrobiaceae bacterium
GCTGCGGGCCTCTCTCCGTCCGGGTTTACCCTGCTCCAGATGTTGCTGGCCCAGACCGAGACCACGACCACCACCCTGTTCGGCAGGGAAGAGCCTTCCCGGCCATTGACCGATTGGCTGATCGACGTCTTCGACCTGGACAGGGAGAGCCTGACCGCGGGGCTCGTCGGCCGCATAGTCGAGCCGATATTGCAGATCCTGCTCATCTTGTTGGTCGCGATGCTCGTGGTCAGGTTCCTGCGCAGGGGGATCCGGCGCATGGTTGCGAAGTCGAAGACCCAGAAGAGAGGGCTCGACTTCGGCGACCGGGGAGCCCCATCGACGCGGAAGGCGCAGAGGGTCGACGCGTTGGGAGCGGTCGCGGAGAGCACGGTCAGTGTCGTGGTGTGGGTGGTGGCGCTGCTCATCATCCTCGGCACCACCTTCGGCATCGACATCTCCCCTCTGCTCGCCGGGGCCGGGATCCTGGGGCTCGCCCTGGGCTTCGGTGCCCAGCATCTGGTGAGAGACGTGATCTCGGGCGTGTTCATGCTGGTCGAGGATCAGTACGGAGTCGGGGACGTGATCGATGCCGGCGAGGCCGTGGGAGTGGTCGAGGGGATCGGGCTGCGCAGCACACGTGTCCGCGATGTCACCGGCACCTTGTGGCACGTGCCCAACGGCGAGATCCGGCGGGTGGGCAATATGAGCCAGGAATGGTCGCGGGCGCTGTTGGACATCGGTGTCGCCTACGAATCGGATGTCGACGGGGCCGCCGCGGTCATCAAAGAAGTGGCCGACACCATGTACGCCGAGGAGACCTACAGCGATCTCTTCTTGTCGGAGCCCGAGATCTGGGGGATCGAGTCCCTGTCGGCGGACTCCGTCGACATCAGGCTGGTCATCAAGACCAGGCCCGGTGAGCAGTGGGCGATCTCGAGAGAGCTACGTCGCCGCATCAAGATCGCCCTCGACCAGGCCGAGATCGAGATCCCGTTCCCCCAGAGGACCGTCTGGATCCGCCAGGAGGACGAGATACCGCCGTCACCGCCGCGTGACGTCTCCGCACCCACCGCGGCGACCGGCAAGGCTGCCCCCGAAGAGGGGGCGTCGGAAACCAGCGGGGAGAACACCGCCCAAGAGGGGGACTGACCTCGTGGTGCCCGGGGTGGGATTCGAACCCACGCGAGCCGTTTACGGCTCAAGGGGGTTTAAGCCCCTCGCGTCTACCAGTTCCGCCACCCGGGCGAGCCAATCCTCCGTTCTGTGAGTGTCTACAGCCCTGCAGGCTCTACGAACCCTCACAGAACGGGTTCGGGCTCAGGTTACGGCGAGTAGCTCGGCCGCGAGACCGTCGAGGGAGTCCTTCACGCTGACCAGGGTGGAGCCGACCCCAAGGACCTCGGCGACAGCCGCCGCCACGATCGCCCCGCATCTGATCACGGGAGCCCGTCTCGGGTCCAACGACGGGATGGCTTCGGTTTCTTCCAATGTGAGGCCACAGAGGTAGTCGACTAGATCATCGAGGTCGGCGGTTTCGACACGATGACCATGCACCGCATCCGCGTCGTATTCGGCCAGGTCCTGCACGATCGCGGCCAGACTGGTCCACGTCCCGGCCACTCCGATGTGAGTGGCCACCTCACCGAAGTAGTAGCCGGAGAACGCGCTCTCCGCCATGTGGCTGGCGCGGCGGAACTCGCCCTCGCTGAGGGGATAGTCGGCCCCGAGCCGGTCGGACAGACGCACCGAGCCCATCTGTATCGAGTATCCGTCGTCGTACATCACGATCTCGGTGCTACCTCCCCCGATGTCGCTCACCCAGATGGGCTCATCCACCTCGAAGTCGGAGCTGGCACCATCGAAGGAGAGAATCCCCTCCCTTCCCCCCGAGATCACCTCCGGTCTCACGCCCAGCACCGCTTCCGCCCGGTCGAAGAACTCCTCTCGGTTGGAGGCGTCACGGGAGGCCGACGTGGCAATGGCCGCTCGAGCTCCCACGTCGAGGGAGCTCATCCGGTCGCCGAACTCCTCCAGGGCGATCAGGGTGCGGTCCATCGCCACCTCCGAGAGCACGCCGGTCTCGTCCACACCTTCGCCCAGACCGGTCACCTCCACCCAACGCCCAACCTCCTCGACACCGTCGGTGACGAGCAGACGCATCGAGTTGGTACCGATGTCGACCACCCCCACCCTCATGGGCGGTTCACCCATTCGGGGTTCATCTCACCGTCCACGACGCATGGGACCTCACAGTCGAGGGGCCCGATCCAGTTGGCGACCAACTCACCGACGGGGTTGTCGCCCCCGGCGGTGTGATGGGCGTAGTGGGCGTGCAGGCACTTCACCCCGGCGGCGGCGCCCCCCACACCACCAGACGGGGTAGGGGCCTCCCTGTCGACGATGTTGCGGTCACGCTCCGCTGCGTAGGCGGCGTGGGCCCGGTCGAGGGCGAGGCCGAATCCGGGGTCGGCCGACGCCTTCGATTCCATCCGCTTCACCCCTCCGGCCCCCTCGAGCCGGCCGATCCTGGTGGTGGCCAGAGGGCAGGTGAGCCAGTAGAGGGTGGGGAAGGGGGTTCCGTCGTCGAGATGTGGGGGCACGCGGATCACGACGGGAAGACCGAGGTGACACCGGGCGACGACCTCGGACCCGGCCCGGAGGGGCCGGCCGATCTGGGTCTCGATGACCTCGCGGTCATCGTCGACGGTCATCTCAGGAGCTCATGTCGGCCCCGGTGAGGAACTCCCAGACCTTGTCCACCCAGGTCTTCTCCGTCGACGCAGGTGGTGGCGCGACGGGCCCGGAGTCCTCCGGGGCTCCCGGCGGGTCGAGGACCACGAAGGCCGTCTCCCCCGGGCGCACGTAACCCAGCTTCTCGCGGGCGAGACGCTCGATCTCGGAATCGGTGTGAAGTGCTTCGACGTCCGCAGCGAGCCGGGTGTTCTCCGACGCCAGTGTGGCGAGCTGAGAGCGGGCCTCGGCCACCTGGCGTTGCGAGTCGACGATCTGACGATAAGGGACCACCTGGGTGATGAACACTGCACCGGTGAGCAGGATGAGCAGGGTGACGATGGCGATGCCGGGACGACGCAGCAAACTCACGGCGACCGCCTGAAGGCATCCCACCCGGCGAACCTGGCCTCGTCGCCGAGACGCTCCTCGATGCGGAGCAACTGGTTGTACTTGGCGGTCCGCTCCCCACGGGCGGGGGCACCGGTCTTGATTTGGCCGGCGTTGGTGGCTACCGCGAGATGGGCTATGAAGGTGTCTTCGGTCTCCCCGCTGCGGTGACTCACCATGCGGGTGAAGCCGGCACGTTCGGCGGCCTGCATGGTGTGGAGGGTCTCCGAGACCGACCCGATCTGGTTGACCTTGATCAGGATCGAGTTGGCCGCCTTCTCGGCGATGCCGCGGCGCAGCATCTCGACGTCGGTCACGAAGAGATCGTCCCCCACGAGCTGGACATCCGCACCGACCCGGGCGGTCAGTCTCGTCCATCCCTCCCAATCGTCCTCGGACATGCCGTCTTCGACCGATACCAGCGGATAGGAGTCGATGAGATCGGCGAGGAAGTCGATCATCTCCTCAGAGTCCAGTTCGCGGCCCTCGAGCCGATACCGACCCTCGCGGAAGATCTCAGTGGCGGCGACGTCGAGGGCGATGCCGAAGTCCTCACCGACTTCGTAGCCCGCCTCTTCGATGCCCTCGAGGAGAAGGTCGATCGCCGCCTCATTGGTGGGCAGATCGGGGGCGAAACCCCCTTCGTCCCCGACGTTGGTTGCCAGACCGCGACCACCCATGACCCGCTTCATGGCCTGGTAGACCTCGACACCGGCACGGAGGGCTTCGGAATAGGAGGGCAACCCGGCGGGGACCAGCATGAACTCCTGGATATCGACCGAGTTGGCCGCGTGAGCTCCCCCGTTGAGGACGTTGAGACAAGGCACCGGGAGGACCCGGGCGGAAGGCCCGCCCAGATAGCGGTAGAGGGGGAGACCGACCGAGGCGGCGGCGGCTCGTGAGACTGCCATGGAGACGGCCAGGATGGCGTTGGCGCCGAGATTTCCCTTGTTAGTGGTGGCATCGAGGTCGTTCATCGTCAAGTCGATCTCTTCCTGACGGGTCACGTCACGGCCGACGAGTGCATCGGCGATCGCCTCGTTGACATGGCCGACCGCCTTGGCCACGCCCTTTCCGCCGTAGGCATCACCACCGTCTCGCAACTCGACCGCCTCGTGGGTGCCGGTGGAGGCGCCGGAGGGCACGATGGCGCGGCCGAACCCCTCTTTGGTGAAGACTTCGGCCTCGACCGTCGGGTTGCCCCGCGAGTCGAGCACCTGTCGTGCGTGGATTCGCTCGATGGTGAAGCTGCTCACGATTCCGCTTTTGCCTGGCCCGGCCAAGCTACCACCGTGGCGGTGCTTTCCCCGGGCACCTCACTCCGCCTTGGCCGCTTCCCAGCGCCGATCGAGCTCTTCGAGACTGAGCCCGTCGAGGGGCCCCTGGTCCTCCATGAGACGAAAACGGCGCTCGAAGGTGGCGGTGGCGCCGCGCAGCGCCAGTTCGGTGTCCACGCCGAGATGGCGGGCCAGGTTGACCACCGAGAACAGGAGATCGCCGAGCTCGGCCTCCACCGAGCCCTCCCCGGCCATGGCCCGCTCCAGCTCGGCGAGCTCCTCGCTGACCTTGGGCAACACCTGGGTGGGGTCGGCCCAATCGAAACCGACCTTGGCGGCACGGTTCTGGACTTTGGAGGCTCGATGCAGAGCCGGCATGCCCTCGGGCACACCGTCGAGAACGGAGTCTCGCTCGTCTCCTCTCTCCTCCGCCTTTATCCGGTCCCAGTTCTCCTTGACGTCGGCGGCATCGGAGACTTCCACCTCACCGAAGACGTGGGGATGACGTCGGACCAGCTTCTGACGCATCACTTCGGCGACACCGTCGAGGTCGAAACCACCTACCTGGCGTGCGATCGCCTCGTGGAAGAGCACCTGCAACAGGACGTCGCCGAGCTCGTCCTCGACTCCCGCATAGGCCACCCAGTCGGTGTCATCCTCGGGGAGACGGCCGATCGCCTCGATCAGCTCGTAGACCTCCTCGACGAGATTCTCGACCAGGCTCTGGTGGGTCTGGCCCCGATCCCAGGGGCACTCCTCGCGCAGACGCCGCATCACGTGGACGGCGCCGATCAGACCCCCGGGCTCGGCATCGACGTACAGCGATGTCCTGACCCCGGCCAACCCGGCCGGGATCTCCCCGGGAGGCGCTGAGATAACCTCGGCCTCTGGCCCACCGACCCCCACCAGTAGGGTCACCGAGGTGTCCTCCGTCGTCACCCGGGACACCGCGTCGAGGACGTCGGCGAGGACCTCGGGGCGGTCGAGGTGCCCGACGATCGTCGGCTTGTCCAGGATCAGGGGATCGGGGAGGACGTGGCCGTTGAGGATCTGCAGCCCCCGGTCGAATGGGTCGTAGCCGACTTCGGCGAGGACAGCGTCGACGAAGGACTCGGCGGGGATGATCTCCACCTGATGGCCACGTTCGATGATCGCCCGCACCGCGAACTCCCCGACCATCGGGCTCCCCGGGACCGCGTACACCACCGGCCCGGTCTGGGACGCCTCGAGCACACGGTCTGCGATGGCGGAGTAGACCTCGTCGAAGGTCTCTGACGAGTCATAGAGGTCGTCACAGAAAATGATGTCCCGAATCTCGCCCAACTCGGTGGCCGCGGGATGCTGGATGGTCCGAACCACCACGGTGTGTCGAGGGTCGACGAGCAGGTCTCTCACCGGCTTCGGGACCCGGTCGAGGGTGCCGGGACCGAGACCGGTGATCGTGATCATCAACTGGCCGGTGGAGTCACCCCGGGTGGGTTGGGTGTCCAGGTGCCGAACTCCTCGTCGACACTCACCTCAGCGTCCTCCATCACACCCGTGAACCAGGTCTGTAGCTCTGTGAGGACGGCGGCGTCACGCAGATTCTCGGCGACCTCGGTGTCCTCCGGAACCGTGCGGTCCGTGACCAGGATCACGTGGTAGCCGAACTGTGACTCGACCGGCTCGGGGTAGACGTCTCCGACCGTGGCATCTAGCACTGCATCACGGAAAGGGTCCACGTAGGTGCTCGGCGACCCACAGGGGAGGATCCCGTTGTTCGCCGCACTCTGAGTGTCGGTGGAGAGCTCGGTGGCGACAACGCCGAACTCCTCGCCAGAGTCGAGACGGCTCATCGCGTCCTCGGCCTCTTCGAGGGTCTCCACGAGGATGTGGGAGACACAGGCGTTGATCATGGAGGACCGAGCCTCTTCGATCTCCTCGCTGGTGGGTGCGGGGATGTCGTCGCGCAGCTGTTCACGTAGCTTCACGTCGAGAATGCCCTGTCGGGCGATGTTGGCCAGGAACTCTTCGGTCACCCCACGTTCGGAGAGGAAGTCCTCGCGGGATTGTTCGGCGGGGGCGAGCTCTTCGTAGAGACGAGTGGCCTCCGCGGACACTTCGTCTTCGGTCGCGGTGACCCCGTACTCGGCTTCGGCCGCGGCGAACAGGATGTTCCACTGGATGGCGACCGCGAGGTACTCGGCAAAGTCCTCCCTGCTGACGGCGGCGCCGTCGGAGTCGATCAGCGTCTCGACGTCGGACACAGTCACGTCGCTGCCATCGACGGTGGCCGCGACATCACCCGAGCCGCCACCACAGGCGGCCAGGAGCATGGCTCCGAGCACGACCAGAGATAGGACTTTGTTCATGGGATTCCTTCGCCGAGGACAGGAGACTGACGGGAATGCTAGGTCTATCACCCACCTATGGGGAGGTCAGGCCTCCCACATCTTCTCGAGGAACGCGAGGAGACCGTCGACCAGGGGATGTGGTGCCGGGATGAACAACACCCCCTCGGTTGCTCTCAGCACCGAGCCTGGCTGCAGTCTCTCCAGCCGGACCTCCTGGGAGGGGCGGAGATCGACCGGGCTCATCCGTATCTCGTCGCGCAGCTTGACGATCTCGGAGAGCCCGACCCGGATCGCCTGGACCCGGAGACGGGCCAGTGAGATGAGCGAGACGGCCTCTTCGGGAAGAGGGCCGTAGCGATCGCCCCATTCGGCGACCACATCGTCCACTTCGCCATCGGTGGTGGTGGCCGCGAGACGACGGTAGGCCTCGAGACGCAGTTCCTGGTCCTCGATATAGGAGTCGGGGATGTGGGCGTCCACCGGCAGGTCGATCCTGACCTCTGGCGGCCCTCGGTCCTCGACGGGGCGACCCTGCATCTCCGACACCGCTTCGGCGACCAACTCGGCGTAGAGGTCGAAGCCGACCGCGGCGATGTGCCCGGATTGGACCTCACCGAGGATGGAGCCGGCACCCCTTATCTCGAGGTCACGGAGTGCGAGCTGGAAACCCGAGCCCAGGTCGGTGGCCTCTCCGATCGCCTCGAGACGACGGTGGGCGTCCTCGGTGAGGGATTGGTCGGTGGGATGGAAGAGATAGGCGTAGGCCCGCTGGCTGGAGCGACCCACCCGCCCCCGAAGCTGATAGAGCTGGGCGAGACCGAGGAGATCGGCCCTCTCCACGATCAGTGTGTTGACCTTCGGGAGGTCGAGGCCCGACTCGATGATCGTGGTGGCGACGAGGACGTCGTACTCGTGGTTCCAGAAGTCGATCATGACCTGCTCCAGCTGGCCCTCCGACATCTGCCCGTGGGCGACCACATATCGGGCGTCAGGCACCAGCTCTCGCAGACGGGCCACGGCACGCTCGATGGACTGGACTCGGTTGTGGACGTAGAAGACCTGCCCCTCCCGTAGCAGCTCCCGTCTGATCCCGGCAGAGACGGCCTGCTCGTCGTAGGGGCCGACGTAGGTCAGGATGGGATGGCGATCCTCCGGTGGGGTCCTGATGTGGGAGACGTCGCGGATGCCGGTCAGGGCCATCTCGAGCGTGCGCGGGATGGGGGTGGCGGTGAGAGTGAGAACGTCCACACCGACCCGGAGACGTTTGATGGCGTCCTTGGCGCCGACGCCGAATCGCTGCTCCTCGTCGATGACCAACAGGCCCAGATTCTTGAAGTGGACGTCCTCGGAGAGCAGACGATGGGTGCCGATGACGAGGTCGACCTCGCCTGTCGCCAGACCCTCGACCACCTTCTTCGCCTGCTTGGGAGTCAGGAACCTGGAGAGGACCTCGACCCGGACGGGGTAGGAGGCGAAACGCTCGGAGAACGTCTGGTGGTGCTGTTGGGCGAGCAGCGTGGTCGGACAGAGCACCGCGACCTGTTTGCCGCTGTGGACCGCTTTGAAGGCGGCCCGGATGGCGACTTCGGTCTTCCCGAACCCGACATCGCCGAACACCAGCCGGTCCATCGGCTTGTCGTCCTCCATGTCGGCCTTGACCTCGTTCACGGCGCGGAGCTGATCGTGGGTCTCCTCGTAGGGGAATGAAGCCTCCAACTCCCGTTGCCACGGGCTGTCAGGGTCGTAGGCGTGACCCTCGGCGAGAGCCCGCTGCTTGTGCAGCTCCACCACCCGAGCGGCGACCGCCGCCACCTCCCGGCGGACCCGGGCCTTCTGCTCAGACCAGTCCTTGCCTCCCATGCGGGAGACTCTCGGTGTCTCCCCACCGGTGTATCGCCTCACGGCGGCGAGCTGTTCGACAGGGACGTAGAGCTTGTCCGACCCGGCGTAGGCCACCACCAGGTAGTCACGCTCGACACCGACCATGGTCCGGGAGACGAGACCCTCGAACCTCCCGATGCCGTGTTGGTAGTGGACCACGTAGTCCCCCTCCGTCAGGTCGCGGTACTGCTGGGGGGCCGCCTCGGTGCGGACCCGTCCTGTCTTGCGGTGGGCTCGACGCCGGCCCGCTATCTCCTGTTCGCCGAGGACGGCCACACCGAGGTCCGGAACGACGAACCCCTTGTGGATGCCGTTGGAGACGACCGCCGACATGGGACGCTCCAGTGTCTCGGCTCGCGGCAACGACAGCCCTTCGGCGGCCAACGCCCCGGCCACCCGGTCCGCGGCCATCTCCCCGTCCATCGCCACCACCGTGGTGATCCTCTTGGCTATCAGACGGCCGAGTGCGGCAGCGACCGATTCGGGATCCCCCGGGACGGCATCGAGTGAGATGACGCGCAGGACCTCATCGGAAGGCCCGGTGGGGACGGACGGCATCTGGAGGTGCCGACGGGCCCCGATCGACTCTTCGAGGTCGATGAACAGCGGCGGGTGGTCGCCGGCTTCGGGGGCGGCCTCTCCCCACGTGGGTGCGAGGGCGGCGGCGAGCTCGGACTCCTCCTTGATCAGGTCCCGACAGCGGTCCAGAGCGCGGACCGGTTCGACCATCACGAGAGAGCCACGTTGGGGCACCTCGTCGATGAGACAACGGTCGTCGGCGAGCCAGGGAAGCCAAGACTCGATCCCTGCGAACATTTGACCCTCGACGATGCGATCCCATGTCGATGCGGCCCACGGCTCGATGGAGAGGAGATGACGCGCTCTGCCGGCCAGTTCCGGGCCCGGCCGCACCTCTCGTGCGGGATAGGCCACCACCTCGTCGACCTTGTCCATCGAACGTTGCGTGGCCACGGAGAACTGCCTGATCTCGTCGACCTGATCACCCCAGAAGTCGATGCGGAGCGGATGGTCCTGTTGGGCGGGGAAGACGTCGACGATCCCGCCCCGGATCGCAAACTCGCCTCTCCCCTCGACGCGATCGGTCCGCTGATACCCGAGCGCGGCCAACCCGGCGGCGATGGTGTCGAACCGGACCTCCTCACCCGCGGCCACCCTGAAGGGGGCCACCGGGGACTGGCTCAGCCGTTGGACGGCCGAGCGGACCGAGGCCACGACGATCATCGGATCCCCCGACTGCAACCGGTGACGCGCCTGCGCCCGCAAAGCCATGGTGGCCGTGTTCGGCGAGACGTGTTCGAACGGGAGGGTCTCCCAGGCGGGGGCGAGGACCACCGAGTCGGTGAAGAGACGGAGGTCGTCGACCAGTTCCTCGGCGTCCGACTCCCCCGGCAGGACCACCAGCATGGTCTCCCCGGTGGCGTCGAACAGACCCGCCAGGGCGAAGGCGCGCCCGGCCGGCGTCACCGCCCAGGTCGAGTCGAAGTCGGGCAGTGCCGCGGAGCGCCACGGGGCGAGAAGCGGTCCCAGGGGAGGAGTCATCAGAACACCCGATCGTACCGACGGTGCGGGCACGTCGAATTCGCCCGACGGAGTTGGGATCAGCCGCGTCTGGCCCGCATCGATACCCATCCAGCAGCGAGGCCGAGCGTGTAGAAGCCGATGGCGACCAACCACACCGCCACCTCCACCCCGTACATCGGCACCGAGGCGTCGACCTGTCGCAATGGGAGCAGCAAGGCGAGGGTCACGATCAACAAAGCCAAAGTCGCCAGGCGGAACCCACGGCCTCCGGTGCGGGGTGGCTCTTGCACAGACATCTCGCCTCCTGTCGTTGGTCTCGAGGTTGCAGCCTAAGTGGGCCTGTCACGGCCTCACCAGATCTTGGCGATCTCCGATCGGTGACGGCTCATGGCAGTCCCTTCCTCGATCCCGAAAGCCTCGGCGAACGGCACGAAGTTGGACAGTGGACCGTTGGTGCGCACCTGGTCGGGAGCGTGGACGTCGACGTTGAGAAGCATGCGCAGGTACTCCTCGGTGTAGTTGGTCCGCCAGATGGTGGCGTAGGAGACGAAGAACCGTTGCCGCGGGGTGAGGCCACCGATATCGGGCTCATCCCCGCTCAGGGTGCGCACGAAAGCGTCGTAGGCGATGGCGAGACCACCGAGATCGGCGATGTTCTCCCCGAGGGTGAGACGTCCATTCACACTCTGGTCCTCGACGACCGAATACTCGGACATCTGCGTGACGAGCACTTCGGCCCGTCTCTCGAATTCGGCCCGATCCTCTTCGCTCCACCAGTTGCGGCGGCGGCCCACTTCGTCGAAACGGCTCCCGTTGTCGTCGAAGCCGTGGGTGATCTCATGGCCGATGACCGATCCGATCGCCCCGTAGTTGACCGCATCGTCGGCGTCGGGACAGAAGAACGGGGGCTGCAGGATCCCCGCGGTGAACACCACCTCGTTGAACAGCGGGTTGTAGTAGGCGTTGACGACGTGGGCCGGGATGACCCACTCCTCCCGATCGACCTCCTCCTCGAGCCGGCCCAGGTTCCTCTCGTACTCCCATCGCGCGCTGCGCATGCGGTTGGTGACGAAGCTGGAGCGGTCGATGTCGAGACCCGTGTAGTCGCGCCACTCGTCGGGGTAGCCGATCTTGTAGGAGAAGCTCTCCACCTTGGCGAGAGCGGTCTTCCTCGTCTCCTCGGTCATCCACTCGACGTCGCGGACCGCACGACCCATCGCCTCGATGAGGCTCTCGACCAGTAGCTCGCAGCGTTCCTTGGCCTCCGGGGAGAAGGCGGCGTCGACGTAGAGCATCGCCACCTGCTCCCCGATGTTCGACCCTGCCGCGGAAAGCACCCGGGTCCACCGTTCTCGCGGCTGTTGCTGTCCCCCGATCTTGCGGTTGTAGAAGTCGAATGCCTCTTCTTCGAACCGGGCCGGAAGGGCTGGTGCGTAACTCCTGATCAGGTGCCAGCTGAGATAGCTGCGGACTGTCTCGACGGGGGTGGCTGCGATCACCTCGTCGAGGGTCGAGAAGAATTCGGGATTGTCGACGCTCACCGTGTCCGCGGTGACCCCGAGAGCGCGAACGTACCCGCTGAGCCCGAAGCGGGGCATCAATTCGTCGAGGTCATCCACACGGTGCCGGTTGAGGGTCAGCTCGAGGTCGCGCAGCTTCTCCGCAGGCAGCGACGCCTCGGCCAACGCTCTCTCCACGGCGAGGATCGCTTCGGCGTCGTCGCGACCGCCCCGACCGGCGTTGGCCAGTTGTGCCGTGACGTGATCGAGATAGGCAGCCACCAGCGCCGTGGACCGATCGTCGTCCCGCAGGTAGTAGTCACGCTCGGGGAGCCCGAGTCCCCCCTGGCCGAGATAGGTGAGATATCGGTCGGCCTCCTCGAAGTCGGCGAAGACCGACATGCGGTGGAATGCGCCGACCCCCAGTGGTTTGAGGCCGAGGAGGACACGGGCCACATCCCTCGGGCCTTCGACACCGTCGATGAGCTCGAAGACGTCTTCCAGCGGCTGGATGTCGGCGGCGGCGATGGCGTCGACGTCCATCCCCGCCGCGAAGTAATCCCCGACCATCTGCGCCGGGGTCCCTTTCTCCCCTCCCGTCTCCGCCGCCTCTTCGAGCAGGTCGTGGAGGATCTCCTCGTTCCGGACGTGGACCTCGAAGGAGGCGCCCCACGCCGGATACTCGGGTGGCACCGGGTTGGCCTTCAGCCAGCCACCGTTGACGTGGAGGTAGAAGTCCTCGGACGGTGCCGTGTCGAAGTCGAAGTCGTCGCGGTCGATCGGGTCGGTGAGCGCCATGACCTCGTTGTCTAGCAGTCAGTCGAGCATTCCCTCGATTTGGAACCAGTCGAGGGTTCGCAGCAGGGTCTTCTCGGCCGCGGTGTACTCGAGACCCAGCTCGGTCGTGGCCTTGGAGCCGTCGTAGCGGTGACCATGGACCAGGACCCGGGCCGACTCGGCGCAGAGGGGCGGCTGCTTGGCCCCGAGCCGGGAGAGCCGGTCGACCCACGGGGCGAGGACGGTGACCATCCCGGACCGGATGAACCAGGTCCGTCTCGACCTGCCCAGCCGCCGGTTGAGGATGCCCAGCGCGTCGCGAACGGTGAGGACGGCGCCACTGAGGATGTAACGCTCCCCCGGCACACCTTCGTCGGCGGCGAGGAGGTGGCCACGGGCGCAATCGTCGATGTCGACCAGCGAGAAAGTGGTGTCGACGAGGAAGGGAAGCCGGCCCCGGGCCGCGGCGAGCAAGAGCCGGCCGGTGCCGGTCGACCGACCCGGGCCCTGAACCGACGACGGGTTGACCGAGACCACCTCGGTGTCCCGCGTCGTGTCGAGCACGAGACGCTCGGCGACGGTCTTCGATCGCTCGTACTCCGACAGGAAATAGCCCCGGTGAGCCGAGGTCTCGGTCCCGATCTCATCACTCTCCTCCCCGATGGTCACGGCCGACGAGGTGTGGATGAATCGTTCCACGCCGGCGCGGTCGCTCGCGGCGAGCAGGGCGACGGTGGCCTCCACGTTGACCCGCCACATCCGGGCCGGGTCGCGGGAGCACAGTTCGTTGACCCCGGCCACGTGGAAGACGCGTCGGCTCCCTTTGACGAGACGCCCCACCGCGTCCTCGTCAGCCAAGTCCCCGTGGATCACAGAGACACCGAGCGCGTCCAACTTGGCCGCCGACTCGGCAGACCGGGCCAGGGCCCAGACGTCGTGACCGGATGCCAGGAGATGGACGACTACGGCGGAGCCCACCACCCCGGAACCGCCCGTGACCGCGACCTTCACGACTTGACCTGAGAGGGCCCTGTCTTGACCACGTCCCAGAAGGCGGTCACATAGCCCCAAGCCGACCCGATGGTCGCGATGACCGCGACGAGCATCAACCACTGATCGAAATACCAGGGGCCCCACTTGTCCGCGAACCGGATGAAGGCGAAGAAGATCGCCGCGTACTGGGTGAACGCCTTGATCTTGCCCCACGTGGACGGGGCGATCAGCCCACCCCTCTGCGCCACGACCCCGCGCAGGGCCATCACCGTGAACTCACGGAAGATGATGATGGCCGCGGGCCATATCGAGACACGGTCGACCGAGACCAGGGCCAACAGGATCCCGGTCACCATGATCTTGTCGGCGGTCGTGTCGAGGAAGGCACCGAGGACGGTGCCTCCGGTGGTGCGCCGCGCCCAATAGCCGTCGAGGAAATCGGTGAAGGAGGCGACCAGGAACAGGACGGCGGCGATGGCGTAGTGATTCTCGATGCCGTCGGCGCGGGTCAATGCCATGATCGGGACCACCATCAAGATCCGGAACAGGGCCAGTGCGTTGGGGAAGTTGACGTCCATCCTCGACTCGATCATATGCCGCGGCCACGAACAGGGTCCGCGCCGACTTCAGACCCAGTCGAAAGACCGCTCGACGGCCTGTCTCCACCGGGCGTGGAGACGTTTCCGCTCCGATTCCTCCATCTCCGGCGACCAACGAGCGTCTTCCGACCACAACGCGCGGATGGCGTCGAGGTCGGGCCATAGACCTACTGCCAGGCCGGCTCCGTAGGCGGCGCCGAGCGCGGTGGTCTCGGTCACCACCGGCCGGACCACGTCGACGCCCAGGAGGTCCGCCTGGAACTGCATCAGGGTGTCGTTGGCGGTCATCCCCCCATCCACCCTCAGCTCGGACAGTTGCCCCCCCGAGTCCGCCACCAGCGCCTCGAGCACGTCGGCCGACTGGTATGCCGCCGCCTCGAGCGCAGCCCTTGCGATGTGGCCCTTGTTGGCGAAGCTGGTGAGACCGACGATCACCCCCCGTGCGTCCGGACGCCAATGTGGTGCGAAGAGCCCGGAGAAGGCGGGGACGAAATACACGTCGCCGTTGTCTTCCACAGCGGCGGCGAGCCCTTCCACCTCGGCTGCGGTGGCGATGATCCCGAGGTTGTCTCGTAGCCATTGGATCAACGACCCGGTGACCGCGATCGACCCCTCGAGGGCATAGACGGTGCGCTTCCCGGCGATGGCGTAGGCGACCGTGCTGAGCAGACCGGCCTGGGAGGAGACGGGCTCGTGCCCGGTGTTCATCACCATGAAGTTGCCGGTTCCGTAGGTGTTCTTCGCTTCGCCGGGCCGGAAGCAGACCTGGCCGAAGAGAGCGGCCTGTTGGTCTCCGAAGATGGCGGTGAGGGGGACACCCTGCAGCGGTCCCCGACACTCTCCGATCTCCCCAACCGAAGGGACGATCTCGGGAAGCATGTGGGTGGGGATGCCGATCTCCAGCGACAGGTCGGAGTCCCAAGTCGTCGTCGCCAGGTCCATCAGCATCGTCCGTGAGGCGTTGGTGACGTCGGTCACGTGTCGCCCGGTGAGATTCCACGCCAACCAGCTGTCGATCGTCCCGAATGCCAGGTCGCCGCGCCGGGCCCCGTCATGCAGGTCGAGATGGTCGATCAGCCACCGGGCCTTCGGCCCGGAGAAGTAGGTGGCCAGGGGCAGGCCGGTGCGAGCCGCGAACCTATCCATCCCCTCGTCCCCCGCCAGCTCGTGGAGCAATTCTGCTGTCCTGGTGTCCTGCCAGACGATGGCATTGGACACCGGCTCGCCGGTATCTCGCTCCCAGATGACGGTGGTCTCCCGCTGGTTGGTGATCCCGACCGCGGCGAGGTCGCGCGCTGTGAGCCGCGCCGAGGCCAGGGCCTTGTCGATGACACCGCAGGTCTTCTCCCAGATCTCCATCGGATCGTGCTCCACCCATCCCGGCTCGGGGAAGATCTGGTGATGCTCCTCCTGGGCCATGGAGACGACGCCACCTTCGGCATCGAAGACCATGAAACGGGTCGAGCTCGTCCCCTGGTCGATGGCCCCGACGAGCTCAGGCATCCCTCCCCCTGAGCGCCGCCATCTCCTGGGCGCGTCCCCGGTCGTCGAGCCAGCGCTCGACCACATCGGCGGCATCCTCGACGATCATCTCCACCTCCGGCCGTTCTCTCTTGGCGAACGTGCGGAGCACGTAGTCGGCAGGGTCCTGGGACCCGGGGGGGCGACCGACACCGACCTTGAGCCGGGAGAACTCCTTGGTGCCGAGCGCCCGCTCCAACGATCTGATGCCGTTGTGCCCACCACTTCCCCCGCCCACCTGAAGGCGAAGACGACCGAAGGGAAGATCGATGTCGTCGTGGATCACGAGGAGGTCGGAGGTGTCCACCTTGTAGTAACCCAACGCCGAACGGACCACACCCCCGCTCTCGTTCATGAAAGTGAAGGGCAGCACGAAGATCGTGCGGTCGTCGCCGATCCCGACCTGGGCGACGGCGCCGGAGACGCGGGACGGTGCCCTGCCCGGGGGGACCCCGGCGCGTTGCAGCACACGCTCGACCACCTCGGATCCGACGTTGTGACGGGTGCCCTCGTAGTCGGCGCCCGGGTTACGGAGGCCGACGACGATCCGCATCACATCACTCGGCGGCTTCTTCTTCCCCTTCGGCCTCTTCGTCAGCCTCCGCAGCGCCCTCTTCAGGTTCTTCACCTTCCTCGAGCTCTTCACCTTCGAGAAACTCCGGCTCCTCGGGCTCGGGCTCTTCGATCTCCGCAGCCGGGACCGTGACCGACATGACCACGGCGTCGGGCTCTTCCAGGTAGACGACGCCCTCGAGCTCGGGGAGATCTTCGATGCGGAGAGAGCCCCCGATCTCGACCTCGGAGACGTCGAGCTCGATGAACGCCGGGATCTCGGTGGGGAGGACCTCGATGAGGACATGGGTGCGACGCGGGCTGAACACCCCGCCCTCCTGGACCCCCTGCGGTGTGCCTTCGAAGTGGAGGGCGACCTCGGCATGGGTCTTCTGGGTCAGGTCGATGGTGAGAAAGTCGACGTGTCGATACTCGTTGCGAAACGGGTGCCTCTCGATGACACGGGCCATCGTGGTCAGAGTCTCGCCGTCCTCGATCTCGAGATTGATGATGGCGTTGGTTCCGGCCTCGGTGTGAAGCGCGACATGGAGGTCGTGCGAATCGACGGCCAGCGAGATCGGGTCGGCGACATCGGGCCCGTAGACCACCGCCGGGACGAGACCCTGACGACGGATCCTTCGTGACTCACGCGAGCCTGGCCTCCTGCCGGACCGGGCGCGCAGGCTTACTTGCTCCATTCGAGAGACTCCTTGGAAAAAGCGAGGGGTGGCCCTCGATTATGGCCGCGATCAGCCCCTTGTGCCAGACGAGACCTCCGCGATCCACGTCAGGCTGGCGGTGACGTAGCGCTCGGTCATCGTCTCGACGTTCCATCCTCCACCCCTGGGACCGTGACCGGCGCCCTCCAACAACTCGACGTCGGCGTTGGGAAGGGACCGGATGTGCCTGTCGAACAGATCCATCCTGGAGAGGGCATCTCTGGTTCCCTGGAGGAAGAGCATCGGTATGGAGATCTCCTCGAACTGTGAGATGCGCAGATTGTCCGGCTTCCCGGCGGGATGGAGGGGGTAGGCGTAGAGGATGAGCCCGGAGGCCGGGTAGCCCTCGGCCACGACATATGTGCCTATCCGCCCTCCCATGGACCTCCCGGCGAGGAACACCTCCCCTACCCGATCCGCGAGCCGGTCGGCGGCGGCGCGATGGCAGGCCAGCAACTTGTCCTGGCGGTCAGGCCGCTTCGCCCCTCGTTCGGTGTAGGGGTAGTTGAAGGTCATCACTGTGTGCCCACCCCCGGCCAGACCGGCGCGGAGACCCGCCATCGAGGGGTGGTCCTGGCCCACCCCGGCGCCATGGGCGAGCAAGATCCCGATCTGACCCGACCCTTCGACGACCGCCGTCACCTCGCCACCGTCCCAGGTGATCTTCTCGGTGGTGCCCATTTCTTCACCTTAGGAGGGCGGTTAGCGTCTCATCTCATGGAATTGGTCATCTACGACACAGCCGAACAAGCCGCAGCCGGCGCCGCCCAGAGGATCGCCGACCTCATCGCCGACGCCTTCGACACCTTCACTCTGGGGCTCGCCGGAGGCAGCACAGCCGCTGCCGCCTATGAGGCGCTGCGGTCCCATTCCACGGGCTGGGAACGTGTGGAAGCGTGGCTGTCGGACGAGAGGTGGGTGCCCCACGATCACGATCGGTCCAACGGCCGAATGGCCGCGGAGACCCTGATGGACCATGTCGAAGCCCGGTTCCACCGACCCCGCTGGAGCGCGGACCTCGAGCCTGCGGACTCGGCGGCTCAATACGAGGAGGTGCTGCGGTCGCTCCACGCGACGAAGCCGCCCGACCTCATCCTCCTCGGCATGGGTGAAGACGCCCACACCGCTTCGCTCTTCCCGGGGAGCGAGGCCCTCGAGGAGGACACCCGCTGGTTCGTCTCCAACACCATCCCCCAGACTGGAGAGCACCGGCTCACCTCCACCTATCCCCTGTTGTGGAGCGCTCGGCGTCTCATGGTCATCACCGCCGGCGAGACCAAGGCTCCCGCCCTCCGTGACGCGTTCGAAGGGAACGAGACCCCGATCGGCAAGATCGGGGAAGGTGACGCCGAAGTCGAATGGCACGTCGACCGACCCGCAGTCTCGCTGCTCTCCTGATCGCTGCGCTGGCGCTGGCCGGCTGCACCGATCCGGCCGCCGAGACCACGACATCTGATACGTCGACAGCCGCGCCGGTTCCCCCGACGACCTCTACGTCCATCCAGGCGACAACCACCACATCAGCCGTGGTGGAAGCCACGACCGTTCCACGCGACATCGACGCTCAGATGACCGTGCCCGACGGCCCCGGCCCGTTTCCCGTCGTCGTTCTGGTGCATGGTGGCGGTTGGGTGACCGGCGACCCGACCATCATGGATCCGCTCGCCCGTCACCTCAACGCCAACGGCTACGTGACGATCAACACCCGCTATGCCCTCTCCACATCCCGGAGGGCGGGATTTCCGGCCTCGGTCGATGACGTCGCCTGTGCGGTCCGGCTTGGTCGAGAGCATCCCGACGGTGACGGCACCGTCACCGTCATCGGTCACTCGGCCGGAGCCCACATCGGGGCGATCGTGGCGTTGTCCGGGACCAGCTACGGAGCCGACTGCCGGTATCCGGGCGCGGGGACGCCGGACCGCTTCGTCGGCCTCGCCGGCCCCTACGACGTCTCGCGTCTGGGCCCGGCGATGGGCTCGTTCTTCGGTGGCGGCCCCGACCAGGTGCCCGAAGCCTGGGAGGCGGGCAATCCCCAGTTGTTGACGGACCGGAATCCGGATCTGCAGTCACTGATCATGTATGGAAGTGACGACGGTTTGGTGCCTCAGGGCTTCGCCCTCGACTTCTACGAGGCGCTGGTCCTCTCGGGCTCCGATGCCCACCTCGAGATCGTCGAAGGAGCCCGACACAACGACATGCACGACCCCGCCCAGGTCGGCGACCTGATCGTCACCTGGCTGGAACGCTGAGGAGCATCAGATCCTGGTGATGTCCCGAGGGGTCATCCTGGGGCCGAACTTGGGCTCGTGGCCCAACGTGTGGAGGAGACGTATCACCCGGCCGCGGTGGGGGCGGAACGGCTCGAGGAGTTCCAGCATCTCCTCGTCGGTTCCCCGGTCGCGCCCGGTGAGGTGGTGGACGACGATGTGTTTGAAGTGGAAGTCGCCCACCGCGACCTGGTCCGGGTCGCCGTGGGACACCTCGAGGGTCTTGGCGGTCGTCCACCGCGAGATGCCCGAGAACGAGGCTAGAACCCGTTCCGCTTCGGTGACCGTCCGGTCACGCAACCCTTCGATGCGGAACGCATGGCGGGAGACCTCCCGGAGCAGGTCGGCGCGTCGCTTCTCCAGATGGAGACGGTGATAGACGTGATAGGGAGCCGCCGCCATCTGCTCCGGGTCGGGTGGGAGGCGGAGAGCTCCGTTTGGGCCGGGCGCCGGCCCGGAGAATGCCCGGCGCAACCCTCGCATGGCGTTGGCTGCCTCCTGACCCGTCACCTTCTGACCACAGATCGCAGTCAGTAGAACCCGGAACACCAGGTCGGTCCGGCCGAACCTGTCACCCGGATGACGACGATGCAACTCGGACACCTTGGGATGGTCGGTGCCGAACGTCGTCGGGTCGTCTTCGAGACCGCAGATGGCGCCGAGTCTCACGAGGAGCCATGTCGCACCCTCACCCCAGGCTTCTCCGACGAGGTCCTCCCTCGTTCGTCGCACCCGAACCGACCCGGGGCCGTCCGGGGTGCGGGCCGCCAGCCACCAGCCATCGTCGGAGAACTGTCCGTGGAGCGGACGCAGTGTCCGCCGCAGATCGAGGGGGCGGCCCTCGATGGGGATCGTTCGTGTCTTCACGCGAACCATCTTCGTCGTCTCTCCGAATAGTGGGTTACTTTGGTCGCATGCGATCGAGGAGCAGTCAATGGCACGCGTGAACATCGTCGGAGATGGCCCCGGTGGTCTGTCGGCCGCCTTGTTCCTGGCCAAGAATGGCCACGAGGTGACAGTCTTCGGACAGGACGAGACGGCGATGAACTTCGCCTACCTCTACAACTACCTGGGCATACCGGAGATCGCCGGAACCGAGTTCCAGGACATCGCCCGGCGTCAGGTGCGAGCAGTGGGAACGAATCTCGTCGACGAAGAAGTCACGGCGGTGTCGGCCGGTCAGCCGTTCACAGTGACCACCTCGTCCGGCGACTTCGAGTCCGACTATCTGATCCTGACCGAGGGCAAGAAACCCGATCTGGCTCGCACTCTCGGCGTCGACGAGGACGACTCCGGGGCGATATCGGTGGACGCCAATTACAAGTCCTCGATAGACAGGGTGTACGTGTTGGGTCGGTCGGTGCGACCTGCCCGCAGCCAGGCGATCATCTCCGCTGGAGCCGGAGCGGTGGCGGCCCTCGACATCCTCGCTCGCGAGGAGGGCAAGGACATCCAGGACTGGGACACTCCCCCCAAGGACTGAGGCAGTGGAGTCGCTCGGCTGGAAACAACTGAACCGGGCTGTGCTCGCCCGCCAGCTACTCCTGGAGAGGTCCGCTCTCCCTTTGCACCGGGCCGTGGAGCGGATGGCGGGGGTCCAAGCTCAGTACATCCCTTCGGCCTATGTCGGGCTGTGGTCCCGAGTCGAGGGATTCAGACGCGACGATCTGACCGCTGCCCTGGAACGGGGCTCGGTCATCCAGGGAACGCTGATGCGGGGCACCATCCACCTCGTGTCCCGGGCCGACTACTGGCCGATGGCGGCCGCCATCCGGGAGATGATGCGTGATTGGTGGCTCCGGGTCACCAGCGGTGGGCACACCGCCGCGGAGATGGAGGACCTGGCCGGGCGGGTGCGGGTAGTCCTGGCCGAAGGTCCGAGGAAGCGGGCCGACTTGATCGATGAATTGGGGATCGACAACAGCGCGTGGAGCGGCGTCGGATCCTGGGTGGAGTTGGTCCGGGTCCCTCCCTCCGGTACCTGGGAGTCGCGACGGGCCGATCTCTACGGGCTGGCCACCGAATGGGTGGGCCCGGACGAAGCGGATCACTCGGCGGGCGCCCAACACCTGGTTCGTCGCTATCTCGCCGGGTTCGGTCCGGCCAGCCGAGACGACATCAAGTCGTTCACGGGGTTCAGGCTCACCGCGCTCGACCAGATCCTGGAGCGATCACGGGTGAGGACCTTTGTCGACGAGACCGGTGCCATGTTGGTCGACGTGCCGGGTGCTCCTCTTCCCGACCCGGACACTCCGGCTCCAGTGCGTTTCCTCGGGACTTGGGACGCGACCTTGTTGGTGCATGCCCGGAGGGCCCAAATCCTCCCTGAGGAATTCCGCAGCCGCATCTTCCACACCAGGGCGCCACACTCGTTCAACACCTTCCTGGTCGACGGTCAGGTGGCCGGGACCTGGAGGGAAGAAGGCGGCGAGATCCGCCTCGAGCCGTTTCAGCCGATCCCGAGCCGGTTCCGTCGTGACTTGGAGGAGGAGTCGGAGCGACTGGCTGCTTTGTTCGCCTGACGAGGTGACCTGGGTCAGTCGGGTGGGTCTCGTTTGCGGGTGTAGGTGTGGTGTAGTGGGCTGGTCCATTGGTGGTCGCCGTTGGGGAGTTTTTGTAGTCGCCACCGGGTGTGGTGTTTG
>CAZZIG010000045.1:0-25449 GCA_964653975.1 uncultured Acidimicrobiaceae bacterium
CTGACGAAGCAGTCGCCGAGGTGGCGATGGCCGAGCATCTCCTGACAGCCACAGAAACAGGGGACCGACTCGAAGACGGCGAAGTGCGTTTGGGCAGCCTCGTAGTGCTCCTCCAAGATAGGTGGCACCTCATCCGCCGACAGCACGCCCGACGGAGCGATGGCCCCCATGTCGCCGGGGCCCATGGGAGCCACATCCTGATACATCGGCATATTGAGCCACCCGACGACGAGGATGACCGCGATCGACCCGCCAAGTACCACGCCGAAGAACGTGATCAATCGAGTGAGGTTCGCCCACACGTCGGCTTCGGGCGCCCCAGATTCGTTCATGCCCACATGATGGCCACCGCCGACCCATCCGAACATCGGGCGGAAGTCCCAACGCGAAGGGGCAGAAGGCCCTGATCATCATGTGCGCAGCATGCCGGCATCTAGGGTGCCCCGTGATGCGCATAGGCCTCATCAATCAACTCAACGGACGACCCGACGCCAACGCAGCCGCTCCTACGTGGATCTCGATCCACGAGAGGGCGACGACGGCCGAGTTGGTCGGCTTCGACATGTTCGTGTTCGAAGATGCCCTCCTCTACCGGGGTGAAAACGCCACCAACGGGGTGTGGGAGTCGGTTTCGATCGCGGCGGCGCTTGCCGCCACCACCGAGAACATCCGCCTCGGGCAGTCGGTGATCAACTCGCCGTACCGCTCACCCGCCCTGACCGCAAAGATCGCCGAGACGATCGACGAGATCTCGGGGGGCCGCTATGTCCTCGGGATCGGCGCCGGCAACACCGCCGACTCCGACTACGAGGCCTTCGGTTTCCCCACCGATCGCCGCTACTCCCGATTCGCCGAAGCAATTCAGATCGTCCACGCCCTCCTGAAGGAGGGGACCGTCGACTTCGAAGGAGAGTTCTACTCGGCAAAGGAAGCGGAGTTGGTTCTGCGCGGGCCGCGCCGGCTTGGCCCGCCGATCAACATGGCGGCCGGCGGGCCCAAGATGCTCCGACTCGCGGCCCGCTATGGCGATGCCTGGAACTGGTGGAGCGGGAACGAAGCGCTGGACGACGCCCGGTCACGCTTGCAGCCCCTCATAACACAACTCGACGAGGCCTGCGACGAGATCGACCGTGACCCCGACACGCTGGAACGGACCCTCGACCTGTACACGGTGATCCCCGGCGGGTTCGCCGAGGAGGCCTCAGCGCGGGGACTTCCGGTCGAATCGCTCGTCACCGGCACCGACGAGGAGATCTGCGAGCATCTCCTCGCACTCGGCGACCTCGGGTTCGTCGAGGTCAGATGTGACGTTTGGCCCAAGACCGTCGCAGCCATCGACGCCATGAGGCCGATCGTCGAAAGGGTCCACGCCGCCTGAGCACCGGGGGGCCGGCATCCCGGACTGATTCGAGCCCGTGGCCCGGTCGCTCATACAGGGCGGAGGATGAGGATCGTCCCCGACCAGGTTTTGCGACCCGGGGATCGTGGGTACCTGGGGGTATAGTCCGAATCCACCGTGAAAGGAGAGGCCGTGCCGCGTTCAGGAATCATCTGGACGATCGTGGGCATCTTGCTCATCATCGCCCTTCTCATCTATATCCTCTAAGCGTCATACCGCTGCGAGACCGTCCCCTTGGGGCGGTTTCTCGCGTACGCTCATCAGCAGGGAGACGTGATGGCAGGAATGTGGATCGTCCATGTCGACGTGAAAGACGACGACGAGTACGCCGAGTACATCAAGGGCTCGAGCGGGGTGGTAGCTGCGAACGACGGTGAGTTCATCGCCCGTGGCGGCCGGTATGAGCAGAAGGAAGGTAAGGAATATCCACGGAACGTCCTGGTGCGTTTCCCCACGTACGAGCAGGCGATCGAAGCCTACGAGTCGGATGGGTACCAGGCCATCGTTGAGATCGCCAAGGAGGCATCCGACCGGATGGTCACCATCGTCGAGATCGACGACTGAGCCCGACCCGCCATCATTTCACCTGACGATCGGCGCTGGCTACCGTCACGAGCCGTCCCGTGACTCAACCAAACACACCCCTGGTATCGGTCGGGCTACCCGTCTACAACGGAGAGCGCTTCCTCGAAAGGGCCATCCAATCGATGGTCGACCAGACCCTCTCGGACTGGGAGCTGGTCATCACGGACAATGGCTCAGAAGACCGCACTGCCGAGATCGCGCGACGCTTCACCGACGCCGACACCCGGATCAGCTACAGCCGTAACCCCGAGAACCTGGGCGCCTCCAAGAACTTCGAGATCGCCTTCGAGAAGACCAGTGGAAAGTACTTCGCATGGCTCGCCTACGACGACTGGTTCGACCCCAGATACCTAGAGGCCTGCGTCGAGGTCCTGGAGAAAAACGAGGAAGCAGCCATGTGCTTCGCGGAAATGGGTGTGGCCGACGATACGGGCGAGGTCTTCCGCACGAAATCGGAGCCTTTGGGGCCCGCCATTCACTCACCGAACCCGATCCGGAGACTGCACGCAGTGCTCTGGCGGCTCGAGGACCCAACCGCACCGGTGTTCGGGTTGTGCCGTCGCCACCTCCTGGCGAAGACCGGGCTGATCAGAAACGCCAATGAGCCGGACAGGATCTTGATCACCGAGCTGAGCATGTTGGGGACGATCCACCAGATCCCCGAGATGCTCTTCCTCCACCACGGCCCACCCGGTCACACCGACCGGGACAACTGGTCGTGGTTGAACCCGAAGAACATCGGCAAGCCGCGTCTGGCCACGTTCCGCATCGGCTACCACCAGATGCGGGCGATCATCGGCTCCGAGGCCGGTGTCCTCTCGAAAGCCGTCATGCTGGTCGACCTGTTCGTGGCGACGGTCGTGAAACGAACACAGGGAAAACTCAAATCGATCCGCAAACGGCGTCGCAGACGCCGTGAGGCCTCCCTACCGGCCTAGGTCTTCTCCAACAGCCTGCTCAGGGCGTCGACCGTCTCGGAGATCTCCCGGGCGGACACGTGGAGATAGCGACCCAGGTCCATACGCGAGACGCCGGGAGCACCGAGATCCTGGGCGATCACATAGGAGGCGTCGAGGAGCCTCAGCTCGAGACGGGCCCATGCATGGAAGACTCTGTGCTCCTCGAGGGAGAAGTCCTTCTGGATCGCGGCGTAGGCACGAATCCCCTCCTCGGTGAGATCGTCGCTACGTCCTTTGAGAAGACTGGCGACGTCGAATTGAGGCAGTCGCCAACCGGCCCACTCCCAATCCACCACCTGGATCGGAGACTCACCCTTGACCAGCACGTTGGCCCGGTTGGCGTCTCCATGGACCGGTCGCCGGTTCTCCGGGTCGTGAAACAAGGCGACATCGTGCACACGCTCCACATCGTCCCAGATGCCGAGGACCTGTTCGACCGCCGGGTCCGGGGCCAATTCCTGGTATTGCTCCAGACTGCGACGACAGAGACCCCGCAACTCCTCCGACCACTTCTCGTCGTAGGTGTAGAGGTCGGCGCCTTGCCAGACGTCGACGGTGGCCTGGAACGCATCGTGGAAATCGGGAAGTTGGGAGATGGCTGCCAACACGTCCTTGTCGGTGATCACGGGCCCGTAACCCTGCACCTTGAGGTCGTCGAGCACGACGGTGTGCCTCACCCTGGGCTCGATCTCTTCGATGTGGAGTCGGCGAGGGATGAACCGCTCCAAATCGGGTCCGGCGCTGGCGTAGACCTGGTACTCCGATCCCGGGATCAACGGCAGCCCGCCAAGACCCGGAGTCTCTTCGTCGGTGAGGACACTGTTCTTGTAGATACAGGTCCAGGTCCTGGACTCATCGAGGTGGGCAAACACCCTGAAGGCACCCGAGGCCGCGGTCCGCCATCCCGACAGCTGGAGGTGAGACAGACTCGTCGGACGACTCCCGGTCTCCTGCTCACAGATATCGGCCAGGAGCTCGGCTTGGAGACCCGGAGGCAAGCCAGCGCTGGGCTTGCGCTTGCCCTTGATGACCCGCCTCAGAGCCACCCGGACACCGGTGGGTACTACCTTGGCCACCAGGTCTCGGGCGTTGTGACGCAACGAAGAACGGGCTCTTGGACTGGGTTCTGACATGGGCGTCACGTTAACCGCGTCGTCCCCTTTGGCCACCCCCGGTGTTCGCCGGCCACACTAGGCACCGCGGTTCTCTGATCGAACCCAAACCTCAAGAGCCAGTTGCCATGGCACGAAAGGCGTCGTGACCCTCTATGAGTTGTTCATAGGAGCCCTCGCCGGTTATCCGCCCGTCTTCCACGAAGAAGACACGATCGCTCGAGGCGACGGTGGAGAGACGATGGGCGATCAGGACGATGGTGTGGTCTCCACGGAGACGCTCGATCGAGGCCATGATCTCGGCTTCGGTCGCGTTGTCCAGCGCTGACGTGCCCTCGTCGAAGACCAGCACCGACGGATCGTTGTACAAAGCACGGGCGATGGCGACTCGCTGTCGCTGGCCACCCGAGACACGGACCCCACGTTCACCGACGGTCGTATCCAGGCCGTCCGGGAGTGAGGAAACGAACTCGCGCAGCTGGGCCAGGTCGACCGCCCGGTTGAGGGCCTGGTCGTCTATCTCGTCATCGGCCAGACCGAGGGCGATGTTGCGGCGCAGAGTGTCGTCGAGGAGGAACACCATCTGCGGGACGACGCCCATATTCCTCTGCCAGCCACGTACATGCTCACGCATGTCCACCCTATCAACGGTGATCTCGCCCGACGTCGGCTCCAAGAGACCGGTCATGAGGTCGACCAACGTCGTCTTCCCACCGCCGGTGGGCCCGCAGATCCCGATCTGCTCGCCGGGGCGGACGACGAGGTTGATATCGCGTAACGCGGGCTGATGGGCTCCCTCGTAGGTGAAAGAGACATCATCGAGACGCAGCTCCTCCTCGAACGGGAGTCTCCCCCTCTCCCGTCGAATCGGGGGAAGGGACTCGATGAGGGTCATGTCGGCGTAGATGTCTGCGAGTGGCGCCGTGGAGTATTTGAGGTCGTTGATGCCGCTGATGATCTTCTGCAACGACGGTTGCAGCCGCATGCCTGCGTAGGCGAACAGGCCGAGTGTGGAGAGAACCTGACTCGAATCCGTCCCGGAAGTGACGGCGAGACCGAACGACAAGAGTATGAACCCGAAGAGCGCCAGTTCCATGATCACGCTGGGCATGGCGGTGATCGTGGCCCTCATGTAGCGGGCGCGGGCGAAAGTCAAGCGGTGACGGGCGTAGTCCTTGGCGAAGTACTTCTCCCGGCCCAGCATCTTGATGTCCCGTACACCGTGCAGCGCCTGCTGAAGAGACTTCAGGGTGCCTCTCGAGGTGTCGTGTGCCGTGTTTCCGAGGCGCTTCAATCTGGGCTGCACGATGAAGAGCAGGATCATGGCTGCGCCTCCGATGATTCCCGCCGCCAACAAGGTTGCCTCAGGGGCGATGAACATGAGGACGGTGAGCATCCCGATGGTGAGGAACGACTCAGCGGCCACCTTGATCAAGGGGAGGAAGACCGTCGCCACCAACTCGTTGATCGCCTGGTGCCCGTTCCGGATCAACTCGGCGGAGTTGCGCTGGAGGTGAAGAGCGTACGGCCAGTTCAGATAGCCGGCGACGAGGCGGTTGGAGAGCCGAGCCCCGGCGTTGTAGGCGACCCTCACCTCGACGTACTTTGCGACCACGGTCACGGCGGCACGGAACAAGAAGAAGATCCCGATCACGACCACCACACGCAGGAGCAGCGTCTCCTGGTCGATGTCCCCGGCGAGTTCACCGACGTCACCGATGAGAGGCAGCTCGATGGTCGCATTGGGGTCGACCACGAGACTGAGCAAGACGAAGATCAGGACGGCGCCCACCATCTCCAGCCCGCTGACGAACAGCGCAACCAGGATGAGCAAGGCCCATCGACCAGGATTGTCCTTGCCGATGAGACGGTAGGCCTGACGCAGAGTGGTCAGCATGATTCGACTCCCGCACCGGGGCATGACGACATGTGCACCTCCGGTGGAGGAGTGAGGGTACTGGGTGCAGGGACCTTCGAAGAATGGTGAGTATGGGTCGATAGGGTCATATCACGTCCTCGAGATCCCCGAGGGTCAATGCCCACGATTCGACAGAGGTCACGCCCGTCTCGGCCGAGGCCATGGGGTGGACGGCCACGACAGAGCTCCCCCTCTGCAAAGAAGGGCGGGAGGGTGTCGGTTCGCCGCCCTTCCCACCGGTGACCAGGGCCACACGGGCACCCTCGGCGCGGCCCGCCGCCTTGACCAGCGCCTTCTTCGTAGACATGGAGCCCGTCAACTCACTCACCACCAGCAGCCTCACCTTGCCGTCGACGATCCGGTAGACGATGGCATTCGCCTCATCGGCCTGCTCCAGGGAGGCGAATGAGTACTCACGGCCCGACCGTTGGTCATAGCGCCACCGGGCATATCCGGCGGTCCGGTGGGTGCGGATGCGCCCATGTGCCGGGGTGTCGTGGTCGAAAGCGTCGAGCACCTCTGCACCAGATCGCAACCTCGCCCCGCGGCCTGGCAGCAGGGGAGTCACCAGATGAGGGATCGGCTCCATGAGAGTCCAGCCCAAACGTCGGTAGCCACCTCGGCTCCTGGCATTCGGCGTATTGAAGACCACTCCGTCGTCGGCCGTTGGCAACGACTCCTTGGCAGTGAGGACCAGGGACGAGAATATCCCCCGTCGGCGTGCCCTGGGAGCGGTGACCGTGTCCACGGGCCGAAAGCCGGCCAACCTCTTGGTCCCGCGGGCCAGATCCCAGCGCATGATGAGCCTCACTCCAACCAGCCCATCGTCGTCACGAGCTACCCAGGCGAGGGACCGTCCCGCCGGGTTGTCGCGATGCTTCCAGCGGAACCACTCCTCGTCGTGACCGGGACCCATCACTTCATCGATCAGGCGGAGGGCCTCCGCGAGGTCCGGGCTCTCCAATGGCGCGATCTCATAACCGAAGTCGTCTGCCATCAACCCTGCCCACCTTCCCGCTATGCCATGCTCGAGCCCCCGCTCAGCATGCCGACACAGTAGTGGCGGGGTCTCGAGAGATGTACCCCCGGATCCTGCGCATTCAGCCGGTGGCCAGGGCACGGTATAGCGCCGCCATCGCCGGGGCCACCACGTCCGGTGTGTATCTCGCCTCGTAGACCTGTCTGGCCCGCAGCGCCCGCACCCTGCCCTCACCAGGGGCGGACAAAGCCTCGACGAGGACGGCGGCGAGTGACTGCGGATCGCCCGGGGGGGCGAAGAGCGCCGTGTCCGGCTCGTCGAGCACCTCGCGCAGAACCGGGATATCCGAGCAGACGATCGGCGTGGCCATCGCCATGGCTTCGATCATCGCGCCGCCGAACCCCTCGTAATAGGAGGGGAAAGCGAAGACGTCGGACGCGGCGAGAAGGCTGGGCACGTCGGAGCGGAAGGAGGTTCGAACGATTGCCTCTCCGAGATCGAGCCTCCCCATCGTCTGCTCGATCTCCGCCGACGCGTTGCCCGGGCGTCCCACCAGAACCAGTCGCGCTCCGGGCCAATGACGGCGGACCTCGTGGAACGCTTGGATCAGAATCGTGTGAGCCTTTTGGAACTCCTCCCGCCCCACCGACACGATCATCGGCTCGTCTCCGAGCCCCAGCTCATCTCGAACCCGTCGTCTCTCTGCCTCACGGTCGACCTGGAACCGGCGCGGATCACGTGAGCGCGGGATCACGGTGATCTTCCGGCGGTCGATGCCGAGACTGCGGATCGCATCGTCGGCCGCACTCACGGTGAGGGCATGAAACCAGTCGGTCCAATGCCGTGCCCCAAAGCCATCCAGGAAGCGCGCTGCCTCGAGTTTCCACGGTGAAACGTTGGGATCATCCCGCCGAGCCTCGTCGTAGGTCGTGTTGACAATGCTGGTCAACAGCGGGGCGTGGTTGGCCAGGTTGGCCAAACGACCGAGAAGGTCGGATTTGAAGAGAGTGGTGTGGATGACATCCGGCGGTTGCCGGCGAATCGACCGACGCAGCTCGCCAACCCGTGCGACCAGACGCGATGCGTTCAGAAACTCGACATCAACCCCCAGTTCCCCAACCTCGCTCTCCACTCCATGAGGCCGGTGGTCGAGACAAACGAACCGGAGATGGATGTCGAGTTCGGTCAGGGCAGGAAGTAGTTCCAGAAAGGAACGCTCGGCCCCTCCTGCTCCGAGACTGTCGATGACAGCGAGCACATTGACACGCGACATATCGGGTTCCTGGCCACCAGCCCCGGCCGCCGACCTTTGGCCGAGGTCCGGGATCGAGAACCCAACAGTAACCTGGCGGGCCATGGGACAAAGGGGCATCTCCCGCGCCGGTGGGGTGCGCTCGATCGATGCAGTTCTCGGGTCCCGGTTCCTGACAGCTCCGTTTCGCCGGCTGACGAGGGGCCGCCTCCGGATTCTCGGCTATCACGGAGTCGCCGACCCGATCGTGTTCGCTTCGCAGATGCAGCATCTGGTCGACAACTACGATCCGGTGACCCCAGAACAGTTGATCGCCGCTTGGAACGGGGGAACTATCCCGCCCAGGGCGGTATGGGTCACGTTCGACGACGCCGATCCGACGGTGATCGATCACGCCCTTCCGGTGCTCAGGCGGCTCGCCATCCCGGCGACCCTCTTCGTCTGCCCGGGTGTGGTGGGCACCGATACGCCCTACTGGTGGCAAGTGGTGGAGGACTACGAGAACACTGCCGACGTCGAAGCGGTGGGGGGACGGCCGGCAACAGGCTGGCTCGCCTACCTCAAGTCAACCGGCGACGAGGAGAGGCGAAGGGTCGTCGATGCGATGTCGCAGAGCTTGACCCTCTCACTCGGCAGTCGACCGAAGAGGCGCCAGATCACCGTTGAGGAGCTAGAGGAGTTCATCACCCACGGGTCTTTGGGCAACCACACCTGGGATCACCCTTGCCTCGACCGATGCTCCGAAGAAGAGCAGACCCGGCAGATCACGAAGGCCCACGACTGGCTCCAAGAGAAGTTTGGGACCACGACCCTCTTCGCCTACCCGAACGGGAACCACTCCAATGCTTCCCAACGCGTCCTCGAAGACCTGGGATACGACATGGCGGTCCTGTTCGATCATCGACTCGCAGCCCATGCGCAGAACCCACTGCGGCTGTCGCGGATCCGCACCTCTGACACGGCGACGCCGGCGCGATACGCGGCGCTGACCTCAGGTGTCCATTCAACGGTTCACCGGGTGCGCAACCTGCTCGTTTGATCACCACCTACGGAGATCTCGGATGCGCTAGATGAGCTTTGGACTATTATTTCCGTCACGGACCATTGGGGGTAATGGGACAGTGATGGGGGCTCTTCTCTACAGAGTGCCGATGCACGTACGTCGGGCTACCGGCGTGTACCAAGCTGGCAAGAGGACGCTGGGACTTCCTCCCGGGTTGGATCACGACGTGCTCCACAAGGTCGTGCGCGAGCGGCTGGGGACCGAAGTCGCAGGCGTGTCGTACGAGCATCTCTCCAACTGGAAGCCGACCGGTGCCTACCGGCTCATCGTCGAAGACGGACGGGGTAAACCGGCAACTCTGATCTTCAAGAACGCGGATTACTCGCTGGACAGCGTCCCCGCCCAAGAGGAGCTGCCCGTCACCATCGGAGCACCCGAGTATGCGGTGATGTCGGCTCTGAGAGAGCCCCTGCAATCTCTTGTTCCCGACGTCTACTGGACCGATGTCGTCGCGGGTGAGCAACGCTTTCGCTACCTGATGGAGGACCTCCACTGGCGGTGGTACCGGCCGATGAGAGGCCGCGACATCATGGCAGCGGCACGAGCTATACCCCGACTGCATGAGGCCATGCGAGCGGTCGTCGACCCCGAAGCAGCCGGGCTGATCCGCTACGACGAGCGGTACTCCGAGGGTCTTCGCGTGTACGTGACCGAGAACGTGGAACGGTATCTGGGTATCCACCCCGACCAGGAGTCGGAGAGGCTGTGGGAGGACTGGCCCCGGCTGGAGACCGCCCATGAAGAGAGAGTTCCGGATCCGGCGGTCGGGAACCGGCTGATCCACGGTGACTTCAATATCGCCAACCTCTACCTGCATTGGCGAAGCCGCGGTCGTCTCAAGGCAGTCGACTGGGAATGGTGTGGGCTCGGCTATCCCCATACCGACCTGGCTTCGGTTCTCAAACACGCCTCGTCGCAGGTGGTGTCGATGGCCGTTGCCGAGTATGGCAGGGCGTTCCCCGAGATGTCCCCCGTGGACCACGAGCGGGCCTACGCCTGGTGCCGGCTCCAGGATGCCATCCGCGATGCAGGCTACGTCGCCGCGCAGTTCACCGACTTCGGGCACCGTCCGCGGGTCGAGCCATCGGTCTACCTGGCCCGTACCCTCCGTCGTGCCCAGAGTGCGGTGGACAGCCTGGACCGGATCTCCTGAATGGGGTCGCACAGCGGGGAGCAGGATCGATGAGGATCGCTTATCTGTATCCACAGTGGAAACCGGGGCGGCACTCCTACGCGATGGATGTCCTGGGACGCACACTGGCACGGGACGTCTCCAAGGTTCACGACGTGACTCTCTTGGCCCGGGGGAAAGGGTGGGAACCGGGGAGCCATCCGCTCCAACTGGTCGGCCACCGCCTCGACAGCGTTGTGGCGCCGCTAGCGCGCCGAATCTGGTCGTTGGCCGAACGTCTGCGATTGGTATCCCTCTCCAGGCCGCTCAGCTCCACTGTCTGGGGTTTCCCGGGATATGCCAGGGCCGCTGCCGCTCAGGTGAAGGAGATGAGCGCCGACATCGCCCACGTACACATCTACGAACAGCTCGTGCCGTTGATTCGCCGATCCTCGCCCGCGACGAAGATCGTGCTCCATGTCCACGACCACTCCCAGTTGCAGCAGGACGAGTCGGTCGTGCGGAGACGGCTGGAGAAGGCCGACCTCATCGTCGGCTGCAGTGAATACATGGCGGAAGCCGTCGCCGCGCGGTTTCCGTCCCTGTCAGACCGGGTCTTGGCGATACCCAACTCGATCCCCGAACCGTGGCGGGAAAGGGAGCCTGTGGACCATGGCGGCGCCATCGTGTTCGTGGGACGCCTGTCGCCGGAGAAAGGAGTACATGTCCTCATCGAGGCATTCAATGAGATCGGGAGACGTTTCCCCACGGCCACATTGACATTGGTGGGGCCCAGCGCCGTCCCCGGGCCTTCAGTGGTTCAGTCACATCTCGACACACCGGCTTTTGCGCCGGTTCGTCACTTCTACGGCCAGGGCAAGGCGTATCGCCGCTACCTGACCGATCTCGTCGACCCGAGCCTCCGAGACCGGGTCGACTTGGTCGGAGAGGCCCCCAACGAGGAGGCAACGAAGAAGCTCTTGTCTGCCGACCTCCTCGTGATGCCCTCTATCTGGAACGAGCCTTTCGGGATGCCGGTCCTCGAAGGCATGGCCGCCGGGCTGCCCGTCGTCGCCACCAACATCGGGGCGTTCCCCGACACCGTCGCGGACGGTGAGACCGGGTTCCTGGTCGAGCCGGGCGACTCGGTCGGTCTGGCCGGTGCGATGGAGTCGCTCCTGTCCGATCTGCAGAATGCCCGATCCATGGGCGAGGCGGGGAGATCACGGGCTGTGACCCGATTCGGCTGGCGGCAATACGTCGACAGCTGGCTGAGTGCTTACACCGAGCTGGCCCAAGGAGGGCGTTAGCCGCCGGTCCGTCTCGGGGAGGGAAGGGCCGAGACCATGGCCTCGGCCAGCTCACGCATCAAGATCTTGCCGCTGGCAAAGCCGTTGTCGGTCAATGAGGCCACCAATGCCCCCATGCACCGGAGACGGTCCCCCGCTGACAGCGGCTGGTTCCAAACCGCCCTCCCGTAATCGGCGTAGCGACGCCACCGCGGGAAACGGTCGAGCTTGCGCCGGTCCGGATCCCACCAGAGCTGTTTCAGGTTGGGCCCACTCTGGTCGCGCTGATTGGCCATCCGCACATACCGCTGCGGGTGGTCCCTGCTGAGAAACAACGGCTCGGGGATCTCGGCGAAAGGCCCGCGAAGGGCGAGCTCGGCAGCCAGGACTCGATCCGCACCGAAGTAGTTCCCGTGTTGGCCCGTGGACCTCATGGTCGCCAGCCTCATCAGCCCGAACACGACGATGGAAGGATGCGGTGAGGAGATGGCCGCCCGGAACCGTCTGTGGACCGCATCTTCGAGGAGGTCATCGTGGCGGACACGGTCGCCGAGCACGTCACCTTCGGCGTCGATCTCGAGGACCTGGGAGAAGACCACTGCCGTGTCGGGGCGACCGGCGAATATCTCCAGGCCACGCTCGACGAACGGGGGAGCGCGGAGGTCGTCGTGGGCGTTCCACATGAAGTACTCCCCCACCGCCTCGGCGACCGTGAAGTTGTAGTTGGCGGGGGCCCCGAGATTCGCTTCGTGGCGGAAGTACCTGATGCGGCCGTCTTCTGCGGCGGCGGCCTCACAGATCTCCTGGGTCCGATCCGTCGAGGCGTTGTCCGCGATGATGATCTCGAGGTCCTCGAAGGTCTGGGCTCGAAGCGACTGGAGAGTCTCGGCCAGGAAGTTCTCCCCGTTGTACACGGGAAGCCCGATGGACACTCGAGGGCTCACGATCCCGCCCCCGCACCCTGCAGAATGGGCACGAGCTGGGCGCGGAGCTCGCGCTCGGACTCGCCGAGATCACCGGAGTTCTCGACTACGCAGACCGGCACCGCCATCTCGGCCAGGTGGTCGAGGATCCGCTCCAGACAACGCTGGGCGCTGTTCATGAAGGCCATCCTCTCCTCGATGGGGAAACCGTCGAATCTGACCGACCAGTCCCCCATTCGCTCGACACATGTTCCCACTGGTGTGGCCATGTAGACGACAGCAGAAGGACGGGGGATCGAGCGCATATAGCGAGCGAGATCGTCCTCGTCGGCGTCACCGAAGCGATAACCGAACAGGGAGATGGCCCGGTTGGTGAACCCCTCGTCGAATAGGACCATTGGGGCGCCGGGCAGCCGGTCGGCAATCGAATAGACAGCAGCGAGATGCAGCCACCATCCGAGGAGATTGTCGACCCGTGGCTCGAATCGCGAGCGACGATGACTGCTGGCGAGGACCACCCCGATCAGGTCCGGATGCTGTTGCATGAAATCTCGGATTCCGGTGAAGTGATCGGTTGAGCGCACGAACGCCGGTTGTGCGAATCTCCTCAGGAGCCCAGCAGGCACCACCCGGCCGATCGTCCGCCACACCGGATCGGAACTGTGTCGTTTCAGATAGCGGGTCACCACCTCGTTGGTCGACAGGGTGGGAGCCACTGTCGCCGCCCAGATCGAAGTGGAGCTGCGCAGCGTCGACTTGCCCGATCCAGGCAGTCCCAGCCAATCAATGTGTCTCATTCGATGCCAATGTGAATATCCCCTACCGACCGAGGCGCAGAGAAGGTGCCGGCCCCGCCGGTCAGAGTAGCCAGAGACCCAATGACTGCCAGTCCCGTCACAGGGCCGCCAAGCTTCGAGACGCTCATGTCGGGAGTGGTGGAGGTCCCCGGCGGCGCTCCCGTCGAGCCAGGAGCCACCCCGCCGCCAGGGTGACGGCGATAGTGGCCGATGCGATCGCAGCTGCAGCGATCGGGCTCTCACGGAGTCCGGCGACCCGAGCCGCAACCAACACCGACACCGTATGGATGGCGAAGAGATGCCAGGGCCGGATCATCGCCACCACCGGGCCCAGGAGCACGAGGGAGAACGCCCCGACCGTTGCCCATGCCCCGACCACCGACCCCCCACGGTCCTCCCCACCGGAGGCGATGGCCACTGCCAACAAGCCGGCGAGAGCGAAGGCGCCGGAACTCCCCAGCCGTGCCCGGCGCAGCGGCCAGGCCGCGATCATGGCTGCCGCGGCTGCGCCGAGGATCACCCGAACCAGAATCGGCTCGGGGACTGTCGCCCAGACCCCGAACACGCTGCCACCCATCATCAGGGCGACGACCCCCGTGTCGGGGCCCGATTCGTCGACAGCGGCGAACAGCCAACCGGCGACCGCTATGAAGGGGACGCTCCCCAACCGGATCCAGAGTTCGACATCGGGATCGAAGCCGGCGCCGAGAATCACGAGGGTTGCGCCTATCGCGACCAGTATCCATCCGGCGGATCGGTGTCGGAGAGTCGCACCCGCCAGCGCCAGAAGAGCGAGCCCGGCAACCATCCCGGGTCGCTGCACCATCACCTCCCAGGAGGCCACGACGACCGCGGCCGCCACGACGAGACCCCAGACGGGTCGGGGATGCTCCCTCTTGGGAAGGGCGACCAACAGGGCGAGGCCCAGGGCACCCGAGAGAAACCCAACCTGGAAGTCGGGGAAGAACAACAGCTCGAACAGGGTGATCGGATTCACCGACCCTGTCTCCGGTATCGAGACCTCACGGCATCATCATGGCAACGGCCGGGACCCAATCCGGTGACCGAGGGTTCAGATTCGGAGGCAATTGACGAAGACTAAGGGGTGACAGAACCGGTCTACCACCTGGCGGAGCCGAGCGACTGGGCCCGAAGCGGCGACAAGTACCAGCCCGCAGGATTCGAGGAAGTCGGTTTCATCCATTGCTCCCGGGCGGAGCAGGTGGCGCCGGTGGCCCGGAGCCTCTACACGAGTCACAACCGGTTGATCCTGCTCACCATCGATCCGACAGGCCTACCGCAAGGTGCCCTGCTGTATGAGGACCTCGATGGGATCGGCGAGGAGTTTCCCCATTTGTATTCGCCGCTGCCCACCACCGCCGTGATTCACACCGGTCCCTATCTGACCCATCTCGAAGAAGGGCTGTGGCTGGAGAGCCGGTGGGATCGTGAATGGATGGATCACATGCTTCATCCGGATTTCACCAAGATAGGGATGTCGGGTCGGGCCCACGGGAGACGGGAGACGATCGAAGCCACCCGGGTCGAGCTGGAGATCGAACTGCCTCTGGACGAATACCGGCTCGACCTGGTCGACGAGGATGTGGCGATGGTTCGCTATATGAGCCGTGCGCGCTACTCGGGCGTGGAGAAGCCGGCCCAACGCTGTTCGATCTGGGTCAACACCAACGATGGATGGCGTCTCCGCTTCCATCAGGCGACACCCTTTCTCTGACGCTCAGAACACCAGGGCCAACGCACCGGCGGCGGACAACAGGAGCACGGCTAGGAGAAACCTTCGTTGGGGTATTCGACGATAGACGTGTCTGCCCGTGAACACGCCGGCCACGATGGCCGGGACCAGCACGAGGTTCCAGGCGAGGCTCTCCACTGTGAAGAAGGGGCCGCCCTCGGACCACGATCCGAGGGCGAGGTAGAACGGGATCTTGGCGACGTTGAGCACGAAGTAGAGCCAGGCGGCACTTCCCAGGAGCTCGCTCTTGTCCAGACGCATACCCGCCAAATGGGTGTTGAGCACCGGCCCTGCCGCGTTGGCGACGAAGGTGGTGAAGCCACCGGCGGTCCCGAATCCGGCGGCGGTGCCGACACCGGTCCTGGGTGCCACATCGCGGTACATGCGCCAGAGTTGCAGCAAGACGATCACGACGAGAATGACCCCGATGGCGCGCTCCAACTGTCTCGTCGCCGCGCCGACGACGATGAAGAACCCGATGCCGGCGAGGAACCCGACACCGAGCCACGGAGCCAGACCGCGCAGGACGTCCCAGCGGGTGTGCCGCCGGTACCAGGCCACGGCGAACAGGTCGGCGACGATGAGGAGGGGCAGAGTCGCCCCGGGGATCATCCTCCCCTCCACCACCACTGCGATGAGGGGGATGGCCGCCAATGCGCTACCAGGCAGCCCCGTCTTGGAGATGCCGACTATGAAGGCTGCGACCACACCAGCGATCAGACCACCCAGAGTGAACACGGCGAGCGACGGTAGACACACAGGCGACCGATCGCACGGTGCGGGAGGATCCGTCGTCGCCGCCGCGGCGTGCTGGCGGGTGAGGATGCCGACCCGCCTGTGACGTCATAACGTGGCTTCGATGCCCAGAACAGAGCTGCCCGAGCTGCTCCTCCCTGACGCGGTGGCGTGGAGAGATTGGCTCGAAGAGAATCATCAAACCTCACCCGGGGTACGTCTGGTGCTCCACAAGGCTGGGGGCCGGGTGACCGATCTCGTCTACGACGGTGCGGTCGAGGAAGCCCTCTGTTTCGGCTGGATCGATGGCCACGCCACCAAACGGGACGATGGGAGCTGGCGGGTGCGGATGACACCACGTCGAGTCAAGAGCAACTGGTCGGCCCGGAATGTGGAACGCGCCACACGTTTGATGCGCGACGGCCGGATGCGGGAGTCGGGTCTGGCCGCCATCGAAGCGGCCAGAGCCGACGGTCGTTGGCCGGAGGATTGACCTCAGGCCATCTCGGCGATACCGATGGCAGCCACCACCAGCACGGTGGCAATCACCAGACCGGTGCGAACCGTCCGATTGGCCTTCTCAGGGGGATCTTTCCGGGCCCGTGCGATGAAGACGTGCAGCGCCCCCAGAGCGGCCAGCCCGAGTATGGGGTGGAGCCAGCCTTGCGTGAAGCCAAGAGCCCACCCCGAGTTGACGATCCACACGACGAGACCCAACGCCACCTGAATGTCCACAGCCACCGCGGAGATCCGATAGACCCTCTCGGCGGTTGCACTCATCACCGGGGAGCGGAAGGCGAACACCAATGACACGACAACGGCCACCAACACCACGTATTGCCACCAGGAGTGGGCATTGAAGAAGAAGTCACTCATCACTCGCCCACGCTATCCGCCGACACCGTCCAGACCCCAATCAACCCCGCAGGTCACGACGCTGGAACGCCGGGACGGACAGCCCGGCCAACACCACGAAGAGACCGGCCATCAGCGCCGCCGCGGTCCAGTCCATCCCGTTGACGAGCGGATCGTTGCCCAGGTACCACTGGAAGGGCGAGAGATTGGCGACCGGCTCGGCTGCCGCCGACAACGGGAGGAACGTGAACATGAACCATGTGACCAATGCCACTCCGGTGGTCGTCCAAACAGCATGCTTCCGGTGACCCGTCGCCGCGCCGGTCAGGAGCGCAATACCACCGAAGACCAGGCCGAACAGGGTGAGCAACGCCGAGATCGACAGGATACCCCCCAGTGATATCTCGTCCTGACCACCGAGCAGGACTCCCAACCAGCATCCAAGGGCGGTGACGATGCCGAATATGACGGCAAGAGCCAGCATCGCCAGGGTCTTCTTCACCACCACCTCCCCACGGGAGATCGGGTTGGCGAGCAGTAGACCCATGGTGTGGGACTCCTCCTCGCCGGCGAGGGCACGGGCTCCAAACGCCGCCAGCAGCACGATGACGGCGATGGGCGCCGTCAAGGAGAAGACCTCCCCGGTCACGAAACCGGCGGGAGTCGACATGTCGACTCCGCCGATCATGGCGATGAGGGCGTCGGGGAACGTCGCGAAGATCTCGACGAAGTCCTCCGGTATGAAGTTGAACAGGATCGGCATCAACAGAGCCATGTAGAAGACGATCCCGGTGGTCACCGTCAGCAGTCCCTGCGACTCCGAGGCGGTCTTTGCGGTGATACCAGAGACACGGGCCGACCCCGCTATCCGCTCCACCACCTTCTGAGTGATGGGAGAGGATCGGAGACGGTCGACAAGGGTGACCTCGGCCCCCTTCTCTTTCAGGTCCCGTCTCTGGATCCCGACCCAGGCCAGGGAGAAGAAGAGAATCGAGAGACCCACGAGCATCGCGACGTCCTCCCCGTTCAACCCGTTGCTCAGCGGTGAGCTGGAGTTGTAGTAGTACCAGGGGAAGACATGGGCGAGACCGTCGAGATCGATCAGCGGGAGCAGACCCGACCCCAGATACCCGAGAACCATCACCCCGACAGCCACACCCGAGGCCAGCCCGCGTCGCCCGGTCCAGGAGCCAATCGCCAACGCCAACAGCCCATGAAGGAGAGCGTTGAGCGTGATGGCGACCGAAATCGCACCGAGATGAACACCCGTCGTCGCTACGTCCAGCAAGCGGGCGGAGAGCACCGCGAACAACCAGAGCAGGACTCCCATCGTCGTGACGATCGCGGCCAGTCCTGCGGTCTTGGCCAGCAGTGTGCCGCGACGACTCACCGGGTTGCCCAAGAGGAAGCCAAAAGTCCCAGCCTGCTCCTCCCCGGCTATCGCGGACGCCCCGATGCTGATGGCGATGCCGCCCACGATGAGCGCTCCCATGAAGTCGTACATGGCGCCGAATGCCATCGAGCCGACACCGAAGTTGTCTGGGTCGATCCCCATCAGCTCGAGGACGCCGACCGGGAGGTCGTAGTAGAAGCTGATGTCCACGTCCTGATAGGCCCAGAGCGAAAACAGGGTCAGACCGCCCAAGCTGATCGCCCCGATCATTCCGCTGCCCAGACGATCACGCAGCGACTTCGTGAACACGTTTGCCAACATCAGAAAGTCGCCTCTTCCCGGTAGTACTGAAGGAAGATCTCCTCCAGATCGGCCTCCTGGGTGCTGACGTCGACGAGCGTGTGACGCTCGGTGGCGGCGCGCAACAGGGTGTCCATCTTCCCGTCGAAGGACATGGTGGCGTGGTGATCGGACACCCGGACGTCACGGACTCCAGCGATACCCTCGAACAGCGCAGCCTCCACCGGACCGTCGAAGTGGAGCTCGACGGTGCGGATCGCCTTCGATCGGAGGTCCTGGACGAATTCCACGTCCACCAGATGGCCGTTGCGGATGATGCCGACACGGTCGGCGACCCTCTGCACTTCCGAGAGGGTGTGGCTGCTGAGGAACACCGACCTGCCCTCTGCGGCGACCTCTCGCATCATCTGCTGGAACTCACGCTGCACCAGCGGGTCGAGCCCGGTGCTCGGCTCGTCCATGATGATGAGCCGGGGTCTGCTCATGAAAGCGAGGATCAGACCCACCTTCTGACGGTTACCCGATGACAGATCGCCGACCTTCTTGCCCAGGTCCGCCTGGAGTCTCTGCGCCAACAGGTCGACAAAGCTGCGATCAACCCCTCCCCGCAGGTTGGCGAAGTAGGTGATCATGTCTCTGCCGGTCAGATTGTCGTACATCGACAGATCCGAGGGCAGATAGCCGATGTGCCGTCTTATCTCGACCGAGTCGTGACGCGAGTCCAGGCCGAGGATGGTGGCACGGCCCGCAGTGGGATGTATCAGGTCGAGGATCGAGCGGATCATCGTCGTCTTCCCGGCGCCGTTGGGGCCGAGGAACCCAAATACCTCTCCCATGTGTACCTCGAGATCCAGGTCGACCAGGGCCTCGACGTCGCCGTAATGCTTGGTGAGGCCTTCGGTCACGATGGCTTTCTCTTCGCTCATGTCACTTCCTTCTCTCCTACGCGCTCAGGCGGATCGAGCGCAGTCAGGCTGGCACATTAGTTTCATTGATTTCAGTATGTGGTGAAATCAATGAATCCACCCACCAGACGAAGGAAGAGGGGAGGGACCAGCACAGTCCCTCCCCTGCGTTGCCCTGACTCCGCCGGCCTCTATGCCGCGATCCCCGCTCCGAGAACTGCCTGCGCGAAGTAGATCAGGAAGGCGACGGTGACGATCCACATCAGGGGATGGATGTCCCCGAGTTTGCCCTTCACCACCTTGATCAGTGTGTACATCACGAACCCGGCACCGATGCCCACGGTGATGCTGAAGGTCAGTGGCATCAACACGATGGCGAGAAGAGCCGGGAAACCCTCCTCCAGGTCATCGAAGTCGATGCCCTTGATGAGCCCCGCCATCAGGAAGCCGACCAGGATCAGGACCGGCGCGGTTGCCTGGGGAGGCACGATCCCCGCCAGCGGCGACAAGAATATGGCGATGAGGAAGAGCACACCGACCACCACGGAGGTGAGACCGGTCCTCCCACCCTCGGCCACCCCGGCGGAGCTCTCGATGTAGCTCGTGTTGGAGCTGACACCGGCGGCGCCACCAGCAGCGGCGCCAATGGAGTCGACGAACAGCAACTTGCCGATGTCTTCGATGTTGCCCTCTTCGTCGGTGAGGCCCGCCTGTTCGGTGATCGCGGTCGCGGTGCCCATCGTGTCGAAGAAGTCGGTCAACATGAAGCTGAAAATGGTCAGCGCCGCGGCGACAAACCCCAACTGCGTGAACGGGTTGCCCAGGTCGAAAGCACCCAGGGTGTCGAAACTCGGAGTCACCGCGAAGGTGTCGGGTATCTGGGCGACACCCCAGATCAAGGCGACGACCGTGGTGACGAGGATGCTGATGATCAGCGCGCCGGGAATTCGCCGGGCGTAGAGGACGACGGTTATGACCAACCCGATCAGCGTGACCCAGGCTCCGGCCGTGTTGGGGAAGACGAATCCAACCGGGGCGGCGGGAGCTCCCGTGCCTTCGATCAGACCGCCACTCACGAACCCGATGAACAGGATGAACAGACCGATGCCGACGCCGATCGCCCGCTTCAACGAAAGCGGCACTGCGTTCATGATCGCTTCGCGCAGACCGACGAGGACCAATGCCGCCACGATGAGACCTTCGAGCACGATGACGCCCATCGCTCCCTCCGGAGTCAGCCCGTCGGTTAGGACCAACCCGAAGGCGACGGCGGCGTTGAGCCCCAGCCCGGCTGCCATCGCCAGCGGCACGTTGGCGACGACCCCCATGATGATCGATAGCAGTCCCGCGACCAGAGCGGTGCCGGCACCGACGGCGGCCGCATCGAAGCCGGCCTCGCCGAGGATCGAGGGGTTGACGAAGATGATGTATGCCATCACCAGGAACGTGGTGAGCCCCGCCCGCACCTCGGTGCCGACCGAGGTCCCGCGCTCTGTCAACTTGAAATAGGAATCGAGACCCGAGCCGCCTCCTGACGGCGGAGCCGGAGTCCGCTCTCGAGTGTCTGTCATGTCTCCTCCTGCGGCCGGGTCGACACGACCCTGGCGGCGCAATGAACCTAAACCCGGGAGATGTGGTCGCGTCGCCCGAAACGGGGGTTTTTGCGTCCGCGATACATCGGTGTGACATAGCATCCCCCGATGCCGATAGCCCTGCTCCGCGAGATGGCCGCGACCTTCGACCGAGCCATCGTCCCCGCGGGGGGACGTCCTCCCGACGTGACCCTGGCCAGGAAACAGCACGCGGCCTATTCCGGGGCCCTGCGGGACGCGGGCTACGAGATCGAAGTCGTCCCGGCCGACGACGCCTACCCCGATTGTGTGTTCATCGAGGACACCGCGGTGGTAGTCGGTTCGGTCGTCGTGGCCACCCGACCGGGGGCGAGCGAACGGCGAGGTGAGGTTGCGACGGTCGTGGAACGCCTCCGGAAGAGGCTTCCGGTGACCTCGATCGAGGCTCCCGGGACTCTCGACGGCGGAGACGTGATGATCCTGGGCGGCACCGTCTTCGTTGGCCGATCCCGACGCAGCAACGGGGAGGGAATCGCTCAGTTGAGGGACACCGCCGACTCTCAGGGGATGTCGCTGGTCACTGTGCCAGTGGAAGGGGTGCTCCATCTCAAGTCGGCGGTGCTGCCGGTCGACGACAGGACCGTGGTGGTGACACCGGGGACGGTCGACGAGTCCCTGCTCGCGGGGCTACGGATCGTCCATGAGATGCCCCATGAGCGTCACTCGTTCAGTGCATTGCCCCTCCACAACGGGACGCTCCTGGTCACGAGTTCCGCACCGGACACCACTGCGGCCCTGACCCGGCTCGGAATCGATACCGTGCCGATGGATGTCTCCGAGATCCAGGCGGCCGACGGTGGCCTCACCTGTATGTCGATCCTGATCGGCGACTGACCCGCTACACCAGGGCGCGGACGACCCAGAACACACCCATCCCCACCACCAAGGTGAGGATGTGGTTTCGTGTCCTGTAGGCCACCCCGGCGCCCACGGCGAGGGCGACGATCTCGGGGATCCCGATCGCCACCGAACCGTCCTCGTTGATGAGGAGGGCGACGATCAACGCACCCAGCACCGCCGGAGCCACGAATTGGAGGGCCACCAGCACCGGGTCGGGGATCCTTCGTCTCGCCAGGGCCAGGATGAAGATGGAGCGGCTCAGATAGGTGCCCATCCCGACGACGACGGTGGCGAGGAAGACGATCATCGTCGCATCCTCTCCAAGGCGAAGCCCACCGCGATACCGGCGAGTGCACCGACGAGGAGACCGGTCCGGCTGGGCAGACCGGCGAACACGTAGGTGACTCCGGCGCCCGTCAGTGCGGCGACCGCCTTGGTCCACTTGTCGATACCGAGGACGAGCAACCCCATGAACAGGAGCGGGACGGCAAACTCGAGATTCCACTGCTGGGGCACCACCGGGCCCAGTGCCAAACCCAACGCCGTCGTCAGCTGCCACAGAATCCAGAATGTGGCGCCGGCCGCCAGGTAGTAGGTACGGAAGGTCTCGGGCTCGCTGTCGGCTTCGATGATGGTGAGGGCGAACATCTGGTCGATGAGCGCATAGGGCGCCAGCCACCGGAACCAGGCGGGCTGTCGCTGGAACGGAGGCGCCATGGCCGCCGAGTACATGAGATGACGGGCGTTGACGACCAGAGCTGCCGTTATGGCGGCGATGACCGCGGCCCCCGAACCCAGCAGAGAGACCAGCGTGAGCTGTGCCGCCCCGGCGAAGATCAGCCATGACCCCGACCACCCGGAGAACGGGTCGATGCCACCTTCGACGATGGCCAGCCCGATGACCAGGGCAAACGGGACCGCCGGCACGAAAAGGGGCAGGGCGTCGGTAATGCCTCGCCTGACGATGGCTCGGTCCACAGACATGGGACGGGCACGATAGCGTAATGAGCATTATTGACAACACTCATTACGCGGTTCGTTGTGGTTCGGCTAGCCGACGTCGAGTTTGACCGTCTCCAGGGCGATCTCGACCATCTCGTTGAACGTCGACTGTCGCTCGTTCGAGGAGGTGGCCTCGCCGGTGCGGATGTGATCGGAGACGGTGCAGATCGTCAGGGCCCGGGCGCCATGCTCTGCAGCGACCCCATACAGCCCCGCAGCCTCCATCTCCACGGCCAGTACCCCCATCGCCTCCATGCGGTCGAAGGCTTCCGGATCCGGGTTGTAGAAGAGGTCGGCGGAGTGGACGTTGCCCACCTTGACCTCGACACCCTTGGCCGCAGCAGCCTCGGCGGCTGCCTTGAGCAGCCAGAAGTCTGCGGTGGCGGCGAAGTCGAGACCCCCGTACCGGGTCCGATTCACCAGTGAGTCCGTACAGGCCCCGATGGCCAGGATCACGTCGCGCACGTCGACCTTCGTGGTCACGGCGCCGCATGAGCCGACCCGGATGAGACGCTCCACGTGGTACTCGTTCACCAGTTCGGTGGCGTAGATGGAAGCCGAGGGGATCCCCATCCCGGTCCCCATCACCGACACCGGTGTCCCCTGATACGAGCCGGTGTAACCGAGCATGTTGCGCACCTCGTTCGCCTGGGTGACTTCGTCGAGGAAGTTGTCGGCGATGTGCTTCGCCCGAAGGGGGTCTCCGGGGAGGAGGATCGACGGTGCGAACGCTCCCGGCTCGGCTGATATGTGCGGTGTCGGCATGTTCTCGCTCTTTCCAGGTAGGTCGGCCACAACTTATCGGACGCGCGGTCGCAAACCACCACGGAGATGTATCGTCGCCAGACCATGAGCCAGGACGTCGACCGCGAGACCATCGCCGACATGCTCCGACAGGCGAGTGTGGCAACCCTTCCCGGGCACATGGGTCTCGAGCTGATCGAGATCGGTGAGGGCAGCACCCTGATGCGCTGTCTGGTACAGCCCTTCCATCTCGCCCCCAACGGGTATCTCCACGCCGGGTCTGTGATCACCCTCGCCGACACCGCTGCCGGGTTCGGCTGCGTCGGCAATCTCCCCGAGAGCGCCACCGGTTTCACCACCATCGAGCTCAAGACGAACTTCGCCGGAACCTTGCTCGAAGGCTCGATGCTGGCCGAGGCACAGATGATCCACTCCGGGCGCACCACCCAGGTCTGGGACGTAGAGGTGAGAGCGGAGGAGACCGGCAGGACGCTGGCGTTCTTCCGTGCCACCCAGATGATCCTCTACCCGAAGAACTGATCGCCGAGGTTTCCCTCGACCGCGCTGCAAACCGTCACGGTGTGCGCGACGGAATGCAGCCCGGACGTGACAGCAGTGAGGGCACGCTCCCTCAACCCCGCTGCAAACCGTCACGGAAAACGCGACCCAATACAGCCCAAACGAGACGCCGACAGCCGTTTTAGGCTCGGCCCATGGCCGACACCTACGACTTCATAATTGGCCTCCGGGCCATCCGCGACTATCGGGCCGACCCGATGAGCAACGAGGACCTCGGTGCGATCCTCGAGGCGGGACGTTGGACGGGTAGCTCCAAGAACCAACAATCGTGGTCGTTTCTCGCGGTCACCGACCCGGAGCGCCTCCAGGGCCTGGCCGAGCACGGCGACTTCACCCAGCCGGTGCGCGACTCGGCGGCCACCATCGTCCTGGTCAAAGAGCCTGGCGGCAATGAGTTCGACATCGGCCGCGCCGCCCAGAACATGATGCTGGCCGCCAAGGCGGTTGGAGTGGCATCTTGCCCGATCACGCTCCACCGCCAACGTGACGCGGCCGTGTTCCTCGGTGTGCAGGAAGGTGCCGTGACACGATACGCGGTGGCCTTTGGCTATCCGGCCGGCGACGCCAAACCACGCCAGTTCGGAGGTCGCAAGCCTGCCGCAGAGGTTGTGAGACTCGACCGCTACTGACGACGGCTCGAGCGCGGAAGGGCGCCCACTCGGCGTGTGCAGGCGCGCACTCGCCGCGTGAAATCGGTTGGGGACTTGTCACGGGCGAGCACTACCGTCATCCGACTGATGACTGAACCTCTCGTCCAGGCCCGCGGTCTCACCAAACGCTTCGGCGACATCACCGCGGTCGACGCCATCGACTTCGACATCCAGAAAGGCGAAGCCTTCGGTTTCCTCGGCCCCAACGGCGCCGGGAAGACCTCCACGATGAAGATGATCACCACGGTGAGCCCGATCACGGAGGGGAAGCTCACCGTCTTCGGCATCGACCCGACGGTGGACGGCCGCTCGATCCGGCAGCGTCTCGGAGTGGTGCCCCAGGAGGACAACCTCGACCAGGAGCTGACGGTCGCCGAGAACCTCTACATCTACGGCCGCTATCACGACATGAAGAAGTCGGAGATCAACCCCCGCATCGAGGAGCTGTTGGAGTTCGCCCAGCTCACCGAACGCAAAGATTCCGAGGTCGAACCTCTCTCCGGAGGCATGAAGCGACGACTCACGATCGCCCGCGCCCTCATCAACAACCCCGACCTGATCATCCTCGACGAGCCCACCACCGGTCTCGACCCCCAGGCGCGCCATCTCCTCTGGGACCGTCTCTACCGGCTCAAGCGGGAAGGGGCGACGCTGATCATCACCACCCACTACATG
>CAZZIG010000046.1:0-12258 GCA_964653975.1 uncultured Acidimicrobiaceae bacterium
CCTTTCCTCCTCTGTTCATCGAAGCCGGGAAACCCCGTCTCCGTGTCGGGCCGCTCAATAAGTGAACGGCCAACCCTTCCAATAGTTGCGTATTCGAAGCCATATGCCGTACAAGCCCAGGGGCTCGAAGATCAGGAAACCGATGATCAACAAGCCGTAGAGGACCAGGTTGAGCTGTGCGATCGAGAGACCGGGCGCCACACCTGCCTGGGTGTTGACCAGACCGAAGTCCCCGATACCGGTGGAGACTATGAGGTCGGCCAGCCAGGCGAACACCCCGGACTCTTGCTGAGCGACCCCAGCCAGCCAGTGGGTGAAATCCTCCACCACTCGGGGCAGGACGATCACAAATATGGAGCCCAAGATCGCACCGGTCATCACTCCCGCGCCACCGATCAACACGATGGCGATGAACTCCACCGACAAGAAGAGGTTCCACTGCTCAGGAATCATTCGACTGACGAAGACGGCGAAGAGAGCCCCTGCAATGCCGGCATAGAAGGACGAGATCCCGAACGCCATCAACTTATACTTGAACTCGTTGACCCCCATAATCTCGGCTGCTATGTCCCGATCACGGAGCGACTGGAATGCTCGGCCGACCCGGGTCCGTTGCAGGTTCGTCGCCAGCATCACGAACACGATGGCGACTCCGACCAAGAAGTAATACGTCTTCGCCTGACCAACGAGGTCAACACCGAACCAGGATCCACTGGAGTGAAAGTCGAGAAGGGGAGTGTCCTCCTTCCAGAGCCTGATCTCGAATCTAGGGAAGGTTCGGCCGGCCTGTGAGCCACCAGACAGGGACACCCAATTGCGGAAGACATACTCGCCAACGAACACCAGGCCCAGGGTCACGAAGGCCAGGTAGAGGCCACGCACCCGAACGGCGGTAGGGCCAATCGCGATACCGATCAGGGCTGGCACGATGCCCGCTGCGGGAAGCCAGACCCACATCGGCAAGCCCATTCCCAGGATCGGGCTTGGATCGGCACCGAGCCAAGCGGCGGTATAGGCGCCCACTCCCATGAAGAAAGCATGTCCGAGAGAAATCTGGCCCGCCAGGCCGGTGAGGATGTTGAGCCCGAGCGCACCCACCGCGAATATCGCCACCTCGGAGAGGAGTCGCAACCAATCGTCCTCAGCGAGAAAGGCGAAGCCGGGTACCAGCCCGAGAGGCAACAGGGCCAGAAACACCAGGAACAAGAGCAGCATGACCTTCTTGGTCCCGGTGTTCATCAAGGCCTGATCGGCCTCGTAACTGGTGTAGAGGAGGGGTCGGCCCCTCATCTGCCGCGTCCTTCAGAGTCCGCCCTAAGCGGTACTTCGTAGTCGGTACCCAGCACGAATAGTTCGAATACCCCGCACCGGATACCGGATACGTACGAGTCGGAGCACGGGCGGCGACGGCTCATACGCGACGTATCTCCTCTGTACCGAAGATGCCATGGGGTCTCACCAGGAGGACAACGAGCATCAGCAGGTAGGGCACGATGCCCGCGAATCCGACTCCCAGAAAACCCACTGTGAGGTATGTGCTCGCCGCCGACTCGGCGAACCCGACCAGCAAGCCTCCCACAATACCTCCGACTATCGAGTCGAGCCCCCCAACGATGATCGCGGGAAAGGCCTTGAACGCGAAGAACGCAGTCGCTTGGTCGACCCCGGCTGACCTCCGCGGGAACATCGAGATGAAGATCCCCGCGATAGTGGCAAGAACAGCGCCTATCGCCCACGAAATAGAGAAGACCCGACCCACACTGATCCCCTGAGCCCTCGCCGCTTCCTGATCGAAAGCCGTAGCTCGCATCGCGATTCCCATCCTCGATCGGAAGAATACGGCGATGGACCCAACGGCGATCAACGCCACCACCATCTGAAGAACCTGTGTCTCGGCGATACTGACCCAGCCGAGATCGAGAACCGTGACACCGAAGGGGTCCCCCATGGGCCGAGGGAACTGCCCGATGAAATCGTTCGTGATATTGCGAACAACTATGTCGAGGCCGAGCGTCACGATGGCAACAGCGAACAACTCCTCACCGACCATCGGGCGCAAGAACACGCGCTCCAAGGCCATTCCGATCAAGGCCATCGCGACGAGAGCGATGAGGACCGAGCCGAACCAGGTCACCCAGGCTGGGGCGCCGGGCATCCAGCGTCCCGGAATGTCCAACACGTTGGCGAATCCGGCCACCAAGAACGCACCCATCGCTGCGATTGCGCCATGGGCGAAATTGAGGACCTGAGTGGCCTTGAAGATGATCACGAATCCGACCGCCAACAGGGCGTATATGGTCCCAAGACTGAGACCCTCGACGACCATCCGGGTAAAGGTGCCGTCAGCTATCTCCTGGGCGAGGATGATCAGGTCTGCTGTCACGACCTGAACATGTCCTCAATGAGTTCCCCAAACATGTCGGACATCGCCGCCCGCTTCAGCTTTTGGGTAGCGGTCAGCTCCCCGTCCTCGTGGTCGAGTTCCTTCGGGATCATGCGGAACTTGCGGATACTCTCCGCCCGGGCCAGCTTCTCGTTGGTGGCGTCGACCACTTTCTGCATCAGCTCGATCACTTCGGGCTTCTCGGACAGGTCGCGGTACGTGGTGTACGGGATCCCGCGGCGGGTGGCCCAGTCACCGACGGTGTCGAACTCGATGGCGAGGAGGGCCGCGAGATACTTGCGCCCGTCACCCACCACCATCGCCTCCTTTACGTAGGGCGAGGTCTTGAGGCTGTTCTCGATCTCGGACGGAGAGACGTTCTTCCCTCCCGAGGTGATGATGATGTCCTTCATCCGGTCGATGATCTTGATGTGGGTGCCGTCGACCAGCTCGCCGACGTCCCCGGTGTGGAGCCATCCGTCGTCGGTGAAGGCCTCTTTCGTCTTCTCCGGCTTGTTCCAGTAGCCGACGAAGACGCCGTCGTGCTTGGTTTGGATCTCACCGGTCTCGGGGTCGAGACGAACCGTGCCATCGACCATGGGCTCGCCGACGGTGCCGACCTTGGCCCGGCCCGGGTAGTTCGTCGTCGCCACCGCGGCGTTCTCCGTCATCCCGTAGAGCTCGTATACCGGGAGACCGAGACCCATGAAGAACTCCAGTACTTCCGGAGCTATCGGAGCCGCACCGGAGGCGGCGTAACGGCAGCGTCTCAAACCGATGCGCTCCTTGAGACTGCGGAAGTAGAGGATGTTGAAGATCCAGTAGAGGACCTTCGACGCGGGCGTGAAGTCGCCGCCTTCTCTCACCCTGACCTTGCCGATGTAGCGCGCCACGGCCATCGACGGCCGCCCCAAGAGCTTCTTGAGGAAGGTGGCGTCGTTGAGGCGAATGAGGATCCCGGCGTGGATCTTCTCCCAGATCCGTGGCACCGAGAAGAAGATGGTCGGCTGGATCTCACGCAGGTTCTGCTGCACCGTGTCGATCGACTCTGCGAAGTTGAGCGTCGGACCGTTGCCGGCGAGAGTCCAGGTCGAGAAGATCCGCTCGGCGACGTGACACAGGGGAAGATAGGTGAGAAGGATGTCATCGGGGCCGACCGGAGCTTCCCTGCCCAGCCGTTTCGGATCGTTGACCAGGTGGTCGAGGCAGTAGGTGACGTTGCGGTTCGTCACCATCGCCCCCTTCGGCGGTCCGGTGGTCCCCGAGGTGTAGACGAGGGTCATGACGTCGTCGGCCTCGGCTTCGGCCATGATCCGCTCGACAGCACCCGGGTTGGCGGCGCGGTGTTCCCGGCCCAACTCGATGAAGTCGTCCCAGAAGATGAAGCGGTCGTCGTCACGCCATTTGCGGAATCCCCGTGGCTCGACGTGGATGATCTTCTCCAGGTTGGGGAGGCTGTCGACAACCTCCATCACCTTGTCGGCCTGCTCCTGATCTTCGGCGAGGTGGACTCGGGCACCCGAGTCGTTGAGCAGGTACTCGACCTCCGCTGCCGGGTTGGTCGGGTAGAGCCCCACCGTGATGCCCCTGATCGCCACGGTGGCCATGTCGAGAACGATCCATTCGGGTCGATCCTCGGAGTGGATCGAGACCCGGTCCCCCCTTTCGACCCCGAGGGCGAGGAGGCCGTGCGCCGCGTCGCGGACCTCCTCCCAGAAGTCTCCCCATGTGATCTCCTGCCAGATGCCGAAGTCCTTCTCGCGCATCGCGACTTTCTCAGGAGAGCGCTCCGCCCACTCGCGCGCCATCGCGGCCACCGTGCGATAGCCGACATCTACTGCAGGCGTCTCGGGACGATCAACGAGGGTCGTCATAGGTTGTCCTTCCTCACAGGGGCGAGGAGACTAGAGAAACCTGCCCCGTCGTGCAGCAAATGTACCGCAAAAATTTGAGCGGATATTCGGGTTTGACCCGGTCAGCTGCCGGGGCTCCACTCGGCACCTCCCGGCCAATGTTCCTTCTTCCAGATCGGCGCCCTCTGCTTCAACTCGTCGATGATGAAACGAGCCGCTGCGAAGGCATCGGCGCGGTGGGCACAGGAGACGGCCACCCCGACCGAAGCCTCGCCCAGATTCACCACACCGGAACGGTGCTCCACAGCCGCGCTCAGAACGGGCCATCGTCCGACGGCCTCGTCGACGATCTCCCTGATCTTGGGCTCGACCCGTTCGGCGAAGACCTCGTATTCGAGATGGGTCACACCCGCCTTTCCCTCCGAGTGATCTCGAACGGTGCCCAAGAAGAGCACGGTCGCGCCCGAATCGGGACGTCCGACCCCGGCGACGAGGGCCCCGGAGTCGATGGGTTCGTCGCCGACAGACACACGGATCGATTGCTCAACTCGGGCCATAGACTCGAAGCCTATGACAACTCCCCTCCCTCAGGAGCCGATGAGGCCAGGAGGGACCGAGACCGAGTCCCGGAGGGGTCAATGGCGCACCGACCCCTGGGCGATCGCGATGGGTCTGCTGGGAGGGGTGCTCCTCGGCACCGGCCTCACCTTCGCGATCCTCGGATACGTGGGCGTCTTCGAGGAGCCCACCCCGCCCACCATCCCCCCTGCGCCGACATTGACCGTCCCCACCCCGACATCACCGCCTCCCACGTTTGGGGACACCGCCAGCGTCGCCTCGGTAGCGGCGCGGGTGGCTCCATCGACGGTCGCCATCGAGTTCAGCGGTTTCCTCCAGGCCGGAGGTGGCAGCGGAGTCGTCTACGGAGACGACGGCTACATCATCTCCAACCACCACGTGATCGACGCCGGGGACCAGATCTTCGTGGTGTTCGCCGACGGGGCCCGCTTCCCCGCCGAAGTGGTCGGGTCCGACCCGGTCACCGACATCGGCGTTCTGCTTGTCGCGCGCCAGGACCTGGCGCCGATCCCAATCGGATCGGCCGCCGACATCTCGATCGGCGACCCCGCCGTGGCCATCGGCAACCCGCTCGGCCTCGCCGGCGGCCCGACAGTCACCTCGGGGATCGTCAGCGCCCTCGATCGGCGATTGCGCGGTGCCGGGACGAATCTGTATGGCCTGGTCCAGACCGACGCCCCCATCGCCCCCGGTTCCAGTGGTGGGGCACTGGTGGACGGCGCCGGTCGGCTGATCGGGATCACCACGGCGATCGCGGTTTCCGACGTAGGCCCCGAAGGGCTCGGGTTCGCCGTGCCCATCGACATCGCCACCGGTGTGGCCAACGACCTGATCGAGAACGGTGAGGTTCGCCACGCCGTCCTGGGAATCGTCGGTGAGACCGCCTGGGCCGCCGACGGCGGAGCCGAGTTCCCGGTCGGAGTGCTGGTCGAGACCATCACCGCCGATTCTGCGTACGCCGAGGCAGGAGGTCAGATCAACGACGTAATAGTGGAAGTGGACGAGGCCCAGGTTCGCACCATCGACACACTCCTCGCCCGGGTGCGTCGTTACCGTGCCGGGGACATAGTCCCGGTTCGTATCCTCAGGGCTGATACGGAAGCGACATTCGATGTGACAATGGGGCTCCTCAACCCATGAGCGACGATCTCTTCTCGAAACTGTTCGACTTGTTCAACCAGCCCGGGCCGGTGAACTGGAAGCTGGCGGCCGAGGTCGCCCGGCACCTGTCCGGTGATCGCCAGCCCGTTGAGCCGCGGGCCGCCGAGGAGTTCCGCGAGTTGGCCCGGCTGGCCGAGTACAGACTCGAAGAGGTGGCCCCGTTCCCGGTCCGACCAGCCAACGACGTGCTCCCCCTCGATCCGAGATCGTGGGCGGAGAAGAACCTGGAGAGCTACGGATCGCTGGTCGAGCCGTTCGCATCTTCCATGGGTGGCGAGGCGGCTCCGATGATGGCGCAACTGGCCCCTGCGATGATCGGTCTGCAAGTCGGTTCGCTGGTGGGGAGCCTCTCGGGATGGGTGGTCGCCGGGTTCGACTCCGGACTGCCCCCCGACCAGGTCGGCCCGCTCACCCTGATCGTCCCCCACATCGAGTCGTTGCACGTCGACGGTGTGGACAGCCGCGAGGTGAGACTATGGGTGGTGGCCAACGAGGTCGCCTTCCGGGCAGTATGCGAGATCCCGTGGATCCACGATCGTCTCGCCGACCTGGTAGCCGACTACGCCGCCGCGGCCCAGATCGACCCGACCAAGCTGAGTGGGTTGATGCTCGGTGGGACCGACCCGGGTGCGATCGAGAAGGCGATCGAGGACGCCGGAGGGATCGAAGGTCTCATCGGCGGCGAGGAAGCCGAGGAGCCCCGCGCCGAGCTCGAGGCCTTCCTCGGGGCTCTCACCGGCTGTGCCCGTCTCCTGGCCCGACGCGCCGTCGGGGAGATGGCACCCAACTTCGACCGGGTGAGCGCCCGGCGCGACCTCGACCGGGAGGAGGTCACCCAGGCTCCTACCATTGGCATCGGCCCGGTCCCGCCGGAGGCCACCCAGGCCGGGGACGACTTCAACCAGGAGGTGGAGCGGCGTTACGGCGACGACGCCCTGGCAACGCTGTGGGCCGACCCGTCCCGCATGCCCACCGCCACCGAGCTCCGCGACCCGACCGCCTGGGCCGCCCGCGTGCTGTTGGACGGGTGGTCGTAGACAACACTTTCCTCAGGAAGTGGCACCCGTATCCGGGTCCCACCGCCTCGAGAAACGCGAAAGGCACACGATGACACTCGAAATCGGTTCTTCCGCACCCGGCTTCACACTCCTGAACCAGGACCGCGAGCCAGTCTCACTCGATGACCTGAAAGGGTCCCGCTCGGTGATCGTGTTCATCCCGTTCGCCTTCACCCGGACCTGTGAGGGAGAGCTCTGTCAGATCAGAGACGAGCGCTCGCTCTTCGACGAGGCCGGCGCCCGGGTGGTGGCGATCACCTGCAACACACTCCACGCCAACAGGGAGTGGAGGGACCGGGAGGGGTTCGACTTCGACATCCTCTCCGACTGGTGGCCCCATGGGGAGGTGTCGAGGCAGTACGAGACCTTCAACGAGGAGTACGGATACCCGGAGCGGACCACCTACTTCCTCGACGAAGACGCAGTGATCACCGCGGTGACGAGATCGGATCGACTCGGGGAGGCCCGCGACTTCGGGGCCTACCGGGCGGCCCTCACCTGACGCGCGGCCTGGGCGGTAGGAGGCGATTCCCCGGCCCGCCCGCTTTTCTGGAGGCGCTGGGACCCGGATACGGGTCCCACTTCCTGAGGAAAGTGTTCGCCGGCCGGCTCTAGCCGAACAGGGCCCGCCACCAACGGCGGAAGAGGCCGGGGTCTTGGGGGTGGGGCATCTCCGCGAGCACGGCCTCGTGCATGTCGGGGGGAAGGTCGCCGACCAGAGCCATGCCGAAGTCGCGGGTCTCCCAGACATACGTCACCTGACCGGCGGTGAAAACCCGGCTGTACGGCCCCGACCCGAACTCGACGAGCTCGGCTTCGGGGAGGGCAACGGTGTTGGCGGTCTCGAAGAGGGCGAAGGAGAAGAACCCGTCGGAGTAGTAGGCGAAGGCGACCCCGTCCTCGTCGACGTAGTGGTCCAACAGCTCGAATCCGGAGACTTGGTCGGGGAGAGACGAGGTCTCGATCGCACTCGGGGCGGTCTTGGCGGCCGCCTCCGTCCCGTCGTCGATGACCGGGGTCGCGGTGTCGAAGGAGACGAATCTCCGCTCGCAGTAGATCTCGCTGTCGAGAGTCAAGGTGACGGCCTCGACGATCGCCCCGGTCTCGTCATCGATCACCAACTCGGCACGTGGCTGCCCGTCGCGAATCAGGAGATAGGCAATGGCGGCACGCCCGAGATACTCGACCGCCCCCTCCTCCTCGACCGTGTAGAGAGGCTCGGTGGTTGCCTGCCCGGCGTCGACGTTGGCCTGCACCACCGGGTCCTCGCCCCGCTTCAAAGTCCACTCACCCTCACCCGAGACCACCTGCACCCCGTCGCTGATGCTCGAAGTCACCCGCAGCTCGTCACCGACCTGGTCGATCCTGACCAGGGCGTTGCGCTCACCGTCCGGAGTGGCGCAGCTGATTATCTGCTCCGCCGAGTAGGAAGCTGCCTGACTCTCCTCCAACAACTCATCGAGGTCGGAGGCGGCAGCCGCAGCGGCCGGGATAATGGTGAATAGAAGGACGAAGCCGAGGAACCGTCTCATTCGCCGACCAACGGGGGAACGACGACCTTGGCGGGCCCGAAGGCGGGATCGAGTGAGGCCCGGGCCCCGAAACGGCTGTTCAGCTCGTCGACCGTCAGTGAGCCGGGCTCCGGAGTGACTATCGCGGCGACGGCGATGACCGCAGCCACCACGGCTGCCGCCACGCCGGCCCACATCCCCTTGTGCCGTCGCAACGGGACCACGACCGGGTCGGCCTCCGGCACCACACCGGGCGGCATCTCGACAATGGGCAGGGAGCGCACCGCGGCTCTCACCCGCTGCATCTCCTCCAACTCGGCGGAGCATCTGCCACACCCTCCGAGATGGTCTACCAACTGAGCGAGCTCCGGGCCATGGAGCTCACCGTCGAGGTAGGCGCTGATCAGCTCGGACGGGTGGATCACGCCAACAGCTCCTTCAGCATCTTCCGTCCCCGGTGGATCCGGCTACGCACGGTGCCGATGGGGACCGCCACTGCTTGGGCGATCTCCTCGTAAGAGAGCCCGACGACGTCACAGAGGACCACCGCCTCCCGGAAGTCCATGGGCAACTCGAGAAGCGCCTTTTGGATGTCGTCGCCGAGGGAGATGCGGGCATATTCGACGTCCACCGACTCGGTGGAGGCCCGATCCCATCTGTCGACCTCGTCGGGCAGTGGTGCGGTGGGACGACGCTGGCGACGACGGACGTCGTCGAGAAAAGCGTTGCGGGTGATCCGCCACAGCCAGCCTTCGAAACTCCCCGGCTGGTAGTTGGCCAGACCCCGTCTGACCCGAAGCAGGACCTCCTGGACGAGGTCGTGGGCATCGTCGGGGTTACCGGTGAGCCGGTAGGCGAAGTTGTAGATCTTCCGTCCGTAGACACGGGCAACCTCTTCCCACGTGAGAGGAATGGACTCCATCTCGGAGACCTACCGAAGTAACGACGCCGGGCGGGGTCGAGTTCCCACCCGTTGGGGAAGGGCGACGGGGCGCGGGTGTGAGTGTCGCGACTCGAGGACAAACACCGCCGGGCCGGCTACGGATCGATGGCTTCCCGAGAATCTGACGAGGGGTTCTCCGTCGAGTTCACCTGAGTGACGTCGTCGTCGTCCTCCTTGGAGCCTTCCTCGATGCCCTTGCGAAACTCCTTCGCAGACGACCCGAGAGACCGTGCCAGTTCGGGGAGCTTTCGAGCGCCGAAGATGAGCAGCACGATGAGCAGGACTATCAGCCACTCTTGTCCACCGATTCTCACAAATGTCCTCCTTGGCGAGTCAGTCTAGGTAGGTCCGCAGCCGTAGTCACACGGCTCCCGACCGGCGGTGGTGCCCAGTCCATCGATCCCGCGCACCTGATGCGGGGAAATCGGGAGCGCTCAGCCGAGGGCCATCGAGTCGATGAACCGTTGGATGCGCTCCCGGGTGATGAATCTCACTTTGGGCTGGTTGGCCTCGATCTCGTGGATCAGGAACGGGGCATATTTGTCCGAGATCAGCATCCCCCTGTCGGCCGCGGACGATCCGTAGTCGGCGAGGAACTTTCGGATCACCCCCTCGTCCACCTCGGGGTATTCGCCCTTCTGGTAGCTGTCGGTGGAGATGTAGGTGGAGACGCCGTCCTTGACCGCCATGTAGCTGCCTTCGAGTGCTTGCTCGGTGACGGAGTAGCCGAACATGCGAAGCAGGGCGATGACGAAGTCGGGGCCGCTCAGCTGTTCCGGGTCGGTCCCCAGTGCCCTCAGCCCCCGGTCGAGGCCTTTGGGGATCTTCAAGTCCTCACGGAGTGGAGGCAGTTCGTCGGCCGGGGTGTCGGTTCGGGTCTCGTAGGCCACTCCGTGGTCGATGCGGTCCTCGTCGAAGGGAGCGGCGAAGGGGTCTCGGGCGACATGGCTGAGACTCACACCCGAATCGAGCATGGGGGGAGGTAGCTCGCCGGGAGAGGGCAGCTTGGACCTACCCACCTCACGTACCGGGTCCCGCCCCGCGAAGACGACGATGTGGTGCACGTCGTCGATCGGCAGCGAATGGCGCTTCTGGCGGACCACCTCCACCGCCTCGCCCATGAGGAGGTCGTTCAGCACCTCGTCGTCCTCGTCTTCCAGAGGCACGTCGAAAGTGACCCTCGCCTCGTTCCCGACGACGTGGAATGACTCGACCGGTGCGTGTTGGCCGACGGCAGGGTCGAAGAGATCCCTGCTCACCGCCAAACCGGTGGCGGCGGCAGAATGCCCACCCCGGGCGGCCTCCTCCATCCGGCGTTTGCGGTTTCGAAACAGATACCAGATGACGAACCCGACCACGACGATGACGAGGACGAGAACGATTCCAACGACGCTTTCCATTATCGACTTTCCCTGTTGGTCACGGCAGCGAGTCTATTCACCACTCTCATCGGCGCTCGCCGCCTCGGCCTCGATGTCCTCGATGGCGATTTCCGCCGTCGGCTCCTCGGCGCCAGCATTGAGACGATCGATCATCCGCTGACGCGACGAGGTGGTGCCGAACGCGGTGACGACGTCCCCAGCGATGAGCGTGGTGTCGCCGTCGGGGACCAACACCTCCCGGTTGCGTCTGACGGAGACGAGGGTCGACCCTTCCGGCCAGGAGACCTCCCGCACCATGCGACCGTCGGCCATCGACCCGAGCGGGATCCTGAAGTCGTAGTAGCCGGCGTCGGGATGGGTCCGCTGGATGAGCCGCTGTCGATGGAGATGGTGGTCGGTGGCCGAGGTGAGGGCCTCGTGATAGGCATGTACCGCCTCCTCGCGGCGAAATATGCCGACGAGCCGCCTTGGATCCTCGGCGGCCACCACGGGAAGACGCCCTACACCGAGGGCAGCCATTCGCTCCAAGGCACGGGAGACAGGGGTATCGGGGTCGACGGTCACCGGGCGGGGGGTCATCGCCTGGCCCACCGTGACACTGTCGGCCTGCTCGGAATGGCGGGTGATGTCGGTGACGGTGATGATCCCGACGAGCTCGCCGTCCTCCACCACCGGCACACCATGGGAACGGTGGAAGTTCAGTCTTCGCTCGGTGTCGCGTATCGGCTCGTCGGGGGAGGCCACGAACGGGACAGTCGCCATCACCGACCCAACGGTGACGGTGTCCAGGATGTCGATCTCGCCGGTCCGGGTGAGACGGATGCCGCGACGTTTCAGGGCGAGGGTGTACACCGAGTCCTTCATGAAACGCTCGGCGAGGAACGTGCCCAGGGTGGCTGCGAGCATCAGCGGGAGTATCAGTCCGTAGTCCCTGGCGCCGGTCACTTCGAACACGATCAGGATCGCGGTGAGAGGAGCCCGTCCCACCACCGCGAACATCGCCGCCATCCCCACGACGGCGAAGGCGCCGCTGTCCAGGTCGGTGTTGCCGTTCCAGAGGGGCCCGGCCAGACGTGCGAAACCGGCACCCACGGCGGCACCCATGAACAGTGAGGGCATGAAGGCGCCACCCGACCCACCCGACGCGATCGTGAGGCTGGTGGCCACCGCCTTGCCGAGGGCGAGCAGGATCAGCACCCACCAGAGCTCGCCACCGACGCCGGTGACCGAGACCAGTTGCTCGTCGAGGAGGAGGGAGTTGGTGACGTCCTGGCCCGTCCCGAACAGCTCCGGCTCGACGAAGATCAACGCCGCCACCAGCAACCCGGCGAGCACCGGCCGCAACCAGCCCAACTTCTCGGCACGAGCGTGGGCGATCTCCTCCACCC
>CAZZIG010000047.1:0-9470 GCA_964653975.1 uncultured Acidimicrobiaceae bacterium
GGGGGCCGGCATCGTCGTGGTGCTCAACAAATGGGACGCCCTCGACGAGTAGCAGCGGGAGATCACGGAGCGGTCGCTCCCGGATCGGTTCTCGTTCGTCGGATGGGCGCCGGTGTTGCGCATGTCGGCGAAGACGGGAGCCCGGGTGGGTCGGTTGGGCGCCGCACTCGAGGCTGTCTTCGAGACCCGGGAGAACCGGATCCCGACCGGTGTGCTCAACCGCGAGATGAGGGAGTGGGCGGCGGCGCACCCACCTCCGGTCCGGAAGGGTCGACGTCCCAAGCTCCACTATGCGGTCCAGGCGGGCACCGCACCGCCGACTTTCGTCCTCTTCGTCTCCGGTGGGGAACTGGGTGAGGACTACCTTCGGTTTCTCGAGAACCGGCTGCGACAATCCCACGACTTCCTCGGGAACCCGATCCATTTCGTGACGCGGAAACGGGGCGAGCGATGACAGAGCAACGAGAACAGGACGACCTCAAGACGCCGTGGTCCTTCAAGGTGATGGTGGTCCTGGTCGTGTTGTACCTGGGTTGGCGTCTGATCGAGGGTGTCGTGTGGCTGTGGGATGCCATCTTCTGAGCGGGGGAGGGGTGTCTCGTCTCCGCTGCATCGGGTTGCGGTGGCCGTCACGTGGTGCAGCGCAGCTGAGAACCACGACGGTGCGGGTTGGTCGGGCCGGCGGGATTTGAACCCACGACCTCTTGTCCCCCAGACAAGCGCTCTACCAAGCTGAGCCACGGCCCGTGAGGGGTCGATGGTAGACGGATCGATGGCCCAATCCGTATTGTCCCCCTGATGTCGGTCTCGGATCGTCTCGCTCCATTCGGTGTGACCATCTTCACCGAGATGACCCAACTCGCCATCGAGCACGACGCCATCAACCTCGGTCAGGGTTTCCCCAACTGGGACGGTGCCGACTTCGTCAAGGACGCCGCCGTCCGGTCCATCAGCCGAGGAGGGAACGACCAGTATCCGCCCAGCGCAGGCATACCCGAGCTCCGAACTGCCCTCGCCAACCGGTATGGCCCGCTCCTCGGGCGCGGGCTCGACCCGGACACGGAGATCACCATCACCTGCGGTTGCACGGAGGCCCTCGCCGCCGGTTTCCTCGGTCTGATCGACCCCGGGGACGAAGTCGTGATCATCGAGCCCTACTACGACGCATATCCGGTTTATGCCTCACTCACCGGAGCCGTCCCCCGATATGTGGCCTTGCGCGCCCCCGACTTCGAGCTCGACCCCGACGAGCTGCGGGCCGTCTTCGGGCCCAAGACCCGGGCGATCGTGGTGAACAATCCCCACAACCCGACCGGTCGTGTCTTCACTACAAAGGAGCTCCAGGCCATCGCCGACCTCTGTGTCGAATACGACGTCATCGCCATCTGCGACGAGGTCTACGAGGAGATGACCTTCGAGCGGCCCCATCTCAGGCTGGCCACTTTCGACGGGATGTGGGAGCGCACCCTGACGTTGTCGTCGCTGGGCAAGACATACTCCCTGACGGGATGGAAGCTCGGATGGGCGATCGGGCCGGCCATGTTGATCGCCGGCCTTCGTTCGGCACACCAGTTCCTCACCTTCACCACACCGACACCCGTCCAGCACGGCGGGGTCGCTGCCATGGAAGCACCGGCCTCTTTCTACGAGGAGATGCGCGCGGCCTATCGAAACAAGCGGGACCTGCTGGCCAAAGGTCTCCAGGCCGCTGGTTTCGAACCCCATACCCCTGAAGGAACCTATTTTCTGATGGCCGGCCATCCGGACGCAGGCGACGATCGGGTCTTCTGTCGCGAACTGGTCGCCCGGGCCGGGGTGGTCACGATCCCACCCAGTGTCTTCTATGCCCGCCCCGAACTGGGAGCCGGTCTCGTCCGTTTCGCCTTCTGCAAAGACGAGCACATCCTCGAGGAGGCGATCGAGAGACTCGTTGATTCGGCGAGCTGAGCCCCTGGCGGTGCCAGGCGAGATGGCAGATCTCTTCAAGGTTGGTCTCCAGGTGCCGATCTTCCCTTTGGGAGGTAAGGGCTTTGCGAGAAAGAACCTTTCGAACAATCAGCGCCTCGGTCGTGTTAGCAGGCTTGGGAATAGCGGGATTCATCCAGATCGGCAACAACGAGACCAGCGCGCTCGCCGACATCAACGCGGCGGACACGTCCACCACCGCATCCCCGGAGACCTCGACCCCGGAGGAGACCTCGACCACCGAGCCCCCGCCCTTCGTATACCGCGTCGGGATTCTGTCCGGCATTACCACCGACAACTTCTGGGCCTTCTACGGCGACGAGCCCTCCGCATGGAACGCCTACGTTCTCGGCCCGACCAAACCCGCCCTCTTCGCCGAGGACGCCACCGGAACCCTCGAACCGGAACTGGCGGCCACCGAGACAGCACCCACCTTCGACAAGGACGGATGGCGGGTCCGTGTCGATCTGAACCCCGACCTCGAATGGAGCGACGGGACACCGATCACCGCCCACGACGTCGTGTTCACCTTCGAGACCGTCCGCGCCCTCGACCTCGGTGGTAGCTGGGCGAAAGCGTTCCCCGAATCGGTCGAGTCGGTCCACGCCGACGGCGACCATCACGTCCGCATCGAGTTCAAAGAGCGACCCCGTCTGTCCGATTGGCCCCACGGTGTGGGATCAGCCCCGGTGATGCCCAGACACATCTGGGAAGCCAAGGTCGAGGGGTCGAGTGCCGAAGAGCTGTACGAGGTCGACGGCGGCGCAGACGTAGGGGGCGGCCCTCTCGCCTTGTCGACAGTGGCAGACGATCTCATCGTCAGCAGCCGCAATCCCGGCTATTCGTTGGCCGACGCCCCGGACACGGTCGAATATCACGTCTTCCCGGACGAGACGGCGGTAGTGGCCGCCCTGGTGGATAGCAGCATCGACTCGACGCTCAGCCCTGGAGGGTTGGCCGGACCGTCCATCGAGGGTCTCGACTCGAATCCGGACATCGAGATCGTCAACAACCTCGGTAACGCCATCCGCTACCTCGGCTTCAACCTCCACCGAGACCCAATGACCGACCGGGCCTTCCGCACCGCTTTGGCTCTCCTGTTGGACCGGGATGGTTTGGCCGACAGCATCGCCGGTAGCGGTGATCCGGCCTGGTCTGTGGTGCCCTCGGCCAATTCGGCCTGGTACGACGCCGAGGCTACGGCCAACAACGCGGCCCGTTTCGGCGGCCCGCTGGCGGAACGACTCGAGAAGGCCCTCGCCGGTCTCACCGAGGCCGGTTATGCCTGGACGAAGTCGCCCGAGGTCGAGAACGGCGAAGTCGTCGCCGGTGAAGGGCTGACCATCGACGGCCGGCCCCCGCAACCACTGACCATCTTGACTCCCGGCGATGCCTACGACCCGGCCCGCCCCGACTACGTCCGTGAGATCGCGGACACGCTGGGCCTCTTCGGGTTCGATGCCCGTCCTGTGGAGACCGACTTCGACACAGTGGTGGATCTCGCTTTCACACCCGGTGAGGACGGTCAGCTCCACTACGACATGTATGTGCTCGGATGGACCCTGGGCGACCCCACGCTTCCCGGTTACTACGGGGCCCTTTTCGCGGGCGACGGTCCGCTGAACAACACCGGCTACGAGAGCAACGACTTCACGACGGCACTCCACGCCTATGAGAAAGCCTTCACCACCGACCAAGCCTTCTCGGCTCTCTGGGAGATGGAGCGCATCCTGGCTATCGACCTCCCTTACCTCCCCCTCTACACCAGCGAGATCGCCGAGGCCTACCGCTCCGACCGGGTCGTCTTCGGGCACGAGATCGGGCTCGGTGGCCTGCAGGCGAGGCTGGGCGGGATCGCCGAAGTGAGACCCGCCGACTGAAAGTACGCTCGCCCCCGTGGCGAACGAACCGCAGGCCTCCAACAGGATCTTCACAGTCCCCAACCTGATCTCGCTCATCAGGTTGCTCGCCATCCCGGTCTTCTGGTGGCTGCTGCTGGGAGCGGACGACCTCACCGCGGCGACGATTCTGTTCGCGGTCATCGCCGGCACCGATTGGGTCGACGGCTTTCTGGCACGGCGTCTCGATCAGGTGACGAGGCTGGGGAAGACACTCGACCCGGTGGCCGACCGTCTCATGATCGCCTCGGCTGTCATCGCCGGGTTGATCGCGGGGATCGTGCCGGCGGTCATCGGACTCACACTCATGGCCAGGGAGGTCTACATGGTGGGTGTCGCCGGTTGGCTGGCACTGAAAGGAGGGGGGACCCTCGAGGTCCGCTGGCTGGGGAAAGTGGCGACGTTCGCCGTCTACTCGGCGATCGGCTGGTTCTACATGGCAGAGATTCCATTCCTCGAAGTGCTCACCCGCCCCCTGGCATGGGTGGTGGGCATCGGAGGTCTCATCCTCTACTGGGTCACCGCGATCCAGTACAGCGCTGACGCCCTCGCGACGACGTCCGAATTAGAGTCGCGCCCCACCCGCGAGGAGAATTGATGGAGACACCCGAAGACCTTCACTACACCGACGAGCACGAGTGGATCAAGGAGACCGGAGACTCGACGGTGCGGATAGGGATCACCGACTACGCACAGGACCAACTCGGAGATGTGGTCTTCGTGGAGTTGCCCGAGGTCGGCAAGGAGATCGCCAAGGACGATCTGGTGGTCGAGATCGAGAGCACCAAGTCGGTGGGTGAGGTCTATGCCCCCTTCGCGGGGACGGTCACGGCGGTCAACGACTCGGTTGCCGAGACACCAGAGTTGGTCAACACCAGCCCATACGCCGAGGGCTGGCTGGTCGACATCGAGGTCAGCGGGACGATCGACACCAGCGACCTCCTCGATGCGGCCGCCTACCGGGACCTAACCGAGTAGTTCGCACCGATATCGGTGCCCGACCCACCTATCATCTGGTCACGATGACCGAATCCGAGGGCCGTGACTCAACTGAGCCCAACCCTGAAGTTGAGGTCGAAACCGACCCGACAGTGGTCTACGTGCCGATCGCCGATCGGGCGGAGCACCCGCTCACGCCTGACGAAGCGGCCCACGTCGAAGGTCTGTCGGGATATGCCATCGTCGTCGAGAAGGGTCCCCGCACGGGGATGACGTTCGTGTTGCGGGAGGGCAACACCACCGTCGGTCGTCACCCGGAGAGCGACATCTTCCTCAACGACGTCACGGTCTCCCGTCATCATTGCCGCTTCGTGAGCCAGGGAGACGAGTTGGTCATAGAGGACAGCGGCTCCACCAACGGCACCTACGTCAACGACGAGCGAGTCGACAGCTCCAGACTGGAGGCAGGGGACGAGGTCCTGGTCGGCCGTTTCCACTTCGTGGTCGCCCACGGCGATGCCTGAAAGTGACCAACTGAGCATCGGGGAGGTCATCAACCTCCTTCGCGACGACTTTCCCGACGTCTCCGTCTCCAAGATCCGCTTCCTGGAGAGTCAGGGCCTCATCGACCCCGACCGGTCCGGGAGCGGGTACCGACAGTTCGACGGGACAGATGTGGCCCGCCTCCGCTTCATCCTGCAACAGCAGCGCGATCATTTCCTGCCTCTCAAAGTGATCAAATCGAAGCTGACGTTGTGGGAACGTGGCGAAGACGTGGCCAGCGGGTCGGCTCAGGCCACCCAGACTCTCGAACAGAAAGGCGAGCCCCTCGACAGGACCGAGCTGTTGAAGCGGTCACGTCTCGAGGAAAGTGACCTAGACGCGCTGATCGACATAGGCTTGATCCGTCCAATTCGCGATTCGGTGGTGTTCCCGCCGGAAGCCGGGATCGTGGCCGTGGAAGCCAAACGTCTCATGGACCAGGGTCTGGAGGCGCGTCACCTGCGCACCGTCCGGCTCTCTGCCGAACGTGAGGCGGACCTGCTGGAGCAGCTGGTGGCGCCTCTGCTCAAAGCCTCGAACCCCGAGGCCAAGGCCCGGGCGAGGGATGTGTTGGAGTCGAGCTCCGACTCCATGCAGGCGATGCATCGGGCCCTTCTGGCCTCAGAACTGAGACAGTATCTGAAAACATGAAAAGAATCGGTCTCCCGGCCCTCGTCGCCGTCTTCATGGCTATCTCGCTCGCCCTTCCCGCAGCTGCTCAGCCTTTCGTCTTCCCCCTGCACAACCAGGACGGGTTCCCTCATGATCGCCCCCCGGTGGTGACCGCTTCCTCGTGGATCGTCTACGACGAGCTCACCGACACCGTCCTCGCCTCCTGGGATGCGGACACCCGGCGACCGATGGCGTCGATAACCAAGATCATGACCATCCTCGTCGCCCTCGAGAACGCAAGCCTCGACGATGACGTCGTCATCTCCGAGAAGGCGGCGGGGACCGGCGGTCAGGAGATCGGCCTCGTCGCCGGTGAGACGGTGAAACTGGATGCCCTGGTGAAAGCGGCCATGGTGCGCTCCGGCAACGACGCCGCCGCGGCCATCGCCGAGCACATCGGCGGGTCGGTCGAGGGCTTCGTTCGGATGATGAATGAGCGGGCTGCAGAGTTGGGCATGGAGAACACCCGGTTCGCCAACCCCCACGGGTTGGACGTCGACGGCCACTATTCGACGCCTCGGGACATGCTCATCGTCAGTCGGCAGGCGATGTCGATGCCCGAGTTCGAGGATCTGGCTCGCTCCCGCATGTTGGTCTTCCCGGATGCCCCCGACGGCAGCGCCAGATCGGCGTCCAACACCAATCGGATACTCAACTCATACGAAGGCACCATCGGCGTGAAGACGGGGGAGACCCCCCGGGCAGGGCTCACCTATGTGGGCGCCGCTGAGCGAGATGGTCGCAGACTGTTCGTGGTGGTCTTCAACTCGGTCGGCCGGAGGGCACATTTCGCCGATGCCATCGAACTCTACGACTGGGCCTTCGACGATCTGCGGATCAACGGGACCCTGTACGCAGGCATTCCGTACCAGCCGGTCGCCGCCCGGGTGGACCCTTCGCCGCTGGTGGTCGAGGCCGACGTCGAAGCCCTCCTCCACACGGCAGCCCAGGGAGTGACCGCCAATCCGCCCTCACCCCCGGGCGACGAGCCCGCCCCCGATCCGCCCCGGGTGATCGATATCACCAGGCATCCCGATCCGGCGCCTCGATCGCTCTTCAGCACGGTCACCTACTGGCTGGGGCTCGTATCCGGCGCCAACGGTGGCTGAGACGACACTCGCCTCCCGAGCTCTCGCCGAAGGCGACATCCGGTCGCGGGTAGTCGAGCTCGGCGACGCCATCGCCCGCGACTATCGCGGCCGGGACCCGCTCTTCCTGGTGGTGCTGACCGGCTCGGTTCCCTTCGGCGCAGATTTGGTACGAGCGGTCCCCTTCAACGCCGAAGTGGACTTCCTCGGGTTGAATCGATATGGCGAAGGCGGGCGGATCGGCGTCACGCTCGACACCTCGACACCCTTGTTCGATCGGGACGTGATCATCGTCGAGGACATCATCGACACCGGTCTCACCCTGACCACACTTCGCAGGATGATCATCGACCGCGGCGCGGCCTCGGTGGCCACCGCGGCACTCCTCGACAAGTCCCGCCGGCGACTCGCCGACGTGCCCATCGAATATCGCGGCTTCGAGGTGGGTGACGAGTATCTCGTCGGATACGGGTTGGATTGGCAGGGTCTCTACCGGAATTTGCGATCGATTTGGGTGGTGCTGGACATGGAGGCGCTGGTCGCCGATCCCCGGGCACTGGCCAGGGAACTGGGCCACTCCTGACCGAGTCTGTGGTCTGTCTCCCGGGCGGTGATAATCTCGCGGCATGGCTTCAGACGCAGCCCCGATCCCCCTCGAGGTCGTGGGGGTGAGAGTCGAGCTTCCCTCGAACCAACCGATCGTCCTCCTCAAAGAGCAGGAGGGGAGCCGCTATCTGCCCATCTGGATCGGAGCCAGCGAGGCAACCGCCATCGCGACGGCCATGGAGGGGGTCCAGCCTCCCCGCCCTCTGACCCACGATCTGATGAGGTCGGTCATCGACGCCGTGGGAGCCCTGGCAGTCCGGGTCGTGATCACCGAGATGAGAGACTCCATCTTCTTCGCCGATTTGTCACTCGACGTGTCCGGCACCGAGGTCAAGGTCTCCTCACGCCCCTCCGACGCCATCGCCCTGGCGGTCCGCACCGGGACACCGGTGCTGGCGGCCCCCGCAGTCCTCGAGGAGGCGGGGGTCCATTTCGAGGACGAGGACGAGGAAGAGGAAGTCGCCAGGTTCCGCGAGTTCCTCGAAGAGGTGACCGTGGAGGACTTCCTCGGCGGCGACCAGACCTGAGTCACCAACGTCTCCCGGCTGAGTTTTCCACAGGAAAACATTGACACCGGCCATGGTGGCGAAGTAGCTTTCCTGCGGCGAGTTACACTCATGTAACCCGGAGGAGTCATGAACAACGAGCGGGAAGTGGCGGGGTATCGCGCCCCACAGGTTTGCAAACTGGTGGGTATCACCTATCGGCAGCTGGACTATTGGGCGCGCACCGGGCTCATCGTACCCAGCATGCAACAGGCCCATGGCTCCGGGTCACAGCGTATCTATTCGTTCACCGACGTCGTCCAGCTCAAGGTGATCAAGAACCTGCTCGACGCGGGAATGAGCCTGAAGAAGATTCGATCGGCAGTCGAGATCCTGCGCAACGAGATGGATTCGGACCAGCCCCTGGCCGACGTCACCCTGCTCAGCGACGGGCAAACCATCTACGCGGCTCACTCCGACGAAGAAGTCGTCGATGTCCTTCGTAAAGGTCAAGGCGTGTTTAGCATCGCGATAGGCCCGGTTCAGGACCAGGTCGAGGGAGCAATCCACCAGTTGTTTCCGGACGATGAAGAACAACTAGCCGGGGTCGCGGAATTAGGAGCCACCTGAGCACCGAACGCCCAACTGCCCACGAAATCGAGTTCGCTCACAACAGTGAGCGACAGTTTGCGCTCCTCCTCGATTTCTACGGAGTCCCCTGGGAATACGAGCCACGCAGCTTCCCCATCGAGTTCCAGGATGGGGAGCCGACCAAGTTCTTCCGCCCCGACTTCTATCTTCCGGACGACGACATGTTCGTCGAGATCACCACGATGAACCAGAAGCTGGTCACCAAGAAGAACAAGAAGATCAAGCTGCTCAGCGAGCAACACCCCGAGATCCGGTGCAAGATCTTCTACCAGCGTGACTATCTCCACCTCGTGGTGAAATACGGGCTCGAGGAGCCCGACCATCTCGACGACGTCGTCGCCCCGACCAGGATGCCCGGTCAGCCCGAGATCGTCCGACTGGAGGACAGGGGCGAACGGCTGACCGGATGAGGCGGTCGCCGCTTCACGATCTCAACGAGAGCCTCGGGGCGCGCTTCGTCGACTTCGGGGGCTGGGAGATGCCCGTCCAATACGAGTCGGTTCTCACCGAGCACCGTGCCGTACGCTCGGGCGCGGGGATATTCGATGTGACCCATCTGGGACGGTTCTCCCTGACAGGCTCGGGGGCACGCGAGGCGATCAGAAGTCTCCTCAGCAACGACA
>CAZZIG010000048.1:0-7821 GCA_964653975.1 uncultured Acidimicrobiaceae bacterium
GTGATGTCGCCGGTGATGACGGAGATGCGGGTCATATTCGAGCGGAGGGCCCGGCCCCCATCGCCCGGGCCTCCGCTCAAACCTAGTGCGTCCGTTCCACCCGACGCTCGAAACGGTTCCGGTCGAGCCGGCCCGAGAGCGATTCGAGGGCACGCAGGCTGACGTGGCCACACGCCTCACAAACGGTCCGCTCGATCCCGGCGTGCCGTATCGTCACGGTCTCGGAATGGGTGCAGTCGGCGCGCGCCGACCGGCCCCTTTTGGTAAACATCTGGAGAGCCTCCCTGGCTTCAGTCATTGAGATTGTCGCGCCGATGGCCACCGGGGGCCATGAGCCGGTCGAATCACTCTGCCCGCCGAGTCACACCTAAGATGACCGGGCACAGAATGTGGGTGGTGCCGTGGCATCCCCCGAGGTAGTTTGTGCGGGGCCAGGTAATCCTGTTGGGAGGCAGGTCTTGAAACAGAGGCGGAGTCTTTGGGGCTGCGATCACAGCTCCACTATCACGACGATCACAGCCGGGTTGGCGCGCGAGGTTTGCGAGCGCTGCGGTCGCATCGAGGTCAACTATGTCGAGCCGGTCGTTCAGCTACATCCGAGCCTGGACGAGCCTGATCGAGACGGCGAAGTCGACGTCGTCGAGACGACGTCGCATGAGGCGACAGTCATCTTCGAGGACACGACACGTCTTCTCACCTGCGGACTGTGCTCACAGCCCGCCATCTTCATGATCCCCGACGGTCTCAGGTGCAACGAACATGCTTGGCAGGCTGCGGCACGGCTCGATTGGGAGGCCGAAGATCCCTGGGTCCCGATCCGGCTCGACCGGTCGGGCAACGCACTCTGATTCAGCCAACGCCGAGCCAGCCGGCAGGGAGCGCTCCTCCAAGGGCGATCGGGGCGAACAAGGTGCAGGGGGCACCCACCATCCACACTGGGTGGATCCGGTATGACCTCAACTCGCTAGCGTTCGGAGCATGAGACAGATCCAGCACTGGGTCGCGGGCTCACCGACCGCGGGCTCTTCGCAACGGAGCGGGCCGGTGTACAACCCGGCAACGGGGGAACAGACCGGGGAGGTGGCATTCGCCTCGCCCTCGGACGTCGACGCCGCGGTGCAAGCGGCGGTGGACGCTTTCGAGACGTGGCGCTATTCGTCGTTGACCCAACGTCAGAACATCATGTTCGCCTTCCGGGAGATCGTGGCTTCGCGGAGTCGGGAGATCGCCGAAGCTCTCACCGCAGAGCACGGAAAGACCATCGACGACGCCCTCGGCGAGGTCCAGCGGGGGATGGAGGTGATCGAGTTCGCCTGCAACATCGCCCATCTCCTCAAGGGCGAGTTCTCCGAACAGGTCTCCTCCGGTGTGGACACCTACACCATCCGCCAGCCGCTTGGCGTCGTTGCCGGGATCACACCGTTCAACTTCCCGGCGATGGTCCCCATGTGGATGTACCCGATCGCGATCGCCTGTGGCAACACCTTCGTCCTCAAGCCGTCGGAGAAGGACCCGTCGCCATCCCAGTTGGCCGCAGAGATGCTGGCGGAGGCGGGGTTGCCCGATGGAGTGTTCAACATCGTCAACGGGGACAAGGAGGCGGTGGATGCCCTCATCACCCATCCCGATGTGGCTGCCATCTCATTCGTGGGCTCCACACCCATAGCCAGGCACATCTACGAGACCGGCACCCAGCACGGCAAACGGGTCCAGGCGCTCGGCGGGGCCAAGAACCACATGATCGTCCTCCCCGACGCCGACATCGACCTCGCCGCCGACGCCGCGGTCAGCGCCGGGTACGGGTCGGCCGGGGAGAGGTGCATGGCGATCTCCGCGGTGGTTGCAGTTGGCGACGCCGGTGATGGGCTCATCGAAGGGGTGCAGAGCCGGATCGATAAGCTGGTGGTTGGTCCCGGTGATCAGGCCGGAGTGGAGATGGGGCCGTTGGTCACCAAACAGCATCTCGACCGGGTGCGCGGCTATGTGGATGCCGGTGAGTCAGAAGGTGCTGTGCTCGTCGCCGACGGTCGCGACTTCGTCGTCGACGGCCACGAGGGCGGCTTCTTCCTCGGCCCAACCCTGTTCGATCAGGTAACCCCGGAGATGTCGATCTACACCGACGAGATCTTCGGACCCGTCCTGTCGACGGTGCGCATGGATCGCTACCAGCACGCCATCGACCTGATCAACGCCAACCCGTACGGGAACGGGACCGCCGTGTTCACCAACGACGGTGGGGCCGCCCGTAAGTTCCAACAGGAGATCCAGGTGGGCATGGTGGGGATCAACGTCCCCATCCCGGTCCCGCTGTCGTTCTACAGCTTCGGGGGGTGGAAGGACTCCATCTTCGGATCCCACGCCATCTACGGCCCGGAGGGAGTCCACTTCTACAGCCGCCAGAAGGTGGTCATCTCCCGCTGGGCCGACCCCCTCCACCGCGGCGTGGACCTCGGTTTCCCCACCCACGGGTAGCCAAAACCGTTCTGTGAAGATTTCAGGCGCTGAGAGCGCCCGAAACCCTCACAGAACCGGGTCAGCCCTCCAGGAACTTCCGGATTTCGGCCACCACCCGCTGCGGCTCGCGGCGGACCCGTCGTGCACTGAACCGACGCAACTCGATACCCAGGTCGAGTAGCCCGTTCTGCCGTATCAGGTCGTCGTCGAGACGGTCAGCCGACGAATGCGCGTCGACCCCGTCGACCTCAACCGCCTTCCCCAAGGCCGGCCAGTAGAAGTCGGGCACCCGACGCTCCCCGTCGACGATGAGCTCGTGGTGTAGCTCGGGTCTCGGCAGCAGCGCCATCTGCAGGTGGTAGAGCAGCTCGAACTCGGATCCGCTGTCCGTCGCCGTGTCGTGGTTCCGTTCGACGAGGACCCACCGAAACCTCCTGGTCCCTCTCACCCCGCGGCCGCCTTCGGCGACGAGGGTGTCGTAGCAGCGGTCGACTGTGGTCAGACCGCGTCTGATGGCTGAGTCGAGGCCTTTGCCGATGGTCAGCGGTCCGAGGCTCGCGGAGCAGGTGAGCAATGTCCGCTCCACCGTGGTCACGGGGATACCTTTGGCTTCGGCGAGCTCCTGCGGTCGTCGGGTGCGGTGCACGATCGCACCCTCCGGGATGGGTCGGGCGTCGTACGGAACCGTCAGCTCCACCGGGGCGGAGCCGATTCCGTCGAGCCCCCAGAGGACGAAGGCGGCCCTATGTGATGCCAGGGCATCGGGCCCGGAGGCGAGGACTGCCGCCAGCAGCCTCGACTCCCAATCGAGCGGACGACAGTCCACCTGGTACACGCCGGGATGGACCCGCTGCCACGAGCCGTGGCGGATGCGACTCGCGATGTGGTGCTTGCTCCCGCCCAGGTCCAAGACCTGCATCCTCGTGATCAGGAATCTCTGCCCGGCGGCGACGTCCAGGACGCTGCGATCGAACTCCCCCATGCCCCAAAGATTGCGGACGTCTCGGACAAAATTTGGCCTGGTGAGGGCATCGGACGCAAAAACCCGCTTCTGTGAAGGTAAAGGGCGCTGTGAGCGCCCTTTACCTTCACAGAACGGAAATGTCGGACGGTCTTAGTCGCCGGAGCCCCTCGCTGCCTCCGGGTCGCCGGTGGTGGTGACTTCCTCGTAGTCGGCCGACATGCCTCGCTCCTCGGGCGTTCCCGGGATGAGGTTGTCGAGCAGGAGGCCGAGCACGGCCGCGGTGGCGATCCCTGAAGAGCCGATCGAGCGGATGATGTCGGTGAGCCAGCTGATCCCGAAGAAGTCGAACTCGGCGCCGGCCTCGGTCCCGAAGAAGTAGGGGAACACGAATCCGGCGAAGAGCACGAAGCCGACGATCAACAGGTTGCGTTGGGAATCGAGATCGATCCGCCGCAGGAGTGACAGCCCGATCGCGGCGATGAGACCGAACAATGCCAGGTAGGCGCCCCCCACGATCGGGGAGGGGATCGTGGCCACGACCGCACCGAACTTGGCGATGAGACCGAGCACGACCAGGGCCCCGGCTCCGAGCAGCACCACATAACGGCTGGCCACCCGGGTGAGCCCGACCAACCCGATGTTCTCCGAGTAGGAGGTCGAGGCGAACCCGCCGAAGAGACCGGTGGCGAAGCATCCCACGCCTTCGGACCCGATGCCGCGGTTGATGGTGCGGGCATCCGGGTCGCGCCCGGTGGCGATCCGGGAGATGGCGTGGTAGTCGCCGAACGACTCGATCATCGAAGCCAGGTATGCAGCCAGGATGCCGATCAGCAACGTCCAGTCGAACAATGGCATGCCCCAGGGGAAGAGGATGCCGCCGTCACCGATGTTCACCCCCCTGATCCAGTCCGCCTCCCCGATGCCGGCGAAGCTGACCGCGGCGGCTGATCCTTCAGCGAAGACACCCGTCCAGGTCAGGACCAGGGCGACGACATAGGAGGTCAGAATGGCGAGGAGCACCGGAAAGAGGGAGAAGAATCGGTACTTCGGGGCCAGCACCAAGGAGTAGACGAAGACCAGCGCCAACATGAGCAGGGCCAGGCCCCAGTGCCCTGCCGAGGTGTCTGCCGCCGCACCGAACAGGGACAGCCCGATCAAGGCGATCACCGGGGCGATCGTGACCGGGGTCACGTACTTGCGCAGGAGCCCGAAAAGCCCGCCGAACCCGATTGTCATCTCCACCACTGCGCCGACCAACACCATCCCGGCGATGTAGCGCATCGCCTCCGGCCCGGGATGGGCCGCGATGATGGCGAAGAAGGGCACCAGGAACGCGAATGAGACTCCCTGGATGATGGGGAGCCGGGAGCCGATGGTCAGTTGCAGGAAGGTTGCGATCCCCGAGCAGATGAACACTGAGCTGACCAGGATCCCGATCTCCACCGGGCTCATCCCCATGGGCGGGCCGAGGATGAGTGGGACCAGGACTGTGGCCCCGAACATCGTCAGGACATGCTGGAGGCCAAGCCCCAGCGCCTTGCCGAATGGCTTCGGAACGTCCTCCAGACCGTAGTTCAGGTCTACTCGACTCGGACTGGTGGTGGTCATCCTTCCTCCTCAGCAGCGAAGATTCCGATCGGGAGACAAATTAGCCCTCGGCATGGGCCCGGTGTCGCCGAAACCGCCCCAAAGTTGGGAACATGCCTGTACGTTCGGTGCTGCCGGTGATGACGGCACGGGGGACCGTGAGCATCGCCAACAGTCGCCCCGGCCGATTAGGTTTGGCGGCAATCGCGATGTCAGGAGGATTCGATGGCCAACACGGTGCGCGCTGCGCTGGTGCAGACTGCCTGGACCGGCGACAAGGAGTCGATGGTCGAGAAAAACATCAAGCTCGCCCGGGACGCAGCGGAACAAGGAGCAAAGGTTCTCTGCTTCCAGGAGCTGTTCAACGCCCCCTACTTCTGCCAGGTCCAGGACGATGAGCACAAGGACACCGCCGAGCCGGTGCCCGACGGGCCCACCACCCAGAAGATGATCGAGTTGGCCAAGGAGACCGGGATGGTCCTCGTGGTGCCGATCTACGAGAAGGAGGACGACGGGTTCCTCTACAACACCGCCGCGGTGATCGACGCCGACGGCACCTACCTGGGTAAATACCGTAAGACTCACATCCCCCATGTCAACGGGTTCTGGGAGAAGTTCTACTTCCGCCCCGGGAACACCGGCTATCCAGTCTTCGACACCGCCGTGGGCCGGATCGGGGTCTACATCTGTTACGACCGCCACTTCCCCGAGGGCTGGCGCGCCCTCGGTCTCGCCGGGGCCAAGATCGTGTTCAACCCCTCGGCCACCAGCCGGGGCCTGTCGATGTACCTGTGGAACCTGGAACAGCCCGCCGCCGCCGTGGCCAACGAGTACTTCATCGGCGCCATCAACCGGGTGGGCAAGGAGGAGTACGGCGACAACGACTTCTACGGCTCGTCGTACTTCGTCGACCCTCGGGGCCAGATGGTGGGTGACGCCGCCTCCGACACCGACGAGGAGGTCATAGTCCGCGACCTGGACCTCGACGCCATCGATGAGGTTCGCAAGACGTGGGCGTTCTACCGGGACCGTCGTCCCGACGCCTACGACAGCCTGGTCGCGCCGTAGGCCCGGGGATGGGCAAACACACAGACCTGGTCGCCAGGCACCGGGAGGTCCTGCCCTCCTGGATGGCGCTCTACTACGAGGATCCGATCGCTCTCGTCGATGGTGAGGGCCGCAGGGTGGTCGACGCCGAGGGCAACGAGTATCTCGACTTCTTCGGCGGCATCCTCACCACGATGTCCGGCTACCGGGTGCCAGAGGTGGTGCAGGCGATCAAAGATCAAGCAGATCGGATGCTGCACACCTCCACCCTGTATCTCATCGAGTCACAGATCGAGTTGGCGGAGAAGATCGCCGAGTTGAGCGGGATCCCCGACGCCAAGGTGTTCTTCACCAACTCGGGCACCGAGGCCAACGACACGGCCCTCATGCTGGCCACCCAATACCGCAAGTCGAACCAGGTGCTGGCGGTCCGAGGGAGCTATCACGGCAAGTCGCATTCGGCGGTGGCGATCACCGGGCAGAAGGCATGGTCTGCCACCAGCTTTTCACCGTTCTCTGTGACCTACGTGCACGGTGGCTACAAGCTGCGCAGCCCTTTCGGCCATCTCCCCGATGAGGAGTTCACCGCGGCCTGTGTCGACGATCTGCGTGATCTGCTCGACATCGCCACCGCCGGCGATGTCGCCGCCATGATCGCCGAGCCGATCCAGGGAGTGGGGGGGTTCGTCACCCCGCCCGACGGCTTCTTCGGCGCCATGAAAGAAGTGCTCGACCAACACGGCATCCTCTTCATCACCGACGAGGTGCAGACCGGGTGGGGCCGGACCGGCGAGCACTTCTGGGGATATCAGGCCCACGACATCATCCCCGACCTGCTCACCTTCGCCAAGGGCTTGGGCAACGGGCTCGCCATGGCCGGTGTGGTCGCCACCGCCGAGGTCATGGACTGTCTCGGAGCCAACTCGATATCGACCTTCGGCGGCAACCCGCTGGCGACCGCGGGCGCGTTGGCCAACCTCGACTACGTGATCGACAACGACCTGCAGACCAATGCCCACAAGGTCGGCACCCAGCTGAAGGAGGGCATCCACCATCTCGCCGACGAAGTGGCAGAGATCGTCGAGGTGCGGGGTAAGGGGCTGATGATCGCGGTCGAGTTCGCTCAGGCCGACGGCTCACCGGACCCCGAGCTGACGGCCGGCGTGATGGAGGCTGCGAAAATCGAAGGTCTGCTCATCGGCAAAGGAGGGCTCTACGGGAACACCCTTCGCATCGCCCCACCTCTGTCGGTCACCGAGGAGGAGGCAACGGAAGGGCTCGACAAGCTGACCAGGGCGATCGACCGGGCGCGCGAGACGTGATGTCGCGCCGGTCGCACTCCGCACACCCCAGAGCCGGATATCCGGATCTACAGCATTAGGAAACGGAGGACCATATGGCCAAGACACTCATCAAAGGCGGCACGGTGGTCACGGCCATCGACCAGATGCCGGCAGACGTTCTCGTCGAGGATGGCAAGGTGGTTGCCCTGCTCGGCCGGGAGCACACCGTAGAGGCCGACGAGGTCGTCGACGCCACCGACAAGCTGGTCCTCCCCGGGGGTATCGACGTCCACACCCACATGGAGCTCCCTTTCGGAGGGACCTTCGCCGCCGACACCTTCGAGACCGGCACCCGGGCGGCAGCCTGGGGTGGCACCACCACCATCGTCGACTTCGCCGTCCAGACTGTCGGCGAGTCGGCCATGGAAGGCTGGGAGAAGTGGATGGAGAAGGCCCGGGACAACTGCGCCATCGACTACGGCTTCC
>CAZZIG010000049.1:0-13974 GCA_964653975.1 uncultured Acidimicrobiaceae bacterium
GAATAACTCCACCACCAGCTTGGTGATCCGAACATCGAGGGGCTCGTCAGGCTCGATGACGTCAGGGCGGGGCGGATCCATCGACTCGACCCAGGAGTCGACCACCGCCTCGGCCAGAGATTCGGGAGTGGGGTAGTGGTAGAGAACGGTGCCCGGAGCCACGTCGGCGCGGCGTGCCACTTCTTGCATGGAGGTGTCTGCGATCCCGCGCTCCTGGTAGGCGGCCGAGGCGGCATCGACGATCCGCTGCCTGGTGGCGTCGACCGCCGCCTGGCGTTTTCCCAGTCGATAAGGGCGTTTTCCGGGCATGGGAATAATTTAATTGCATTGTGCGGATAAAGAAAGTACCTTTCTCGTCTCACATCACGTCGAGCGAGGAGGCCAGGTTGTGACCGAGACTGTGGAGAAAGAAGAGAGGGTGGCCCCACCCTCGTCCGGCACATCCGGATGGGTGAAGATCGCCCGTGTGGGGTCGTTGACGATCGGTGTCTGGTCGGCGGCACTGCAGATGCTGGCTGGGGAGGTCATTCCCCCGGTGCTCCTCATCGGAGTGGTTTTCGCGGTTCTGGCCGGGTTCTTGAAGGGTGAACGACGCCGGCTCGCATTGACGGCCGCGGTGCTCGCCGTGCTGACCGTCGGGGGCAATCTCCCGATGACGATCGACGAACTGAGTCATCCGTCGTCTCCAATCGCGTTCTTGCTCACCCTCCTGGCGACGTCGGCCGCGGCGGTGGTCGCGGTGGCGGGACTGGCAGCGTTCTTCGGTTGGTCTATCGACACACGTCGGGCGGTCTACTACTCGTGGGGCGGTGTACTCGCTCTCGGTGTGGTCGTCTCGGTGGTGGCCGCCTCCGGAGTCGAATCGGTCGCACCGAGTCCCGGTGATGTCGAAGTCGTGGCCAGCGGGGTCGAGTTCGACGCGGAGCGGCTCGTCGTCTCCGCAGGGGAGACCGGGTTCTGGCTGGACAACCGGGATGGGATTCGCCACACCTTCACCATCGAAGAGCTCGACCTGGAGATCGACACCCCCGGTCTCAGCGCCCAGCGCGCCGATTTCGACCTGGCTGCCGGTGAGTACACGGTGATCTGTGCAGTGCCGGGACATGAGAACATGGTCATCGACTTGGTCGTCGAGTCCTGAGGAGGAAGTAATGACAACGGCAGAAGGAATCACCCCCGCAGCAAAGGCGGGGACCAGGGAACAGATCAGGACCTGGAGCCTCGTGGCCCTCGTCGTCTTCGTCCTGAGCCTCGTCGCCTACGCCGGGTTCACCACCGTGGGCGGGATCTGGTTCACGATCAGCGATGCTCTCGGTCTCGCACTCGCCGCGGCGATGATTCCGGTGGTGATCGGTCTCGACACTCTTGCTCGCCCGGTCGTCGGAGACATCTCTCGGACGGCCCGCTGGGTCGGCCTAGCAGCCATGACGATCGTCATCATCGGCAGCATCGTCCTCCTGACCTCGGAGGTCTCTCACGAGTTCGTCCCGGCTGGTGGAGGGTTGGGGATGCAGTTCGTTGGGTTCGGTCTCGAGGGGGTGTGGTTCTTGATGCTGGCCCGGATCGGGGATCGAGCCGGCCTGTTCGCACGTCGTCTCACCCGAGTGACCTACCTGGTCGGCGCAGGTTTCGTGATCGGTGCTCTGGGTGGTCCCATGGGCCCGGACAGCCCGCTCGTCATGGTCGGCATGACCCTTGCCTTCATCGGATTCATCGCTTGGGTGGTCATGTTGCGACGGGAGATGGCGGAGACGCGCTGATGGTGTCGGCCCGTGTCTACGACTGGATGTACCGGGTGTGGGCGCCCTGGGACTCGGTGGGGGTGCGCAAGGACCTGGTCGACCTCCTGGAGCGGGGCGATGTCGACCCTGTCCGCCACCCCCGCTCGATCGACCTGGGTTGTGGGACCGGGGCCAATGTCGTCCACCTTTCGGAAGCCGGATTCGACGCCTGGGGAGTCGACTTCTCGGAGATCGCCATCCGCAAGGCGCGGGCCCGTGCTGCCGCGGCCGGGGTCGATGCCCATTTGGTCGTAGGCAACCTGACGGCGCCTTCGATACCCGGGATCGAGGGCCCCTTCGATTTCTTGGTCGACTTCGGGACTCTCGACGACCTCCGCGGAGAGTCTCGTGCCGCCATGGCCGACACCATCACTCGTCTCTCCCGACCCGGATCCAAGTTCCTCGAGTACTGCTTCTATGGGGAGACCGATGAGCTGCCCGTGATCAGCTTCCGGGGAACCTCGAAGCTGAGCCACATCGCTCCCGGAGAGCTGGAGGAGCTCTTCGGTGAGAACTGGGACATCGAGACCTTCTCCCGCGACGACGAGTGGAAGGTGGCGACCTTCCTGCTGACGCAGCGCGAATGATCGCAGGCCTCACCACACCCGAAGTGAGGTGGGGGACAATCGGCATGAGACGGTCCCCGATCGCCGGCGAGAGTCTCACGAGACGGCAGCAGCCAGCCACTACTCCCCATTGAGGGCGGCTCGCTTTCCTCAACCACTGAGGGGTCGTTAAGTTCGCCAGCTATGAGAGTCGGAATCCTGACTGGCGGCGGTGACGTTCCCGGTCTCAATGCCTGCATCAAGGCGGTGGTCAACCGTCTCAGCAGCGAGGGTCATGATGTCGTCGGCGTCAGACGCGGTTGGGGCGGACTGGTCGCCGTGGACCCCGAACATGGCGAAACCATCTCCCGGAGCCTGATCCGACTCGACCCCCAATTCGTGCGGACCATCGATCGCACCGGTGGAACCTTTCTCCATACCTCCCGCACCAACCCGGGCAAGGTGAGGGCATCGGAGTTGCCCGACTTCCTCTCGGGGACAGTCTCCGGGGAGGGTCCCCACGACCTGACCGAGCATGTGCTCAGGGTTCTCGAAGCCAACAAGATCGACACTCTCATCCCTATTGGGGGCGACGACACCCTCTCCTATGCGCTCCGTCTCGATCAGGAGGGTGTTCCCGTGATTGCCATCCCCAAGACGATGGACAACGACGTGCACGGGACCGACTACTGCATCGGGTTCTCGACCGCGGTCACCCGCGGGGTGGACCTGATCCATCGGCTCCGCACCGCGGCCGGGTCGCATGAGCGCATCGCCGTCGTCGAACTGTTCGGCCGCTACAGCGGCGAGACCTCACTCATCACCGCCTACCTGGCCGGGGTGGACCGGTCGATCATCTCCGAGGTGCCCTTCGACATCGACCGGGTCGGTGCACTGCTCGCCGCCGACCAGGACGCCAACCCTTCCAACTACGCCATCGTCACCGTCTCCGAGGGAGCGACACCGTTGGGTGGGGAGATGGTGCTCGCCGGTGAGGCCGACGCTTTCGGGCATCGCAAGCTCGGAGGGATCGGTGCCGAGATCGCCGAAGCCCTCAAGGAGAGACTGGGCCGGGAGACCCTCTACCAGCAGGTCGCCTATCTGATGAGATCGGGGGCCCCTGACTCACTCGACCTGATGGTGGCCTCGAACTATGCCGTCACCGCGGCAGATCTCGCCATGGAGGGGGCTCATGGCCGGATGGTGGCCCTGCGTTCCGGCACCTACACCCACGTTCCTATCTCCGTCACCAGTGAGGGTGTGAAGCGTGTCGACGTCGACGAGTTGTATGACTCCGACTCCTATCGGCCTCTCCTGAGACATGTGCTCGGCAAGCCGATGTTCCTGTACTGATGCACGGACCGATGTCGGACGGACTTCAGACCACGAGGACCTGACTGTCTCACCGTAGACAGTCTCCGCTGCAGGACGTCACGCCAGGGCGCCCCGGTGCAGCACAGACGAGAAAACGAACCTCCATGCCAACCGCGCTGCACGACGTGACGCCAGACGCGACCCGGTGCAGCACAGACGAGAAAGCGAACCTCCGCTGCCAACCGCGTTGCACGACGTGACGCCAGACGCGATCCGGTGCAGCACAGACCAAGGACGAGTCTTGGATCTCGTACCGATATGGCTCCCAGCATCCTTGAGTCGCCCGTGCAGACGTCGTCACCCCTCCGCCTCCGACATCCTCCGCTTGTCACTAAACCGGGGCGATCGCAGTCACCACGTAGTACCGGTGTCTCCAACCCGTCTTCAAGGTCTCGACGTCGGTGTCGGCGTAACCCAACTCGAGGAGTCTGGCCGACAGCGACTCGACGTCTGACGCGTTGAGGCCGTGGCCGTCTTGTCCCTCCTTGATCATTCCCTCCATGATGTGGAGACGCCCTCCGGGTGCCAGCACCCTGAGGATCTCTCTCAGGCCCGCATCCCGGTCGGCCCAGTGATGGAATGAGGCCACGTTGGCCACCACGGTGAAATGGTCGTCGGGGAAGGGGAGGTCTTCGGCCGAGCCCACCCGCACTTCGGCGGTGGGGACACGTCTCGAGGCCCGCTCGACCATCGACGGGCTCGGGTCGACCCCCGCCACTTCCCCCCCGGTCGCTGCGGCGTTCTCGAGGGCGGCTCCCGGTCCGCAGCCGACGTCGAGGAACCGGTCATCGGCGGTGAGTGAGGCCAGCTCGACGGCGGCCACGTTGCTCTTCGGGCTTCGATTGACGAGTGAGTAGAGCCACGATCGCAGCGGTGACCATCGCTCGATGTCTTTGGTTGTCACCGGCAGCAGGCTACGTGTACGTGACGAGAACCCGAGTCGTTTGACGGCGATCCCAGTCATCTCCTATCGCGCGGTGGGCGGTGGATGTTGCGGATCCTGTGGGTGTGGAGCTGTCTGACGACTCTCCGGTCACACCGCCGGTGTCCTGTCGGCCGTGGACCTCGCCTTCCAGACCCGCTGGGTCTCCTCGAAGCCCTTGAGACGTACCTCACCCAACGACTCGAACTCGAACTCCTTGCCGATCGCCAACTGACGGACGCTGTCGGACACGACCACCTCGCCCGCCTTGGCGAGGTTTGCGATACGACTCGCCTGGGCGACGACGGCTCCGTGGACGTCTCCCTGCTCCTGGATTGGCTCACCTGCGGCCATGCCGATGCGCATCGGGATCGGCCGGGTCTTCATCCGCTCCTGGAGCTCGAGCGAAAACGAGATTGCCTTTCTGGTCGAGGCAAAGGTGAGTAGAGACCCGTCTCCCAGCCACTTGACCACACGACCGCCATGGCCGACGGCGAGCCCGGCCACCAGGTCTTCGATCTCCCGGAAGGTACGACGGGCTGCCATGTCGCCCGACGCACCCAGAACCTCGGTCGACGACACCAGATCGGTGAAGACCACCGTCAACAGACCCTCGGCGGGCGCCGTGTCCGGCTGGTAGCGACCCGAGGTCAGGAACGACACCAAGGTCCCCACCACCGCCACGCGGTCGGCGAGCCATGGCGCCATGGTCCCCGGGATGACTCTCAGCTCGGCACCCGGGATCCCGTTGATCAGGGCTCGGGTCTGTGTCATATCGGTATACAGGCTGTCCTGTGACTTCACCACGAGAGTCGGGGCACGAACCTCGCCGAGTGACCCGGTGACGTCGAACGAGCGGAGGTCGCGCGGCTGGGCGTGTGACCGCTGGTACAGCGAGCCCTGCATGAGTCTCTCCAGCGCCGGGAGGTCAGCGGTGGGTGTCGTTGGGAAGAGGCCAGCCAGACTGGGGACCACCCCCAGACCGACCAGTGCGTCGGTGGCTCTCACGTAGCGGTCGAGAGGCAGGTCGGCGAGCACCGGACCGGTGTCGAAGAGAACCAGCCTGGTCACGGTGCCGGGTCGGTCTACGGCGTGCCGCACCGCGGCCGGGCCCAGCGAGATCGCGCCCGCGAGGTTGACCTGATCGTCGTCGAGCGCGTCCACGACCGCACCGATGTCGCGGGCCAGACCTGGGTTGTCCACTACTCCTTCGGGAGGCTCACCCGAGATCCCCGACCCGCGGGGATCGAACCGCACCAGACGGAAGTACTTCGCCAACTCCAGGTAGAGATCGGCCATCGAGGGCACTTCCCATTCCAACTCTGCGTGGCTGAGACTCCGGTTCTGCGCGAGGAGGAGGGGTGGTCCGCTCCCGATCTCCCAGAACCCGATGTCGACCCCATCTGAGGTCGTGGTGAAACGGATGCTGTGCCCGTGCGCGCTCACGGACCAAGGCTACCGGTGGGGTCGGCGGTCCGCCGGCGTCCCTCATGGAGGTGATGCGGGCCCGAGAGGCCGAGATGCCCCCGGCTACAGTTCATCGGTCGAGCCGATGGCGAACCCACCTGAGATCGAACTACCGCCGAGCGGGACACGGGGAACGGAGATCCCCCGACCGATTCGCACACTCCTGCGGCTGTTGATGGGTACCGGGGACCTCATGTTCCGTGTTGGACTCAAGGTGCAGGGTCGGCCCCTCCTCCGGCTGAAAACCATCGGTGCCCGGACCGGGAAGCCCCGTTCGGCCGTGCTGGGTTGGTTCCCCGACGCCGAGGAAACCGACGCGTGGGTGGTCGTCGCCTCCGCTGCAGGCTCGCCGCGGCATCCGGGGTGGGCACACAATCTCGCTCGCAACCCCGACGCGGCCACTGTGGATGTCGGGGACGGCGAGGTTCCGGTAGATGTCGAGTTTCTCACCGGGCCCGAACGTGAGGCGGTCTGGGACCGCGTGGTGCAAATGGCTCCCGGCTACGGTCGTTACATCGAGAAGACCGACCGCGAGTTGCCGATCTTCAGGCTGACCGCGCGTGCTTGAAACGGCACTGGGAGCCGTGGGTCAGCCTCGACGACGTCCCTTGAGGATCGAACGGATCACCAACAGTGCCACTATGGCGACGAGCTGGCCGTTGAGGATCACCCGGCTGAGATCGACCGCCGGCACCCAGACGACCTCGTCGCCTTTGATCTGGTAGGCGCCGACCGGGCGGGCCGAGATGCCCAAACCGCCGCCTCGTCCCGCCGGCGTCGTGTCAGAACCCTCACCTTCGCCGCCGCCCATTCCTCCACGGACAGCCGCAGCGGGGATCAGGGTCACGCCGTTCGACTGGTAGGGCTCCCCGAACACCTTCTTCACGGTCACGAGGTCCTTGGTTTCGGTCAATAGGTCTTCGAACTGGGTCACGATGGCTCCTTGATTCGCCGATCTCTGTCCACTGTGAGGATCGGTCACGGCCCGCGTTTCCGCTAGGGGCGTATTCCTCTTTACCCCCAGAGATGAAGGCCTATTCGTAGACGCGGGAGTCCATCCTTCACGCTCTCACGGCGCTTGACTGCTGGATGCACCGGTCGCCTTGGAGTTCAGGGATATGAACAGCGTCGGTTCGCGCCGGATCAGGGTGATTGGCCGGGCTAGGGTCCCGATCCATGCTCCGTGCTTGCTTTCGGTCCAGCTGTTCTGGAGGGCATGAAACAAACGCGGCATCTAGCACCAGAACCGTCATGCCGAGACGACTCTCAGGTCGTAGCCGCTACCCGACCGCCGATCCCGCACATCGATGAGTTACGGATGGTGGAAGTTCATCCATCTCGTCGGGGTGGTGGGTTTCGTCGCCGCCCACGGAACCTCGATGGCGGCGACGTTTCTCATGCGTCGATTCCGAGAACCGCAGCAGGTCTCCGGGATCCTGCAAATGAGTGCGGCCACCGTGGGCGCCTTCTACGTCTCGACACTGGTGCTCCTGGTGGGCGGCATAGGCGCTGGAGTCGAAGGCCGCTGGTTCGATCAAGGGTGGATCTGGGCGTCGATAGTCCTGCTGGTCGGGATCGGGGTGGCCATGTTCCCCATGGCACGTGGGCACTTCCGCCGGGTCCGGATGGTGCTCGAGCTCATGGACACAGGGACCGCGGTCTCCCGTGACGACTTCATCCGCGTCCTCAACTCGGGCCACCCCACCCTGACCGCCGGGACTGGATCTGCGGTCTTGCTCCTGATCGTCTATCTCATGGTGCTGAAACCGTTTTGAGAGCCTATCGAAAGATCCTCGTCGGGGCACACGGCTCACCGACTTCGGTGGTGGCCGAACAGCGCGCCACCCAACTCGCCTCGCAACTCGGGGCTGCACTCACCTTGATCCATGTCAGTGAGGACGACCGGACGTCCGACGAGCCTGGCGCTCACATCCTCGAGGCGGCGGAGGAACGAGCTCGCGTCCTCGGGGTGGACGCTGTGGGCGAGCACCGCCGCGGCGGGGTGGCCGCCTCGATCATGGCTGTAGCAGCAGAGCTCCCCGCCGATCTGCTGGTCATAGGCGACCACGGAATGGGGTCGGCGAAGCGGTTCAGCCTGGGTGGCATACCTAGCCAGGTCGCTCATCACTCTCCCACCGACATACTCGTGGTGAGGACCGCCGACCGCCAGACCCGGCTCGAGCCATACACCAAAGTCCTATTGGCCACCGACGGCTCCCTGACAGCCCATCAGGCGACCCGTCGCGGGAACACGCTGGCCCAGTCGCTCGGCGCCGAAGTCACCCTGATCTACGTAGGCGACAAGCTGATCGGGGACATCGTGTTACGTGACACCTCCGCCCGACTCGGTGACGAGGAGATGAAACGCATCGTGGTCACAGGTAGACCCGTCGCCCAGATCTCGAAGTCCGCTGGCGATCACGACCTCGTGGTGGTCGGCAACAAAGGAATGGTCGGTTCCCGCCGTTACATCGAGCGTGTCGTCCCCTGGCGGGTCGCCAACGAAGCCCCCTGCGACGTGTTGATCGTCAAGACCGTCGGTCGCTTTTTCTACGACCTCCGCCCCGGAGAAGGTGCCGTCGTCGATTTGGAGGGGGAGAGGATCGCCGCCTATATCCACGAGGACGGCACGAAGTACATGATGTCGGCGCGGTGTCAACACATGGGGTGCATCGTCGGCTGGAACAGCCGGGCTCTCACATGGGACTGCCCCTGCCATGGTTCCCGCTACGACTACTCGGGAGCTGTGATCAACGGACCAACCAAGAAGCCGCTGCCGCCTGTCACAATCTGAGAGAAGCCACGGCTTCGGCATCGAGGACGCAAAAACGCCCGCACTCTCAGCGAGCGACCGTGACCAGGAGGACTTCGAGTCCTCTACCCGCTTTGCCCTCACAGGTTGTATCTTTTCCGGCAGAGGCGAGCAGATTTCCCGCACGACGGGGGACTCTCAGGCTGTGACGGCTCCGTGCCTCGCGACCGTCGAGGTTTCAGGATGGGGTGGTTGTGGGCGACTCGGCTGGTTCGAGCGATCTGCGCAAACGAGGCGGCTCGTTGAGGGGTTTGGTGGACCGAGGCGTCGACCAGGCGGGATCCGTCGCCGATGCCAGGTGGGTGCGCACCATCAATGTGGTGGCGCTGGCCGCTCTCTTGTTGAGTTCGCTCTTCGCCATCTTCTACTCGGTGCTCGACCTCGGTTCGCTGTGGCCGGTCGTGGTCACCAATGTCATCTGGAACTGTGGGTACCTGATCGTCCTGGCGATCAACGGTCGGGGTCGTACCCGTCTCGCCTCCTGGGCCCTGTTGGTCACCGGGTGGGCCAACTGCGCCGCCCCGGCCGTGTTTCTGGGAGCCGACACCGGGGTGTATCTCTTCTTGGTGCTCATCCCGATGATCGGTGTCCTCATCAGCGGGCCCGGCGACAAGGTGATGCCTCTGGTGGTCATCGGCTTCGGAGTGGTGGCATTCGCCATCGTCCCCATGCTCTTCGTCGAGACCCCGGAGGTGCTGAGTGGCACGACCGTGGAAAAGGCCCTCTTCGCCTCCTCCGCCATCGGCGTGGCGGCATTCGGATCTCTTTTCGCCCTGTACTACCGGTGGTTGGTCGCCCTAGCCGAAGAGGCACTCGCCGCGGCCAACGCCAGGTCGGAGCGTCTGCTGCTCAACATCCTGCCCGGACCGATAGCGGAGCGGCTCAAAGCCGAGGAGTCTCCGATCGCTGATCGTGTCGAAGAGGTCACCGTCCTCTTCGCCGATCTCGCGGGCTCCACCCCTCTGGCGCAACTGCTGGTCGCCGACGATCTCGTTGCGCTGCTCGATCGGATCTTCTCCGACTTCGACGACCTCTCCGAGAGGTTCGGTCTCGAAAAGATCGCCACGATCGGCGATGGCTATCTGGCCGTCTCTGGGTTGCCCACGGCCCGACCCGACCACATGGCCGTAGCAGCCGACATGGCCCTCGCCATGCGTGATTCCCTCGGTCAGTACCTGGTCCCCGGTTACGGGCATCTCGGGATGCGTTTCGGATTGGCTTCCGGTTCGGTGGTGGCCGGGGTGATAGGCAAGCGCAAGTTTCGCTACGACCTCTGGGGCGACACGGTCAACACTGCGAGCCGGATGGAGTCTCACGGCGAGCCCGGGAAGATCCACGTCACCGCCGACATCTACCGGGCGCTGGCGGACAGATACGAGTTCCAACCGCGGGGCGAGGTCGTGATCAAGGGGAAGGGCCCCATGGAGACCTACTTCCTGGTCTCGAATCGCCAGACCGTGCCGGGGGATTCCGAGGCGGCGAGTCGTGATGGGATCCGTGAGGAACCGGATACCAGAGAGGGCATACTCCTCGCCTGAACGAGTTCAACGGCACCTGCCGCGCAAGACTCGAGTTTGGAACCTTCGATGAATGGTCTCGTGAGAGAGGGCCGCCAGAGTCCGGCGGCCCTCTTCACTTCTAGGTCGGTTCGTTCCGACTCTTACGGGTGAGCCTGTGCCTTCGCAGGGTTGCACGCCGTTCCCGGGTGCTCGCCGATCGCAGTCAGAAAGTCGCGGACTTCCTTGGGAATCTGACCCCATGACTGAGCATGGGCAGGTTCGCCTTTTACGACCTCTTCTGCAGGTATCGGCTCAGCGGTAAACTCGTCGTAGAACTGGGCGTCTTCCTGTCCGGAGAACGCACAAAACGACTTCCCATGCACCGTGTGATGGACATCACCATTGTCAACGATGGTCGACGTCCAAAGGTTCTTGCCGTTGCCCGTCACCTCGCCGGCTAGGGCGACGCTGGCTCCCATGACAACAACCATGACCGCCACCAAGAGCGCAACCAATAGAGGTCGCTTCATGTGTTCCTCCCATTCGCCCCCACACCTGATGGGGAATCGGACGCACAGTACCCGTGCCCTGCCACTGTGTGGCCGAGACAACATGGGCACAGCCCCTCCGATCGAGGGGCGGCATCCCTCGGCCGGGGTCTATTCGAGCCAGCCCTCGTCGCCGAACACGTCGACCCGCTCGGCGCCGCTGGCGCGCAGCAGGTCGGCAACCGTCGTCGTTTCCGCCTCGTCCGTGTCTACCGACACCAGGGCTCGACCCTGAGCCACGCCTTCTCGGTAGAACCTAGAGGCTTCGTCATCGGCGTAGTCGTCATCTCCGGTGGCGCCAAAGATGGCCCCGGCGGCTCCTCCGACCACACCCCCGCCGGCTGCACCGACCGCGGCGGCACCCAGCGTTCCGGCCAGAGTGCCCGCGGCGAGGAATGGCCCGAGACCCGGGACCAGCAACAGACCGGCCGATGCCAGTAGACCGGCTCCCGCTCCGACTGCCGCACCGCCGACGGCGCCCCCAGCCGCGCCCTTGGTAGCTTCGTCGACTACGTCGCTGTCCTCGTAGCCTTCGTCGGCTACGTATCCCTCATCAACCACGATCTCGCCGTGCTCGTCACGGTGCCGGTCCAAATAGCCGAGCCGTTCGGCGTCGTATCCACGTGCCAACAGCTCGTCAGTTGCTCGCTCCGCCTCACTGCGGCTGGGGAATAGGGCGACTACTTCACTCATTACTTGCTCCTCGTCCGATTGGGCAGGTGAGGTACCCATCGGGGTGCTCATGAAAACCTCGCCTCAATCCCGGGCTGCAGAGTCAGCGGGCGAGAAACCGGGAGCACCTCGCCTCAATCCCGGGCTGCAGAGTCAGCGGGCGAGGAACCGGGAGTGCCGCTCCAGCCCCTCCACGATCCGGTCGACGTCGTCGAAGGAGTTGTAACAGTGCCAGGAGAGCCTGATGTTGCCGTCCCGGGGTGTGGTCAGGATCGAGTCGGCGGCCAAGGCGGCCACCATCGCCTGTTCGTCGGTGGTGGCCACCGCGATCATGGGTCCCCGGCGGGCCGGGTCGCGGGGCGTCACGATGGGGGCCCCGATCCGATCGAGCCCCTCGATGAGCCGGTCGGTGAGCCCGCCCACGTGTTGCTCGGTCTCGGCGACGCCGATCTCGTCGATGAGGTCCATCCCGGCGACTCCGGCGTAGATGCTCGGCACCGGTGGCGTCCCGCTCTCGAACTTGCGCGCCGTCGCCGAAGGGGAGTAGTCGTAGATGTCCATCGCGAAGATGTCCTCGTCGGCGAACCAGCCGGTCTGGGTCGGGGTGACCAGGGGGAGCCGATCGGCCCGGCAGTAGAGAAACGCCAGCCCTGCCGACCCGAGGAGGTACTTGAGCGTCCCTCCGGCAACGAAGTCGACGTCGAGCTCGCGGACGTCGATGGGCACCGCGCCCACGGCCTGAAACGAGTCGAGCAGCACCATGGCCCCGACCTCGTGGGCCAGGTCGATCACCGCTTTCACGTCGGTTTTCGACCCGTTGCGGAAACAGACATGGGTGATGGCGACCAGGGCGGTCTCTTCGTCGATGGTCTCGGCGAGCCGGTCGAGGGGAATGGTGACGTCGGCCGAGGCGGGAACGTGCTCGACCTTGGTGCCGAGAAGCTCCTGGGCGTGGACGATCTGGCCGATGGTCGGGAACTCGAAGTCACTGATCACGATCTTGTTGCGGCCCTCCGGGTGACGGAGCCCGCTGAGCAGGGAACTGACTCCGGCGGAAACCGAGGTGGTGACAGCGATCTCGTCGCTGGAGGCGTTGAGCAACCGGGCGAAGCGCGACCGGGCCGCCTCCGCCAACTCGACCCAGAGATCCCACGGGGCGCCCTTCTCGTCCCAATCGGTGAGATAGCGCTCATAGGCGGCTCGCACCTCGTTGGAGAGGGCACCCTGAGAACAGCTGTTGGTGTAGACGGCCCGCTGCAGGAGCGGGAAGCGGTCACGGATGGAGTCGGGCAACACAGTGGTCACGATTCAACAAGGTAGAGGGACTGGACATAATGGGGCCAAATCGGGCCGCCCCGAGAACAATCAGCGGCCAAGATAGGCCTTCTTCAGGTCCTCGTGTTCGGAGAGAGCTGCCGCGGTGTCGGCGAGGACGATCCTTCCGGTGGCGAGGACATATCCATGGTCGGCTATCGAAAGCGCCATGTTGGCGTTTTGCTCCACGACGAGGATCGACACCCCGGTCTGGTGGACCCGTTGGATGATCTCGAAGCTCTGCTCCACGAGGATGGGGGCGAGACCCATCGACGGCTCGTCCATCAACAACAACTCGGGCTGGGACATTAGGGCCCGGCCCATGGCCACCATCTGCTGTTCCCCGCCGGACAGTGTCCCGGCGAGCTGTTGGCTCCGTTCGGCCAGGACCGGGAACAGTTCGTAGACGTAGTCGAGGTCCTCGCTGTAGTCGTCCTCACGCAGGTATGCGCCCATCTCGAGGTTCTCCAGGACTGTCATCGGGGCGAAGAGCCTGCGGTTCTCAGGCACGATCGCCATGCCCTGTGCGATGCGGTGGGTCGTCGACCTGTCGGTGACGTCGACACCTTTGAACTCCACGACCCCGCTGCGTGGCTCGACGATCCCGAGGATGGTCTTCAGGGTGGTCGACTTGCCGGAGGCGTTCCCACCGAGCAAGCACACCAACTCACCGGGCCGAATCTCGATCGACACGTCCTCGAGGATGTGGATCTGCCCGTAGTAGGTGTTGACATCTCGTAAGGCGAGCAGGGGCCCGTTCTCGCTCACTTCGACCTCGCCGCACCGTATCCGAGATAGGCCTCGATCACCGCCGGGTCCTCGGCCACCGACTCGAAAGAGCCTTCGGCGATCTTCACCCCGTGGTCGAGGGCGATCACCCGGTCGGAGATCCCCTCCACCACGTGCATGTCGTGCTCGATCACCAGGATCGAATAGCCGGCCTCCTCCCGGAGCCGACCCATCAACTCGGTGATCTCGTGGGTCTCGACCGGGTTCATGCCCGCGGCGGGCTCGTCGAGCATCAACAAGCGCGGGTTGGT
>CAZZIG010000050.1:0-10219 GCA_964653975.1 uncultured Acidimicrobiaceae bacterium
AACTGCCCGAGGGGACTCAGATGGTGATGCCTGGTGACAACACCAAGATGACTGTGGAACTGATCGCACCGATCGCCATGGACGAAGGTCTCCGTTTCGCTATCCGCGAAGGCGGCCGCACCGTCGGCGCCGGCCGAGTGATCAAGGTGACGAAATGACGTCGTCTACGCCCGAGCGAAGCGAGGGGACTCGTGGCTGAGCAGAAGATCCGCATCCGGTTGAAGGCTTACGACCACAACGTGGTCGACGAGTCTTCGAAGAAGATCACCGAGACGGTGCTGCGCACCCAGGCCAAGATCAGGGGCCCGGTGCCCCTCCCGACCGAGATCCACCGCTACTGCGTGGTGCGTGGGCCCCACGTCCACAAGACCTCGCGCGAGCACTTCGAGATGCGGATCCACAAACGTCTCATCGACATCCTCGAGCCGACCCCGAAGACGGTCGACTCGCTGATGCGGCTCGAGCTTCCCGCCGGGGTGGAAGTGGAGATCAAGCTATGAAGCACTCGCTTCGCTCAATCGCCGTATCGAGTACCTCAGGGGTCGCCTGATGAGCTCCCTCAACGGCATTCTCGGGACGAAACTGGGCATGACCCAGATCTTCGACGATCAGGCCCGGTCGATACCGGTCACGGTGGTCAAGGCGGGGCCGATCCATGTCGTCCAGATCAAGACGGTCGAGAACGACGGCTACAACGCCATCCAGATCGCCTATGGCGAGGCGAAGCCGGCCAAGGTGAACCAACCCACTGCCGGTCACTTCGCCAAGGCGGGCGTGGCACCGGCCAAGCACCTGATCGAAGTCAAGGTCGACGACCCCGCCGAGTTCACCGTCGGCCAGGAAATCAAAGTGGAAGAGATGTTCGAGGTAGGTGCCCGGGCCGACGTAAGTGGTGTCTCCAAGGGCAAGGGATTCAGCGGTGTCATGAAACGGCACAACTTCTCCGGTCAGGGCGCCTCCCACGGGAACCACAAGAAGCATCGCGCTCCCGGGTCGATAGGTGCCTGCGCCACCCCGTCGCGAGTCTTCAAGGGGATGCGCATGGCCGGGCGCATGGGCGGTGACAAGGTCACCACGCTCAGCCTCGAAGTCGCAGGGATCGACGCCGACCGTGGTCTGCTCATGCTCAACGGCTCGGTACCGGGGCCAAAAGGCTCCGTGGTCTTCGTCAGAGAGGCGGTGAAGGCTCGTGGCTGACATCAAGGCTCCTCTCTTCAAGGCCGACGGCGAGGTCAGCGGCGACATCAAGCTGGACGCTGAGGTATTCGGCATCGAGCCCAACATGGACGTCCTCCATCAGGTGGTGACGGCCCAGCTCGCCGCGGCCCGGGCCGGGACGGCCAAGACCAAGACCCGGTCTGAGGTTCGTGGCGGTGGCCGCAAGCCCTGGCGTCAGAAAGGGCTGGGTAGGGCGCGTCATGGCTCGATCCGATCCCCGATCTGGGTCGGTGGCGGGATCGCGCACGGGCCCCAGCCTCGTAGCTACGCCCAACGCACACCAAAGAAGATGAAGCGACTGGCACTGCGCAGCGCCCTCTCGGCCCGTGCCGCGGAGGCGGCGATCATGGTCGTCGACGATTTCGACTGGGCGTCCCCGAAGACCAAGCAGGCGTTGACGCTTCTCGATGCCATGGAGGCTCGTGGGAAGACCCTCGTGGTGCTCAACCAACTCGATGGCTCGGCGGCCCGGTCGTTCCGAAATCTCTCAGACGTCCGTCTCGTGGAGCCGGGTCATCTCACCGCCTACGACGTCCTCTGGTCCGACCAGGTGATCTTCACCTCCCACACCGTTGGCTCGGTTGGCCGCAGCAGCAAGTACGAGGTCAGCGAGACCGACTTCGTCAAGGAGACCGATGGAGGCGAGTCCTGATGAAGACGGTCCATGACATCATCCTCGCTCCGGTCGTCTCGGAGAAGTCCTACGACCTGATCGAGCACAACAACACCTACACCTTCGAGGTGGACCCTCGCTCCACCAAAGAGCAGATCAAGCACGCCGTGGAGAAGGTCTTCGACGTCAAGGTCCTCCGGGTGAACACGATGAACCGCAAGGGCAAGGTCAAGCGGACCGGGTACAAGCTCGGCAAGCGCAAGGACGTCAAGCGGGCCGTCGTGACACTCGCCGAAGGCGACTCAATCGACCTTTTCGGAGTCTGAGATGGCAATCAACAAACGCAAACCGACTTCGCCCGGGCGTCGATTCCAGACGGTCTCCGACTTCGCGGAGATCACCGACTCGAAGCCCGAGAAGTCACTCATCGCCAAGAAGTCCAAGACCGGTGGCCGCAACACCGACGGTCGGGTGACCTCGCGCCATCGCGGAGGGGGTCACAAGCAGCGCTACCGCATCATCGACTTCAAGCGGGACAAGGATGGGATACCGGCACGGGTCGCCGCGATCCAGTACGACCCCAATCGCAACTCCCGCATCGCCCTCCTCAACTATGTCGACGGAGAGAAGCGGTACATTCTCGCCCCCGTCGGGGTGAAGGTAGACGACCGGCTGGAGTCGGGTTCCGGCGCCGACATCCGGCCCGGTAACGCCCTGCCACTGCGCAACATCCCGGCCGGGACGATGGTGCATGCCATCGAGATGCGTCCCGGGGGTGGAGCCAAGCTGGCCCGATCCGCCGGCACTGCTGTGCAGCTCATGTCCAAGGAGGGAGACCTCGCCCTGCTTCGCCTCCCCTCGGGTGAGATGCGTCAGGTTCCGCTCGACTGCAGGGCCACTGTCGGCCAGGTGGGCAACACCGAGGCTGAGCTGATCAAACTGGGCAAGGCCGGGCGCAACCGCTGGAAAGGGGTTCGACCCCAGACACGAGGTGTGGCGATGAACCCCGTCGACCACCCGCTCGGCGGTGGAGAAGGCAAGTCTTCCGGCGGTCGTCACCCCGTCAGCCCATGGGGCAAAGGAGAGGTGCGCACCCGTTCCAAGAAGAAGGCTTCCAACAAGTACATCGTGCGTCGACGCACGAAGAAAGGACGTCGCTGATGGCGCGCTCACTGAAGAAAGGCCCCTTCGTCGACGATCATCTCGCCGCCAAGGTCGACGAGCTCAATCGGAGCAACCAAAAACGTGTCATCAGGACCTGGTCTCGTCGCTCCACGATCATCCCCGAGATGATCGGGCACACGATCGCCGTCCACGACGGCCGCAAGCACGTGCCGGTCTACATCACCGAATCGATGGTGGGTCACAAGCTCGGCGAGTTCGCTCCCACCCGGACATTCCGTGGTCATGCCGAGAAGTCGGCGGTGCGACGATGAAGGTCAAGGCTCAGAGTCGTTTCGTCCGCCAGTCTCCGTACAAGGTGCGGCGGGTGCTCGACCTGGTTCGTGGCCTTCCGGTGGAGGAGGCCGAGCACGTGCTCCGTCTCACCAACAGGGCCGCGGCCAAGCCGATCGCGAAGACACTCCATTCGGCGATCGCCAACGCGGAGCACAACCATGCCCTCGACGTCGAGGAACTGTTCGTCGCCGAGGCATTCGCCGACGAGGGGCCAACCCTGCGGCGGTTCAAGCCACGCGCCCGGGGACGCGCCACGAGGATCGACAAACGCACCAGCCACATCACGATCGTGGTGTCGGAGATGAATGAGGAGGTGACCTGATGGGTCAGAAGACACACCCTTATTCGTTCCGTTTGGGGGTTTCCACTGACTGGAAGTCGAAGTGGTTCTCCAGCAAGGACTACGTCGAGTTCGTCAACGAGGATTGGAAGATTCGCGAGTGGCTCCGTGACGAGCTGGTTCGCGGCGCTGTTTCGCGCGTCGACATCGAGCGCACACGCGACCGTCTCATCGTCGACATTCACACTGCGAGACCCGGTGTGGTCATCGGCCGTAAGGGCGCCGAGGCCGAGCGTCTCCGCGGTCATCTGGAGGCGATGACCGACAGCCGGGTCAAGCTCAACATCAACGAGGTGAAGGATCCCGACCTCGACGCCACCCTCCTGGCGCGCGGCATCGCCGATCAGTTGGAGAATCGGATTGCTTTCCGTCGTGCGATGAAACGCGCCGTTGCCTCGGCCTTGAAGGCCGGTGCCGAAGGCGTTCGGGTCGAATGCAAAGGCCGGCTGGGCGGCGCCGACATGGGGCGCCGTGAGTGGTACCGGGAGGGTCGCGTCCCCCTCCACACACTCCGCGCCGACATCGACTTCGGGACCGCCACGGCCCGGACCACGGTCGGTGCCATCGGGGTGAAGGTGTGGGTCTACCGCGGCGAGGTGGTCGAGTCCGGCCCCGTCTCCGGGGAGCGGATCGCCGCCGAGGCCGATCTCGCCACCGGCGGACCGGCGCGGCGCACTCAGAAGAGTCTCAAATCACGCGCCGAGGAGGCTGCCGGAGTCGAGAGCGGCAAGCCCAGGCTCATCGAAGCCGGCGGGGGCAAACGCCCCGTCATCGAGCCCGGCGAGAGTGAGAGCGGCAAGCCCCGGCTCATCGAAGCCGGCGGAGGACGTCGTCCCACCGCGGCCGAGGCCCAGGTCCAATACGAGAGCGCACGCGAAGAGCAGGACGTCACCGAAGAGGAGACGCCCGTGGCGACGACCGATGAAGCGGCCGAGGGGACCGCAGCTCCCGATGTGGCTGCCGAGCCCAAAGCCGCAGATGAGCCCGACGCGACGAGTGAAGACGACCAGGCGCCCGACTCGGAGGAGACCAAGGAGGAGGAAGAGTGAAGTCCTTCTACCTGAAATCTGATACCTCGTACGCCCGACCGCAGGGAGAGCCCTCATGTTGATGCCAAAGCGAACCAAGCACCGCAAGGTGCACCGGGGCCGCATGTCCGGCGTCGCCAAGGGTGGAACCAAGGTCAGCTTCGGCGAGTATGGACTGCAGGCGTTGGAGCCTGGCTGGATCACTGCCCGCCAGATCGAGTCGGCACGTGTCGCCATCACCCGTGCGGTCAAGCGTGGCGGGAAGGTGTGGATCACCATCTTCCCGGACAAGCCTGTGACGCAGAAGCCTGCCGAGACCCGAATGGGCTCGGGCAAGGGGAGCCCCGAGTTCTGGGTGTCGGTGGTGAAGCCGGGACGGGTCATGTTCGAACTCGCCGGTGTCGACGAGGAGATGGCCCGGGAGGCCATGCGCAAGGCGAGCCACAAGCTCCCGATCAAGACCCGGGTCGTGACCAGGGAGGACGCATGAAGATCGACGAGCTTCGCGAACTCCCCCTCGACGAGTTGATGGATGCGCTGGTGGAAGCCAAAGAAGAGAGGTTCAATCTCCGCTTCCAGGTGGCGACGAACCAACTCGACAACACCGCCCGATTGAGGACCGTGAAGAAAGACATTGCCCGAATCCGCACCGTGCTGCGGGAACGGGAGATGGAAGGGGCCGCCAACCCGGCCGAGGAGAGTGCCTGATGGCTGACGAAATGACAACCAGGAGCAGCCGCAAGGTACGTGTCGGAGTGGTGACCTCCGACAGCAGGGACAAGACCGTGACGGTCGAAGTCCCCCGTTCGACGCGGCATCCCCGTTACGACAAGATCGTGCGCACCTCCACCAAGTTTCACGCCCATGACGAGACCAACGACGCCCACGTCGGTGACACGGTCCGGATCATGGAGACCCGCCCACTGTCCAAGCAGAAGCGCTGGCGTGTCGTCGAGATCGTGGAGCGAGCCCGATGATCCAACAGGAGTCCCGTCTCAAGGTGGCCGACAACACCGGTGCCCGCGAGTTGTTGTGCATCCGGGTCCTCGGTGGCTCGTCGCGTCGCTACGCCGGGATCGGTGACGTGATCGTCGGCACCGTCAAGGAGGCGACGCCCGGGGGCTCTGTCAAGAAGGGCGAGGTGGTTCGGGCCGTCGTGGTCCGCACCAAGAAAGAGGCTCGTCGGCCCGACGGCACCTATATCCGTTTCGATGACAACGCTTGTGTGATCATCGACACCAACCGTCAGCCCCGCGGCACCCGCATCTTCGGGCCCGTGGCCCGCGAGCTCCGTGACGAACGTTTCATGCGAATCGTCTCCCTAGCCCCAGAGGTGCTCTGACTATGGCCGACCGACTTTCTCCGAGTGCCTCCCACGACCACCGTTTTCGTGCGGCAGGGGATTCACCCTCAGTCTTGTCTTTGCACCTTCAGATCGCCGGAGAAACAGACGCCGGTCGGTCGGCTGCTGCCGCGCCCGTTGGAGGTTTTTCCAAGGAGGTTTCAGCGTGAAACTGAAGAAAGGTGACACCGTGATGGTCATTGCCGGCAAGGACGCCGGCAAGGAGTCGGTCGTCTCCCGGGTCCTGCCTTCCAAAGGCAAGATCCAGGTGGAGGGGGTCAACACGGCCAAACGTCACACCAAGCCCACCGGACAGACCATGCAGGGCGGGATCATCGACAAGGACATGCCGATCGATGTCTCCAACGTGATGATCGTCTGTGAGAAGTGTGGTCCCACCCGTATCGGACATCGCATCGACGACGACGGAAAGAAGCATCGTGTGTGTGTCAAGTGCGGAGGTGACCTGTGACCAGCAAGCCACGTCTCAAGACGCGTTACGACGACGAGATCCGCGCCAAGCTCATGGAGGAGCTCGGGTTGGCCAACCCGATGGAGGTGCCGACTCTCGACAAGATCGTGCTCAACATGGGTCTCGGCGAGGCCATTCAAGACAAGAAGGCCATCGACGAGGCGCTCGACGAGCTCGGTCTCATCGCAGGGCAGAAGCCGCGAGTGAACAAGGCACGCAAGTCGATCGCCAACTTCAAGTTGCGGGAGGGCTCACCGATCGGGGTCTCGGTAACCCTGCGTGGCGCTCGCATGTGGGAGTTCTTCGACCGGCTCCTCTCCGTGGCGATCCCCCGGGTGCGAGACTTCCGTGGTCTCAGCCCGAGGGCGTTCGACGGTCGCGGCAACTACAGCGTCGGAGCCTCCGAGCAGTTGATCTTCCCCGAGATCGACTTCGACCAGGTGACCACCACTCGGGGCATGAACATCACGATCGTGACCACGGCGGGCAACGACGAGTACGGGAAGGCCCTGCTCGAGGCGTTCGGGTTCCCCTTCCGTCGGGTCGAAGCACAGGTCTAGCGAGGATCCCCAATGGCTAAGAAATCAATGATCGCAAAGGCAAACAGGAAGCCGAAGTTCAAGGTGCGCGGCTACAACCGATGCAAGCGGTGCGGCCGTGCCCGCGCCTATCTGCGCGATTTCGGCATGTGCCGTATTTGCGTCCGGGAGCTGGCCAGCCGTGGCGAGCTCCCCGGAGTGAGAAAGGCTTCATGGTGACAATCGTTACAGATCCCATCGCGGACATGCTCACCCGGATCCGCAACGCGGTTGCGGTGGGGCACGAAAGGGTCGCGATGCCGGCATCCAAGCAGAAAGTGAACATCGCCAAGATCCTCGTGGATGAGGGTTTCATCGACCGGTTCGAGTTGACCGAGAACGGTCATCGCAGTGAGTTGGAGCTGGTTCTCCGCTACGCCGAGCGTCGCCGCCCGGTGATCATGGGTCTCAAACGCGTCTCTCGCCCCGGGCACCGCGTCTACGCCGGGGCCAAGGAGCTGCCCCGTGTCCAGGGCGGCCTCGGGGTGGCCGTCGTATCCACCAGTCAGGGACTGATGCCAGACCGCGAGGCGCGCAAGCGCCGTCTCGGGGGTGAGATCGTCTGTGAGGTGTGGTGATGAGCCGCGTAGGTAACAAACCGGTGGATCTGCCCAGTGGCGTCGACGTGAAGATCGACGGCAACGCGGTGACGGTGAAGGGGGCCAGGGGCGAGCTCAACCGGATGTTCCACGAACGGATCGGGTTCGAGTTGAATGACGATCTCGTCACGGTCACCAGACCCGACGACAGCCGCGAGTCACGAGCCTTGCACGGCTTGAGCCGTGCCCTCCTGAACAACATGGTGGTAGGTGTCTCCGACGGTTTCCGCAAGGAGCTGGAGATCCAAGGTGTCGGTTACCGGGCCACGTCCAAGGGCACGGGCGTCGAGCTCCTCGTTGGCTTCAGCCATCCTGTGGTGGTCGAGGCGCCGGAAGGCATCACCCTCGAGGTGCCGGAGCCCACGAAGATCGTGGTGTCCGGCATCGACAAGGAGCAGGTGGGCCAGGTGGCCGCCAACATCCGCAAGGTCCGTCCCCCGGAGCCGTACAAGGGCAAGGGGATTCGCTATGCGGGTGAGTATGTCCGCCGCAAGGCCGGAAAGGCGGGTAAGTGATGTCCCGGGCCGCAGACACCCGCATCCGCCGCCGTGCCCGGGTGCGTCGCAAGCTGCGCGGCACTTCCGACCGCCCCCGTCTCTCGGTATACCGGAGCAACCGGTATATCTACGCCCAGGTGATCGATGACGTCTCGGGCGTCACCATCGCCGCGGCCTCTTCTCAGGAACCGGACCTGAGGTCGGACCGTCTCAATGTCGAGACCGCGGCGAAGGTGGGCGCATTGGTGGCCGACCGCGCCAAAGAGGCGGGAGTCGCCACGGTCGTCTACGACCGTGGCGGCTACAAGTACCACGGACGACTCAAAGCCCTCGCCGACGCCGCCCGCGAGGCGGGACTGGAGTTCTGAGAACAATGGCAAGACAGAATCGACCCGGCTCGGACCAGAGCCAATACGACGAGAGAGTGATCCAGATCAACCGTGTCGCCAAGGTGGTGCAGGGTGGTCGTCGCTTCAGCTTCACCGCGCTCGTCGTTGTCGGCGACGGCAACGGCAAGGTGGGTGTCGGCTACGGCAAGGCGAAAGAGGTCCCGGCAGCCATCCAGAAGGGCATGGAGCAGGCCAGGCGAACCATGGAGGTGGTGCCGATGGCCGGTCAGACCATCGTCCACCAGATCACCGGCAAGCACGATGCGGCCAGTGTTCTGATCAAGCCGGCCGCCCCCGGCACCGGTGTCATCGCTGGTGGGGCCGTCCGCCAGATCCTGGAGGCCGCAGGCATCAAAGACGCCCTGGCCAAATCCCTGGGATCACCCACACATCTCAACGTGGCCAAGGCGACGATGAACGGCCTGCTCGGACAGCGCCGTCCCGACGAGGTGGCCCGTCTGCGGGGAAAGAAGGCCGAGGACATCACCCCACCGGGGCTGTTGCACGCCTACAACACGACCGAGTCGCTGCGGGCGGCACCGGCGCCTGAGTCGAAATAGGTAGACGATGGCGAAGAAGAAGGACAAGACCTTGAAGGTGACGCTGACCAGGAGCGTCATCGGTGAGAAGCCAAAGACCCGGGCGACAGTGGAAGGGCTGGGGCTGAAGCGGATCCATCACACCGTGGAGCGCGTCGACTCGCCGAGCCTGCGCGGGATGCTGGCCAAAGTCAGTCACCTGGTCGAAGTCGAGGAGACGTAGGAGACCCGGCACCTGGCATCTGGTACTCGGTACCTGGAAGGATTTGAGATGAGTGAAGAGCGAGAACAGCTGAAACTGCATCACCTGGCGCCGTCGCCCGGATCGAAGAAGAAGAAGATCCGGGTTGGCCGTGGCGAGGGTGGGCGACGCGGCAAGACAGCCGGGCGCGGCACCAAGGGCCTCAAGGCCCGAAGCAAGCTGCGGCCCGGGTTCGAGGGCGGCCAGACCCCCCTCGCCATGCGGCTTCCCAAGCTGAAGGGGTTCACCAACCCCAACAAGGAGCAGTACGCCATCGTCAACCTGAGCGCCTTCGAAGAGTTCGACAAGGGCTCGGAGGTGACCCCCCAAGCCCTACGGGACAGAGGGCTGATCCGCCACCGCGGTCGGGTGAAGGTCCTTGCCGAAGGTGATCTCGACAAGCCGCTCACGGTGAAGGCCCACGCCTTCTCACGGGTGGCCAGAGAGAAGATCGAGAAAGCGGGCGGCACGGTCGAGGTCATCGAATGACGGCTTCGCCGGACCTCGCACCCGATACCCGGAAGGTCCGAGTACAAAGTACCGAGTCCCGAGGACGACCCAGGTAGACCCGTGCTCAGCATCTACAGAAACATGTTCAAGGTCTCGGACCTGCGCCGGAAGATCCTCTTCACGCTGGCCATGTTCGCCGTCTACCGACTGGGAGCGACGGTGCCGGTGCCCGGCATCGACCTGGAAGCGGTCCAGTTGTTCCAGGCCCAGCAGCAGGCGGGTGGCATCTACGGTCTCCTCAACCTGTTCTCGGGGGGCGCCCTCGAGCAGTTCTCCGTGTTCGCCCTGGGGATCCTTCCCTACATCACGGCCTCGATCATCATGCAGCTCCTCACAGTCGTCATCCCCAAACTCCAGGCTCTGCAGGACGAAGGGGAGTCGGGCCGCAAGGTCAT
>CAZZIG010000051.1:0-6233 GCA_964653975.1 uncultured Acidimicrobiaceae bacterium
GAATCCGAAAAGAAGTAGGCGGCAACCCCCGGTTGAGGGCGTTTCTTGTGGAGCTGAGGGGATTTGAACCCCTGACCCCTTGACTGCCAGTCAAGTGCTCTGCCGAACTGAGCTACAGCCCCTGGATGAGGCCAGATTACCGGATCGCCGCGGGTGACCGAAGTCATCCGGCCACGTCTTGCGTGTCAAAGGGTAGGTTGGGACAGGTCCACGAGATAGGAGCTCACATGTGCGCCCCAGGCCTCACCCATCACCACCACGGCCACTCCCACCCCGACGACGAGGTCCGCTCGCCGGATCGCCGCAGATTCCTCAAGTCGAGTGTCGCCATCGGTGCGGGAGCCGCACTGGCCACGGTGGGGCCGGCATTGCCCGCCGCCGCCTTCCCGAAACGGGCCAACCGGGTGGCCGACCTGACACATCGTCTCGTCAGGACCTTCCCCTCCTTCTTCGGCCCTCAAGCCGTCTTCGACGAGGTTCTCACCAACTACTCGGACGGGTTTCTCTCCAAGGAGTGGACCCTGGTCGAGCACATCGGCACCCACATGGACTCCCCCGGCCACTTCGACGAGGGCAACGTGTTGGTCGACGCCATCGACCCCGACGATCTGGTCGCCCCCATCGTCGTGGTCGACATCACCGCGAAAGCGGTGGCCAACCCCAACGCGATGGTGGAGCCTGAAGACCTGGTCGCCTTCGAGCGGGGGAACGGGCGGATCCCCCGGCGGGCCCTCGTCTGCATGAACTCGGGTTGGGATGCAAAAGTGGGCGACGGTGACGAGTTCCGGGGGGGAACGGGTTTCCCCGACCTGAACTTCCCGGGCTTCTCCCTAGCCTCCACCGAATGGCTCGTGGAGCGTCGCGACGCTGTGGGGATCGCAGTCGACACGATGAGTCTCGACCCGGGCAACTCGCAGACCTTCGACGTCCACAACGAGTTCCTTGCCACCGGTCGATACGGCATCGAGAGCATCGCCAACCTCGACAGCATCCCGTCGCGAGGCGCCCTTGGATTCGTGGGTGTGGTCCCCTGGGAAGACGGCTCTGGGGCACCCTGCCGGATAATCGCCGCCTGGTGAGGCCCGTCAGCCGTCGGTGACGACCGGCTCCTCCCATTTGATCCGCCCGGCATCGCCCCAGAGCCTCTCCAACGAGTAGTACTCGCGAGCCGAGGCCTGAAAGACGTGGACGATGATGTCGCCGAGATCCACCAGGACCCACTCCCCCTCGGTGCGTCCCTCGACGCGGAGCGGCTTGACCCCATGGGTCTCCTTGATCCGCTCCTCCACGTGGTCGGCGAGAGCCTGCACGTTGGTGATCGAGCTGCCGGTGGCGATGACGAACACGTCGGAGAGAAAGAAGGCGTCGGCCACGTCGAGCAGGGCAATGTCGGTTCCGTTCTTGGCGAACAGGGCGTCAGCCGCTGTGCGGGCCAGGTCGACACTGTGCTCTATGACGTGATTCCCATCTTCATGAAGGGTCCCACCATATCGGCTCAGGCGGGCTCCGCATAGAGGTTGGTGACTTCGATGTATCCGTGGACGGGAGCGGTCACCAGATAACGATACGGTCTGCCCTCGGCAATCCGTCGCCGGATATCGGTGCTGCTCACCTCGAGCATCCCCATTTCGAGCTGCACCGCTCCGTGAGCCTCTCCCACCCCGCGCACCGTGCCAAATCGCGGTGCCTCCACGAGGGTAACTCTGGCCAGGATCTTCTCCCACGATTCCCAGGTCTCGATCCCACCCAGGGAGTCCGAGCCGAGGATGAGAAAGAGCTCTTCGTCCGTCGGGAAAGTCCCCAACGTCTCGATCGTGTACGTTGGACCGTCCCGATCCAGCTCACGCAGATCGACCTCCAGGCCCTCTGCGCCCTCGATGGCCAGGCGGCACATCTCCAACCGATGTTTCCCGGGGCTGACGTCCCGACCCGACTTCTGCCATGGGTCACCGGCGGGGAGGATCAGCACCCGATCGAGCTCGAGTTGGTGCAGGGCGCACTCGGCCGTATGCAGATGGGCGACGTGGATCGGGTCGAAAGTCCCACCGAGGATTCCGGTTCGCACGGTGACGAGGATAGGGGGCCGGCGGTGTGACCAGACGCAACGCCCGGGTGATGTCTGTTTGGCGGCATCCCATCAGTGACATCGGGTCGACGTAGCTACCCTCCACCCTCACCGACATGTGGACGCCGGCCCGGCCGTGGGGCGTCCCGGACAAACCGACGGGTGAGCCCCTGGCCAGCGTCGCGCCGGTTGCGACATCCACCCGGGAGAGATAGGACACCGACACTTTGAGCCCGCTCACCGGCTCGATGGTCACTGTCCTCATCCCGGCGACGGAGCCGGCAAAGGTGACCCGACCCGAAACCGGTGCCCGCACCACCTGTCCGACCTCTGCGGCGTAGTCGACACCCCAATGGCCCGCATACGCGCCTGCGGGCGCATAGGGGCTCACCACCGGGCCGTCGACCGGTGGAGCCACACAGACTGCGGCGATGGCGAGTACGGCGAACATCTCCCCTCGCGGTCGAAGGTACCGCGGCCCGGTTTCCGAATCCAGGGGGTTGCTAGCTAACTTCGGGAGCGATCAAAGGAGAACGATGACCAGTACCCGAATCGGACTCATGGGGTTCGGCAGGATCGGGCGCAACGTCTTCCGGCTTCTCCACGACCGGGACGACTTGGACGTCGTCGCCATCGCGGACATAGCCGAGCCCGAAGCTCTCACCTACCTGCTCAAATACGACTCGATCTACGGACGTTTCCCGGTCGAAGTCGAATACTCGGGAGGGATACTCCAGTACGGGTCGAAGAAGGTGACCTTCGGCGACGCCGAGACACCCGCCGACACCAAGTGGGCCGACGACTCGGTCGACATCGTCCTCGACACCACCAGCCGCTATCGCTCCAGGGAGTCGCTGCAGGGACATCTCGACAGTGGCGCCCCCAGCGTCGTCCTCACCTCCAGCCCGGAGACTCCTGGTGAGATCCCCCTCCTGCTCAAGGGGATCAACGACGACATCCTCGATAGTGTCCCCGAGATGGTGGCGATGGGGTCGAACACCTCGAATGCCGCCGCCCCCATCCTGCGCATCCTCGACGAGTCGTTCGGCCTCGACCGTGTCTTCATGACGGTGGTCAAGGCCATGTCCAACTCCGGCCGTCTCGCCGATGTCCCCACCGAAGCCTTCAGAACCAGCCGCGCCGCCGGGGAGAACATCATCCCTGCCGAGACCAACTCCGCCGAGATCATCACCCAGGCACTGCCCGAGTTGACCGGCAAGCTCATGGTCACCGCCCTCAACGTGCCGGTTCCCGACGGGTCCACGGTCGACATGGTCGCCGAGACCGCGAAACCGGTCACGGCAGCAGAGGTCAACGAGGCGATCAGGAGCCAGGTGGCAGAGCGTTACAGCGATGTCATCGAGTACGTGGACGACCCGATCGTCTCCTCGGATGTGAGACTCAACTCGCATTCGGGCATCTTCGACAGCCTGGCGACGATGGTGACCGGCGACGAACTGGTCAAGACGATCACCTGGTTCAACAACGGTTGGGGCTACTCCCACCGGGTCGTGGAGACCGCGGCGATCATCGCCGCGAAAGGAGGCTCACGATGACGAGAGTCGCAATCAACGGTTTCGGCCGGATCGGTCGCAACGTGTTCAGGATCATCGCCTCCCGGCCGGCGACCGACATAGAGGTGGTGGCGATCAACGACCTCTCCGACGACGACATCCTCGGCTATCTCCTGGAGTACGACTCTGTCATGGGCCGCTTCGACCAGGAGGTGACCGTCGCGGACGGCGTGATGACGGTCGGGGGCCATCAGGTCCGGATGCTCATGGAGCGAGACCCGTCCGATCTCCCCTGGGACGAGCTCGAAGTCGATGTGGTGGTCGAGGCCACCGGTGTCTTCCGCGACAGGGCGTCGCTGCAGAAGCATGTGGATGCCGGCGCGAAACGGGTCATCCTGACCGTCCCGGCCAAAGACGACATCGACGAGACGATCGTCCTCGGTGTCAACGACTCGGAGCTCGGCCCCGAAGACGTGATCGTGTCCAACGCATCCTGCACCACCAACTCCCTGGCCCCCCTGGCGAAGATCCTCGACGACGAGTTCGGGATCGAGAAGGGTGTCATGACCACGGTGCACGCCTACACCAACGACCAGCGTCTCGCCGATGTCCCTCACAAGGACCTGCGACGCAGCCGCGCCGCCACCGAGAACATCATTCCCACCACCACAGGCGCAGCCAAGGCGGTTGGAGAGGTGCTCCCCCAACTCAAAGGCAAGTTGGACGGGATGGCGATGCGGGTACCGGTGCCCGACGGCTCGACCGTCGACCTGGTCGTAGAGCTCAAAAAGGACGTGACCGTCGAGGAGGTCAACGCCGCGGTGAAGAGAGCTGCAGAAGGTCACCTGGCGGGAATCATGGAATACACCGAAGACGCCATCGTCTCCACCGACATCATCGGCAACCCGCACTCATCGATCTTCGACGCCAGCGGTACACAGGTGATGGGTGGCAACCTGGTCAAGGTCATGTCCTGGTACGACAACGAGTGGGGCTACTCGAACCGCGTGGTCGACCTGATCCAACGGCTCGGCGAGGTGATCGAGGCGGTGGCGGAGGTCTGAGCCCCTAACCTCCAGCCATGGAGGTCGAGCGCTTCGACGACGCCGCAGAGTTCCGCTCGGTCGCCGACAGCCTGCTCCTCGCCGACGAGGCGGTAAACAACCTCATCCTCGGTGTCACCAGCACGGTCATCCACGACCCCGACGCCTTCGAAGGGTTTGGGGCATGGGTCGCACGTGAGGCGGGAGTGCCCGTCGCTGCCGCCGCCCGGACCCCGCCTCACAACTTGATCCTCGCCCTGACCACCTCCGAGCCCGCCGCGCACGAACTCGCCAACCAGATCGACGACCTGCCCGGCGTGGTCGGAGTCTCTCCTTCTGTCCATCGATTCGCAGAGGTGCGACCCGAGACGGCGACACTCACCATGTCCCAAGGCATCTTTCAGCTCTCGAAAGTGGTCCCGCCACCCTCTGTCGAAGGTCTGTCACGTCCGGCCAGGAGGGAGGAGGTGGACCGGTTGGTCGAGCTCCGACTCGCCTTCGAAGAAGAAGCCATCGGGCACGTCGACGACCCGTCCCTATCCCGACGCAGCACCGAGTGGCGGATCGAGGAGCAGTCCCCCCGATTTGGTCTCTGGGTCCACGAGGTGAATGGCGAGGTGGTGTGCATTTCGGGGCATTCGGGTCCGACGCCGAACGGAATCAGGATCGGGCCGGTGTACACCCCACCACAGCATCGCGGCCGCGGCTACGCATCGAATCTGGTCGCGTCCGAGTCTCAGTGGCTGCTCGACCAAGGTCATCGATATTGCTTCCTCTACACCGACCTGGCCAACACCACATCCAACTCGATATACACCAGGTTGGGTTACCGCCAGATCGCCGAATCGGCCGAATACGCCTTCATTCCGTCGGTCTGACCACGGCCGCGGCGACGATCATGAGCAGCCCGCTCGCCGCGACGGGGATGGCCCTCGAACCGGTCATGTCCGCAACACTGGCCGCCGCGACGGGCCCGATGGCGTTGGCCACCTGGAACACGAGACTGACCAACCCCATCGCCGTCCCCAGGTTGGCCTGGCCGTAGACCTCCTTGGAGTGCATCCCGATCAACGGGGACACCGCACCGATGCCGAACCCTGCGGCGACGGCATAGGTCGCCGCCAGCACCTGGTTTCCCGAGAACGCAAGAGCCACCGAGCCGATCGCGATCGCGACATAGGAGATGCGGAGTGTGTTGACCACCCCGAACCGCCGAACGATCGGCATGAGAGGAAGGCGTCCGCCCAGTTGTGCGAAACCCCGGAAACCTGCCCAGAACGATGCTGCGCCCAAGGCGAGACCCGCAGCTGTCATCGCCGGGACCTGGTAGACCAGGATCGTGCCCACCGCGATCCCGGCCAGCCCCTGGCTGATCAGGAACCGCAGCGCCGGGCCGGAACGTGACGAACGCCCCAGGTCACGGAAGACGGGAGGTCGATCCGGGCCCCCTCGTCGCTTGGTGTCGATCATGACGGCCCCGACGAGGAGGGCAACCGCGGTCGATATGGCGAGGATGAGCAGCGTCACCCTCCAGTCGAAGCGTGTCACCATCCACGCACTCAGCGGTATGTAGATCACACTGGCGAAAGCACCCCAGATGGTGAGCACGGC
>CAZZIG010000052.1:0-16583 GCA_964653975.1 uncultured Acidimicrobiaceae bacterium
CTCAAACGCAAGCTCGTCCTCAGCCGACAGGTCCTCAGGTCCCTCCCCCGGCCAGAGCCCGACCACAGAAACAGTGTGATCGAACATATGTTCGTATCATAAGCCAACACCAACCACCCTGTCAACCCCTAATCTGCCGACTTTCCAAGGTATTTCTAAGCGGAGCCGGTGTCGGCCCAATCCAGCACACGCAGGGCTCGCAGTGTGTTCCAACGGCTGGGGAACCCGTCGGGTCCTTCCATCTCCAGGTGGGTCGGACCTTGGTGTGTGTTCTCCAGGGCCCATCGGCCGGCATCGTCGCGTTTGCCAACGACCAGATCGATCGCCTCGGCACATCGATCGTCGAAGGCGGCACCGGTCGACCGGAAGTAGTCGAGACCGCGGAGCACGTCGTAGTACCACCAGGTGGGGAAGGAGAACATGGTGAATCTCGGGTCGATGACCTGCTTGGTCGACCGAGCACGGAACAGACCCCGTTCGAGGAGGTACTCCTCCCCCTTCGTTCGAGCGGCGACCACCGCCTCTGATGATCCCTCGGCTCGTTCCCACGCCAACAGACCCTCGAGCACACAGATCGTCGTGTGGAACGACGCCACTGTCGCCCCGAATTCGGCCCAACAGTTCCAGCCGCCATCGTCGAGTTGATCGTCTAGGAGACGGTCGACGATTCCGTCGACTGCTTGGCCGAAGTAGACGCCGATCGCGAGGGCGATCCCGTTGATACATGGCTCGATCTCGCCGTCGAAATAAGGAGCACCGTTCACGTCCCATCGGACGTTCTCGCGAACGAGCGAGACGGCGTGTCGTGCCTCGGGGCTGTCAGGGTCGAGACCGAAGTCCCGCAGGGATTGCAGGGCGAAGTGGGTCGCGGTCCACGCATCGAAGAACGGTTTCGATTCATCGACCCAGCCCGGACGATAGGTTCCACCGTCCCACCTGCCGTCGACGTCTTGCAGCGCGAGCAGCTGAGCGCCCCAGCCTTCACCGGCGACCCGCGCACGCTCGGAATTCACGACGTCACTTGGTTCGTCACTCAGGTCGCGCAGGACCTGCCAACGAATCGCCGGGTCGGATTCCAACAACCACTCCATGACCGTCATTGCCTCGATCGTCCTCTCTCGAACGCCTTTCGGGCATTCTGCTATCAGACACAGGACGTCGGTCCCAGGCACCGGAGCGTCACAGGGCAGCTTCGGGGAAGTCACCGGAGATGGAACATCGACCCTTTTCCTCCAGTCGATTCTCAAAGCATTTCTGGAACGGGTTGGTGATGATGGTCCAACTCGTCACGAGACCGAAGCATCGGTCCGTGTAGTGGTATTCGATACCGTTCTCGCAGGCGTGGAATTGCTCGAAGAGCCCCCAGCACTTTCGCTGTGCAAGGGTGAAGGTGTAACACCACCTGACCTCGTCTGAGGTCTTCCGACACGGATAGGGAACTCCCCACTTCCGACAAACCCCCCAACGTCGAACCGTTACCTGCTGCTGCACCGGCATAGCAAGCCTTTCATTCGGCACCTGTGGGTAGCTCGCTCGGAAACGTCACATCGACTCGTCGTCGTTTCACTATCTCTCCTCGTGTCGCGACTGAGAAGAGTCATCCCACAACGTCTCTGATACCTCCGATCGGAATGGCCAGTGCTGTGACGTAGGATCCTGTGCGGCCAATGCCCCAACGGCTTTCGAGGGTGACGGCGGTTCGGGAGATTGTTGATCTGTGAGTGGCGAGCACCGCTTTCGTTCAGCAAATGCAGATGACGCTGACTTCCTGTTCGACATGCTCGTGGAGGCAGTGAACTGGGCACCGGATCGGCAGCTCCCGCGTGCAGCCATCGCAGCCGATCCGGCTTTGGCGCGTTATGTCGATGGCTGGCCACGTCCGGGCGATCTCGGTGTGGTAGCCGAGGCTGATCACGCCCCGATTGGAGCCGTCTGGTTGCGGCTGTTCACCGCCGATGCTCCCGGATACGGCTACGTAGCCGACGATGTGCCTGAGTTGAGCATGGGGGTCGTTCGACAGTGGAGGGGAATGGGGGTGGGGCGAGGGCTTCTCCAGGAGATGACCCGCCGAGCCCGAGCAGCGGGGCATCGGGCGATCAGCCTCAGTGTGGAGCGAGCCAACCTCGCCCATGGTCTCTACACCGGCGAGGGCTTCCAGGTGGTGGCAGGAGGGCCCGACTCAGACACGATGGTCAAGGAACTCCCACCAGACGCTTGACTCGCCCGCTCGCGCTATCACACCGGCCACCAGGTCTCCAGCAGCTCACGTTGTACGGCTCAGCTGCACCTCTTCGCCGAGACGGGTGAGTTTGCGCGGGTTGCGGACGGCGTAGATGCGGGAGACCCGCTCACCTTCGATAACGAGACTCACCGCGGTGTTGAGCTCGTCGTCGAGGTCGACCCGCACGGCGGGAGCCCCGTTGAGCCATACGACTCTGACATCGGCGCTCGGCGCCATCCGTGCCAGGCCGGACAGGAATGCAGCCACCCGGTCCGCTCCTTGCACCGGCTGGCGAGCCGCCGCCACCTCACCTCCACCATCAGCGACCAGCACCACGTCTGGAGCGAGCACGTCGAACAGGCCCTGCATGTCGCCCGAGTGCAACACGGCCAAGAACCGCTCCACCACGACCCGCTGCTCGGCTTGGTCCACCTGCATTCGCGGACGCCGCGAGGCGACGTGTCCCTGGGCCCGGTGGGCGATCTGGCGCACAGCGGCCGGTGTCTTCCCTACGGCTGCGGCGATCTCGTCGTAGGGCATGTCGAAGACCTCGCGGAGCACGAACACGGCGCGCTCGGTCGGTTTGAGGGTCTCCAGCACGGTGAGCATCGCCATCGAGACACTCTCGGCGAGCACGACGTCGTCGGCGACGTCGGGGCTGGTCAGCAAGGGCTCCGGCAACCACTCCCCCACATAGTCCTCTCGCCTGCGGGCAACGGCCCTGAGTCTGTTGAGCGCCTGCCGGGTGATGATCCGCACCAGATAGGCCCGGGGGTCACACACCTCTGTCTGGTCGACGTCGGCCCACCGCAGCCAGGTCTCCTGGACTACGTCCTCGGCGTCGGCCGCCGAGCCGAGCATCTCGTAGGCGACCGTGAAGAGAAGTCTGCGGTGGGTGACGAACGGGTCGGTCACGAAGCCGAGGCTATGTCCCGCGAAGGCTCCGCCAAGGGCGCCAGCCCGCAGGCGGCGGCGAATCCCTGGGCTTCGATGCCGAAGGCGACGTTGGTCCGGGTGTAGACGTTGGCGAGCGCAATGAACGCCGACAGCTCGACGAGGGCCGGGGCGCCGAGAGACTCCAACAGCCGGTCCGACAGTTCGTCGGTGACTGTGGGCGGAGTCTGGCTCATCGCCTCGGCGTACTCCATGACGTCGCGCTCCAACGGTGTGAACATGTCGGACTCCCGCCAGCGCGGCACCTCACGGGCCTTGTCGAGATCGAGCCCGTCGTTGTGTGCCATGAAATAGCCGAAGTCGAGGCACCAGGTGCAGCCGACGAGTGAGGCCACGGCCATGTGGGCGAACGACTTGAGGTTCTCGTCGCACTGATTCCACTTCTGAGACTTCTGACCGAGCCCGAGGTAGAACTTGAGCACTTTGGGGTTGTGCCAATAGACACCCACGGGCTCGGCGACGTCGCCGAGCATCCGCTTGCTGAACCTCTTGACCGTCGCCCCGTAGACGCCGGTGATCTCCGCCTTGGGGATGCGGGTGTCGCTGGTCATGTGTCCTCCTGTCGTCGACGGTTTCGACATGAAGACACCGCCCGAGCGCAGTTTGTGACATTCGGCAGGACAACAGCGGGAATGGGATCTCGAAGAGTCGAGTGTTTGGTAGATCAGACCGGGTTTCGCCCCGAGCCGCGAAGCCGTCTCCCCATCCGCTCCAGAGACCATCCGACACTGTCACGCCACAGACGGGCACCGGTGCGGACCCGGTGGCGCCAGGTCGACCGCGGCGACATCGGTGTCACCGTCTCCCGCCACGTCGCCACATCCTGTGCGATATCGGCGAGCCCTGAAGTGATGAACCCTGCCAGCCGTCCCGCCTCCGCAGGTGTCAGATGCGAGGTGGCGACACAGGTGTCACCACGCCACATGCTGATCACGACGTGGCCAGAGTCGTTGTGCCAGGTCGCACGGAGAGCCGAGCGGTCGGCGTCTGCAATCAGCTCGCGACGATGTACTGGAAAGCGATGAACCTCCGCCAATGCTTCTCCTATCCGATGGGGGAAAGCTACCACTCGACGCCCACGATTGGGACCCGCGAGGTTCCTAGAACTCGATCCTCATCACACAACGGCGCTTGCTGGGGTGGCTGACCTCCTCGAAGCCGGCCGCCGCGAAGACTTTGCGATGGCCGACATGGATCTCACCCCAGGTGATGGTCTGGCCAGGCTCCGGGATCATCGGGTAGGCCTCGAGGGCCCGGGCACCGCGCTCCCGGGCGTGCTCAACGGCGGCGGCGGCGAGTTGGTAGGTGATGCCCCGACCGCGGTAGCCGACCCGGACTGCGAAACAGGTCACCGCCCATACATCCTCGTCGTCCTTGTCCTCGGATCGTCCCTTCCAGGGGGTCTGACCGAGACGGATGTACTCGCTGCGCCGATCGACGGCACACCAACCGACCGGCTCGCCGTCGAGATAGGCGACGAGCCCGCTGGTGGTCTCCGACTCGGGGTATCCACAGTCGGTCTGCTGGCGAAGCCGGAACGTCCGCTCCTCTCGGGGGATGGGGTCGTGCCACCACTCCTCGCCGGTGGTCCTGAACCGCTGGCAGAGGCAGCGGCCGGTGTAGCCCTTCGTGCCGAAGACCGCCAACAGGTCGTCACACGACGCCCGGTTGGCGGGGACGACGAAGAGGCCGGCAACTTCCATGGGCGGAGCTTGGCACGATGGCCTGCATGTCGATGAAGTCGGAGAAACCGGCGAAGGCCGAGCGCCCGATCTGCATGTGAAACTCCAGGGAGTCGGAGTCCGGGTGTATCGCGATCACCGTCATCCGGCCAGCGTCCTCGTCGAAGTAGAACTGATATCCGACGAGCTGGGGCTCGCGTTGGTCGATGAAACGCACGAGATCCTGGATCTTGTCTTTGACGACCGCAGCCTGTCCTTCGTTGATGGTGGAGCGGTCGACGTAGACGATGGTGTCGGTCACGAATCCTCCTGATCGCTCGACTTCGACCGTATCAGGCCCGACCTCCGATGCGACAGGAACGGCCCTGGTCAAGTCGTCTCTTGGGAGACGGCCCTCAGGACGCGGGGAAGGAATCGGAACGGCAGGGGTGGCCGCGCCACGTCGAACGTCCCGGCGAGGACGATGTCGAGCCGAGGGCAGTGAAACAGCCAGGTCGCCGTAGACCCGGTGTGCCCGATCAGGGGCGGAACCGGGAAGGCCGGAGACATCCACCGTGGAGGGGCATACCGCATCACTCCCAACCCGTACTCGATCGGGAAGAACACCCGATGGAAGCGCTCCTGCATTCGAACCCAGGTGCCCGGGTCCTCGAAGATCTCACCTCCCACCAGCCCGCGCATGAACGCCAGCTGATCGGCCACGTCGGACACGATCCCCCCGTCGGCCTTCTGATGGGTCAGCGCACCCCGGACCTCCAACACGGTGTCCTTCGACCACACCCTGGCGTCGGGCTCGGGTGATCCTCCGGACCGGGGCGGGTGGGGATAGGAGGAGGTTCGGTCCAATGCCAGTGGTCGAAACACCAGCTCGTCGAAGGTCTCGTGTAGCGGTTGTCCGGTGACCCCTTCGATGATGGCACCAAGCAACTGGTAGTTGGTGTCGGTGTACCTGGCCCTGACCCGGGACCTGTCGAGCCGCTGTGGAGGGAAATGCGGTGTTAGCTCGTCGCGCACCACTCGAAGGACTTCGGCGAATGGCATCGGGGCGTCCTCACCGGAGAGGAGACGGGCCTGGGCGCTCACCCCGCCGGATGGAGCCTCCTCGTAGTAGTCCGCCAGACCGGATGTGTGGCCGAGCAGGTGCTCGACGGTGATCTCAGGCGTGTGATCAACACCGTGGAGCACGTGCAGACCCTCGGTCACTGCCGTCGGGAGGAGGTCGACCACTCGGTGGTCGAGACCGAGACGGGACTGCTCGACGAGCCGGAGCACGACGGCGGCGGTGAACAGCTTGGTGACGCTGGCGATCGGGTATCGGGCCTCGGAGGTCGCAGGAGTACCGGAGACGTCGAGCACTCCGTGGACACCCGACCAGCTCCAGGATCCGTCGACGGTAGCGACCCCGAGCAGGCCGTGACGCACCTCACGGGAGCGATCGACGGCCTTTTCCAGGATCCCGGCCAGCCGGGACCCCAACCGGTCCGCACGCCCTGCGGTTGAGTCGTTCACCCCACCTCGCGCAGCTCACCGTCGACATGGAGCTCGTCGACTATTCCGACGATCACCGCCCGGATCGCCCCGGTGTCGAGACCCAGGATCTGACGTGCCGAGCTGCCCTCGTCGAGGATCAGCACCGTGTCCCCCATCCCGGCGTCGACCACGTCGACGCAGATCGTGTACCCCTCCGGCTCACCGTCGACGTCCTGGAGATCACAGAGAAGGAGACGATGCTCGTCGAGCAGCGGGATGTTGACGGTGGACACCACGGTGCCGACGACCTTTCCCACTTTCACGTTTCGACCCCCAGATGGACCTCGTCGACGATCCCGGTGATGGCGTGGTCGACGGGGACGAACCTGACCGGGAGTGCCTCGGCCGCCTCCCGCGAGCTGACGAAGTAGACCAGCTCGCCGGGCCCAGCCATGTGGACGGCGTCGGCGGCGACGACTGTCCTGCCGGCCGGCTCTTGGTTCTTGTCGAGCGGCTGGATGACGAGGAAACGGACACCCTCCAGTCCTTCCACCTTCTCGGTGGCCACCACGCTTCCCACGACACGAGCCAACTGCATCAGCCCACCCGTCTCAGAAATCGGAGATCTCCGGCCAGGTTCTCCGCCATCTCCTCGTGGAGCTGTGCGATCACATCGGAGCGGATCATGGTGCCGTGGGGCTCGGTGCGGACCACTGCCGCCTCGACCGCGGCCTCCACCTCGGCGACGACCCCGGAGAAGAGCACGTAGCCCTTTCCCCCGAGGCCATCGGCGAGACGTACCGAGGACACCCTCACGTCGGCGGCCTTGACGCCGGCATCGGCGGCGTCGATGACGGCGGCCACAGTGGTGGTCTCGACGATGCCGAGAGCCTCGCCGTCGAGGGAGGCGGCGTCGGCACCTTTGGTGATGGCTGACATCACCTCGGGGTGGATATCGGGGAGGAACACCCAATCGCTGACATGTCCTCCTCCCATCTCACGCCCGGTGGCCAGGGCGATCTCGACGCTGGCAGTGTCGCCACCGGCGAGGACCAGGTATTTCCCCGGGTGGACCGTCCCGGAGTAGATCGCGCCTATCGGAGAGGTCTTGACCATGGCGTCGCCGGAAAGGATGCCGGCACTGATGGAGTCGAACTCGAGAAGGGCGATCGCCGGGTCAGACAACGGCGCGTCAGACAATTCGCAGCGCTCCGACCACGCTGATCCTGCGCACCCGGGAGAAGTGACGCGGCCGGGTCAATCCCTCACCGGTGGGGCTGGCGATGGAGAACGAGGTGAAGCCCTCACCACCCTCCCCGAGACCGCTGAAATTGGGCCCATTGGCCACGAAGATGCTGCAGTTCATCGCCCGGGCCATCCGGGTGATTGTGTCGACGTTGGTGGAGTGGATCGAGGCGGTGTGCCGGAAGCCATGCTCTGACTTGACCGCCAGGTCGATGGCATCGTCGACGTCGTGCACCCGGACCACCGGCATCACCGGCATCATCTGCTCGGTCCACACCAGGTTGTGCTCCCGGGGCACCTCGGCCACGACCAAGCGGACGTCGTCGTCGACGGTGATCCCGATCTCGGAGAGGATTCGGGAGGCGTTCTTGCCGATGAGCTCGGGATTGATCATGCCCGGCTTGTTGGGTGGGCCCATCTCCCGGAAGACGACCCGTTCGAGCCGCTTGACCTCGTGCTCCTTGAGCCGGTAGGCGCCGTTGGCCACCATCGACTGCACCAACCGATCCGCCACGGTGTCGACCACGATCGTGGTCTTCTCGTCGGTGCAGATCACGTTGTTGTCGAACGAAGCCCCACGCACGATGTCCCGGCCGGCGGTCTCGACATCGGCGGTCTGGTCGACGACGGCAGGCGGGTTGCCGGGTCCGGCCGTAATCGCCTTCTTGTTGGTGCTCAGCGCCTCCTGGACGACACCCGGTCCCCCGGTCACGAGCAAGACCCGCACATCGGGGTGGTGCATCACGTCGCGGGCCGACTCGAGGGTGGGTTGCGGAATCGCGGTCACCAGATCGGCCGGGCCGCCGGCGGCCACGATGGCCCGATTGAGCAGCTTGATGTTCTCGGTCGACACGAGGGCCGCGTTTGGGTGCACGTTGAACACGACGGCATTGCCGGCGGAGACGATCGAGATCGAGTTGTTGATGATGGTCGAGGTCGGGTTGGTGGTGGGAGTGATGGAGGCGATCACCCCGTAGGGGGCGAACTCGGTGATCATCATCCCCGAGTCACCCGTCACCACGTGTGGCTCGAGGTCCTCGGGCCCGGGAGTCTTGGTGGTGACCAGGCGGTTCTTCACCACCTTGTCCTCGGCTCTTCCCAGCCCGGTCTCCTCGGCGGCCATGTAGGCGAGACGCTCACCCTCGCGCAGCATCGCCGCCCGCATCGACTCCACGATCGTCTTCCGTTTCTCGAGACCCATCTCCCGGTAGGTCATGAAGGCGTCGCGCGCGGCCTTCACTGCCTCGTCGATGGTGGCGTGGATGCCATCGCCCAACTCCACGTCGGAGACGGCCAGGTCTTCACCGGCTCTCAGGGCCGGCCCGGTGCGGGCGGCGAACTCGGCCGCGGCCACCCGGCCCTTGACCCGGTCGATGATGGCCCGGATCTCCGCGTCACTCAGCTGCGATCTATCCAGAGCGCGCCTCCTCACCCTTGTGGTACTTGACCTCGCCGTCGACGTCCCAGGAGTCGACGATGGCCATGATCACCGCATCGCAGGGTCGGTCCCGTGTCATCTCCGTCTGGCGCGCCGAGCTGCCCGACGCATAGAGGACGACTTCGCCGACCCCGGCGCCGACGGCGTCGACCGCGACCACGTAGGAGCCGGTCTCGGACCCGGCCTCGTCGATCTGACTGACGACGAGGAACTTCATCCCCGACATCAGGGCTTCTTTGCGGGAGGCGACCAGCGTGCCGGTGACCCTGCCTAGCTGCATGCCGCCTACTCGAGGTCTTCTCGAGCCTGCTCCTGACGGCCCAGCGGCATGGCGAGATCCACGTTGACGTGCGGACGCGCGATGACGTGAGTCGCAGTGACCTCGCCGACCTTCTCGGCGCCACGGACACCGGCGTCGACGGCGGCCTTCACCGCGGCGACGTCGCCACGGACGATGGCGGTGACGTAGCCGCCACCCGTCTTCTCCATGCTCACCAGCTCTACCTTGGCCGCCTTGACCATGGCGTCGGCAGCCTCGACCATCGCCGGGAAGCTGCGAGCTTCGATCATTCCAAGAGCTTCAGCCATGAAGCTCCTCCTTTCGTTTCTCCATCGGAGTCTCGATCACTTGTCGGATTCCCGTCCCGTCAGACCTTCCAGGGCGGCCACCGCCGCCTGCCAGCCGACGTCTATGTCCCGCTCCTCACCGCCGAGGTAGACCCGGCCCATCGACCCGAAGCTGCGCACCTCGAGAACATTGATCTCGGCGGCCTTCTCCGCCTCGTTGGCGGCCAGGGAGGCGTAGGCGGCGGGCTCGCATTCGAGGACGTAGAGGGTCTGTCCCGGGATGATCATCTGGCCGTGACGGGTGCGATTGATCAGCTGGGCGTGGTGGTCGTCGAGCCGTCTGATGATCTGCGAGCTGAGGATGCGCGGCTTGATCCGGTCGTCCTCGGCGTGCTCGATTGCCTCGAGGATGGCGGAGCCGGCGGCCCGGGTCTCGGCCTGGTCCGGCGAGTGGATCTCGAGGACGCCGTAGTAACGCTCGATGATCTGCAGACCCGGCTTCACCGAGGTCGCCTTCAGCGCCACGTCGGACAGACGGTTGATCTCGATGCCGGGCGCAACCTCCACCCAGAGCGAAGCGTCACCGGCCAGGGGGAGGAACCCCTGGGCGACGGTCCCCAGGAACGCCGCGTACTGGGGTTGCAAGCTGTCCAAGAACGCGTAGGACCTGAGCTCAATACCTCTCGTCGTCACTATCTCCTCCATCCGATCGGCTGACGATCTGCACTCCGGCCGAGGCGCCGATCCTGGTGGCGCCGGCGGCGATCATGTCTTCGGCATCGTCGGCGGTGCGCACACCGCCCGACGCCTTGACCCCCATCTCGGGCCCAACTGTCTCACGCATCAGGGCCACGTCATAAACGGTGGCGCCCCCGGGCCCGAAACCGGTGGACGTCTTGACGAAGTCGGCCCTGGCCCGCTTGGCGAGCGCCGAGGCGATCACCTTCTCCTCGTCACCGAGCAGGGCGGTCTCCAGGATCACCTTGCAGATGGCGCCCACCTCGTGGGCGGCATCGACCACCTTGGCGATATCGTTGTAGACCTGTTCGGTCTCTCCCGACTTGAGGGCCCCGATGTTGAGCACCATGTCGATCTCCCGGGCCCCGTCGCGTAGCGCCTTGCGAGCCTCGGTCATCTTGACCTCGGTGGTGGTGGCCCCGAGGGGGAAACCGATCACCGTGCACACCGGCACTCCGGTCCCCCGCAGGTTGGCGGCGGCCCGCTTCACCCACGTGGGGTTGATGCACACCGAGGCGAAGTGGTACTGCTCGGCCTCGGAGCACAACCGGTCGATGTCGGCGGCGGTGGCGTCGGGGTTGAGCATGGTGTGGTCGATGAACTGGGCCAGATCGAGGGGGACATCGGCCGCCTCGCCGTGGAACGCCACCCGGTCGGCGCCGTTGGCGACCACCTCCCGCACCTGTTCACCGGTCTCGGCCATGTCGTAGCGGGCCGAGAGGGCGTTGAGCACCTCTCTGGTGATCGCCTCGACGAGGGTCTCGCGATTCATCGGTGCTGTGCCTTCATTCCGCCCTCGAGTATCGGCTCTCTATCGCCTCGATCTTGGCCACCCGTCCGGCGTGACGGCCCCCGGCCCACTCGGTGGCCAGCCATTCCTCGACGATCTGCCACGCTAGCCCCTCCCCGATCAGGCCCGCGCCGAGACTCAGGACGTTGGCGTGATTGTGCTCGCGGCTGTTGCGGGCCGATGAGATGTCGTAACAGGTGGCGGCCCGAACGCCGGGCACCTTGTTGGCCGCCATCGCCGACCCGATCCCGGCCCCGTCGATGACGATCCCCCACCGGCACTCGCCCGAGGCGACCTTCTCGGCGACGGCCAGGGCGAAATCCGGATAGTCGACCGACTCGTGGGAATGGGTGCCGCAGTCGGTGACCTCCCACCCCGCCTCCTTGAGCTTGAAGGCGATCCTCTCCTTGAGCGGGAACCCCCCATGATCGGCGCCGATGGCGATCCCCGAGCCCCCGGAGTCGGGGGTGACCGACGCCGGCTCGCCCGGTTCTGGCCCCGGGTCGGGCCCGTCCGCGGCAACGACGCCGTCGAGGATGCGCTCCACGAGGGAGCGGACCTCTTCCTCGGAGGGGACGCCTCGTTGCTGGGGTGCCATTCGTGGGAGCATCCTAGGAACCCCGACGCGCCCTCCGGCAACCCTCCTATGATCCGGGCGTGGCGAGCCGAGACCCCGCATTCCAATGGGAGACGGAGATGCTCCGGTCCTCGCCGGGACGCTCTCACTCCAAACCCGCCCGGGCCCGCGGCAACATCATCGAGGATGGCAACGACTGGGTGACTCTTCGCGAGGCGAGCGAAGCGACCGGGGTGCCGACGTCCACGATCCGCAAATGGGCGAGACACGAGAACATCCCCAGCTTCTTGGAGAAGACCACCGATGGCTACCTGCGGGTGGTCTCGATGCGCGGTATCAGACTCTGGGCCGGTGAGATCGGCCGTGACCTGGAAGACGGGGACGAGACGTCTTCGGATGCCGCAGCCGAGGTCGACCTCACCGAAGCCGATACCGGGGACCGCGCCCCGGTGGTGCCCGAGGGGTCGATGATCGTCCCTCTCGACGCCTGGAACCGCATGCTCAACCAGTTGGGGAACCTCCACGAGGCCGGTCAGCAGCTCGCCGAGGCGCGGGAACGCGCCGCCAAGGCCGAGACGGAGGCCAGATTCCTCAAGGAGCGGTTGGCAGACCTTCGCCAGGAGTTGGAGAAGGAGAAGACCGAGCCTTCACCAGCTTCATCCCCTGAGACGACCGACGAGGGGACCTCGGGCGCCGCCTCGCCGATGTCGATCGCGAAGACCTTCTACGACAGTTGGCGGGTACGCCGCCGCCGGCGTCGTTGACCTTCGGCGCTGGGGCGCTGCCTCAGTCGGTGAGCCGGTAGGTGACGTCCTGACCCACGGTCATGTCCATGGCGAACTCGACGAGCTCGCCGGTGGTCTCGTCCGGGATGTTGACGTCCATGACCATGTGGGTCTCGCTGTTGAACTCGGACCGACGAGAGACCCCCTCAGCGGGATCGAACCAGGTGGTCATGTTCGATGTCGTCTCGTCCACGGAGAAGGCGAAGCGGAGTTGTTCGACCATGGCGTCGAGCTCGGCGCGGTCCTCCTCACTGGCATCGTCGGGGACGAAGGCAGTCATGAAGCCGATGAGCAGTTCGGCGAGATCGAACTCGAATGCCGAGGTGATGCTGGTGGTGTCGATGACGAACACCTCATTGCCGTCGACGGTATCGGTGCTCACCACCTCGCTCTCCACGTTGGTGACCACCGGGTCCTGTTCGGGCATCATCGGCGTCTCGACCGTCTCCGTCCAGGTGTCACCGACGCCGACCTCGCCATCTGAGAAAGATGGGCCGACGAACTGGCCCGGTGTCGCCGCACCGAACCCCTCGAGCATGCCGAGTCCACCGAGACCACCGAACACGTCCTCGGTCGAGCTGTCCTCGGGGATGACGTTTCCCTGCTCGTCGACGACGATCGTGGTGTCGACCGGCTCCAACTCGGCCATCTCGGGAATCTCCGAGGAGTCGACCGGCTCCCCGTCGATGGTGCCGCTGAACTCCAGGTCGGTGAAGTCGCCGGTGATGGTGACCTCGAAGGTCCCGTCCTCGGGCCCCTCGGCCACCGCATATGTGAACAACGTGGTCCCAGTGATCAACAGTGACATGTCTCCCGGGAGGTCGTCTTCCTCTCCGAGGGCCCCGGTTTCCCCGGTGGTGGACAGATCGATGGTCTGGTTCATGTCGACCTCGTATTGGCGGGAGGTCCCGGGCTCGAGCGTGTAGGACAGTTGCACCGCCTCCACCGCGGGGGCCGTGGTCGTGGTCTCGACGGCTTCGGTGGAAGTGGTTGTGGTGTCCTCACCGCCGGCCCCGCCACACGCGGCGAGGACGAGGGCGAGCACCGTGAGAAGAGTGAAAGAGCGGGTTCGCATGGGGCCATTATCGGCCGGAATGGGTGCTTAGCTGAACCTGGTTACCCTGCTCCGGTGAATCCGTGGACCCCACTCGTAGGCGCGACCCTCGGGTGGGCAGCCGGATCGGTCCTCACCCGCGCCGTCCTGGTGCGTGGTGTCAACACATGGACCTTGATCCCGATCCGCATGGCCTTCGCACTGATCACGCTCCTGGCGATCATCGTCATCTCGAAGCGGTTCTGGACGACCGACCCGGTTGCCTGGCGCATGGGTCTCGTCCTCGGTGGTGTCGCCATGGCGCTCCCGATGGTCCTGATGACCCTGGCATTCGAAGACCTCCCGGTGAGTATCGGAGGGCTGCTGGTCGCCCTGGTGCCTCTGGCCACGATCGGAGCCGCCCACTTCCTGGTCGACGGTGAGCGGTTCCCGTTCAGGTCCCTCCCCGGCCTGCTGGTGGCTCTCGCCGGGTCGGCGTTGCTGGTCGGTCTCGGTGGCGACACCATCGAAGGGGTGGGCAACCTGTGGCGGGGCGTGGGTTTGATGGTGGCCGGTGTCGCCATGGCCGGGATCGGCGGCGCCCTCAGCCGCCGTTACGCCCTCCAGGTGTCGAGCAACGATCTCGTCCTGCCCCAGTTCAGCGTGAACACCGTGATCGTCGTGCTGATGCTGCCCCTCTTCTTCGACTTCGAGACCACCGGGCTCGATGCGGCGAACTGGTGGATGATCGCCGGGATCGGAGCCCTGGGCACCACACTGGCGTTCGGGTCGTTCCTCGTCGCTGCCGGGGTCAACCCGGCCTACAGGCTGGCCTACGTGGGCTACACGATCCCGGTGCTCGCAGTGGTCCTCGCCATCCTCTTCCTCGGAGAGCGTCTCACCGTCGCCGTCGTCGTCGGCGCGGTGATGATCCTCTCGGGCGTGGTGATGGCGGAGCGGACCACCACCCACGTGCCCGAGCCGGGAGTGGCCACGGCCAGATAGCCGCCGGGGTATTCGGTCGAAGTTTCCCCCCGTCACACCGTTACCCTGCCGTCCCTATGACCCGTCGCATCCTCGTCGCCGTCGCCTGGCCCTACGCCTCAGGCCCGCTTCATCTGGGGCATCTGGGAGGCGCCTATCTCCCCCCGGACATCTTCGCCCGCTATCACAGACTCATCGGCAACGAGGTGCTCATGGTCTCCGGTTCGGACGCCAATGGCACTCCGATAACGGTCAAGGCAGACGAACTGGGGATCTCACCCGAGGAGGTGGTCAACAGGTATCACCCCGAGATCCTCGGCTATTGGGAGGACCTGGGGATCTCCTTCGACCTCTTCACCACCACGATGACCGAGAACCACCATCGGGTGACCCAGGAGTTCTTCATGATCCTGCTGGAGAACGGTTACATGACCAAAGGCAAGTCGGAGCAGTTCTACGACCCGGAAGCCGAGAGGTTCCTCCCCGACCGCTACGTCGAGGGTGAGTGCCCCCACTGCGGGTTCCCCGACGCCCGCGGCGACCAGTGCGACAACTGCGGACGCACCCTCGACCCCACCGATCTGATCAACCCACGATCCCGTCTCAGCGGGGCCACCCCGGTTCGCCGCGAGACCGAGCACTACTTCATGGATCTTCCCGCCTTCCAAGGGCGACTCACCGAATGGCTCGAGTCGAAGACCACCTGGCGCAAGCACGTGAGGAACTGGGCCCTGGGGATGGTGGCCGACATGCCGGTGCGCGCCATGACCCGCGACATCGACTGGGGTGTCGAAGTTCCCGTCGACGACCTCGGTTCAGGGAAGAAGATCTATGTCTGGTTCGACGCCGTGATCGGATATCTGTCGGCATCCATCGAATGGGCCTCCAACACCGACCAACCCGACAGCTGGGAGAAGTGGTGGAAGGATCCCAACGCCGAGTCCTACTACTTCGTCGGGAAGGACAACATCCCCTTCCACGCCGTGATCTGGCCGGCGATGCTGATGGGGAGAGGCGATCTCAACCTGCCCACCGACGTCCCTGCCAACCAATACATCACCTTCAAGGGAGCCAAGGCGTCGAAGTCGAAGGGGGTGGGCCAATCGATCGGTTGGTACGCCGAGCGGCTAGAACCGGACGCGCTCAGATACGCCATCGCTTCGGTCTTCCCTGAGCAAGACGACACCGACCTGCCGGACGAAGAGATCATCCGCCGGGTCAACGAGGAGTTGGTGGCCACCTGGGGCAACCTGGTCAACCGGGTCCTCTCGATGAGCGCGGCCAACTTCGACGGAAAGGTCCCAGAGCCGGGCGATCTGACCGGTGAGGACCAGGAGATCCTCGCTCTCGGTGCGCGAACGCTGGAGACGGTGGCGGACCACATCGAGAAGGTCGAGCTGCGGGCGGGGCTGCGGGCGGCGATCGACGCCGCCGGTGAGGTCAACGCCTATCTAAACTCGACCGAGCCGTGGCGCGTCCTCAAAGAGGATCCGGGACGGGGCGGCACCATCCTCTGGGTGGCGATCCAGGCAATCGGGGCGATCAGGGTCGCCCTCTACCCCTACCTGCCCCACTCGGCGGTCACGATCGGCGAGATGCTCGGCACCGGCCCGAACGTGGACAGTTGGGTGGCCCCCGAGGTGCCCGCCGAGTCCGAGCTGGGCGAGGTCGCCCCGGTGTTCATCAAGCTCGACGAGGACGCCCTCGACTGAAACGTCGAGAGCTACACGAGGGTCGAAGGAATGGTCAGCATCACATCACACCGGGAAAGCAGCACATGATCCGAATAGCCCGCATCGGCGCAGGGCTCGGCCTGGTCGTCCTGGGTCTCTTCCTGCTCGTGCTCCCCGGCCCCGGCATCCTCACGATCGCCGGCGGGTTGGCCATCCTCGCCATCGACTTCGTCTGGGCACGGCGCACGCTCGACTGGATGAAGGATCGCTACCGGGACTACTTCACATCCCAACGCGTCGAGGGGGCCCCGGACGGGACCCCCGACGAGCGCATCCCGTAGTCGATACGTTCAGCTCGGGGGGTAGACCCCCATGTCCTTGGCCTTGTCGGTCTGCCAGAAGATGTCGGCGATCTCGTCGATGAGG
>CAZZIG010000053.1:0-8269 GCA_964653975.1 uncultured Acidimicrobiaceae bacterium
CTCAAACGCAAGCTCGTCCTCAGCCGACAGGTCCTCAGGTCCCTCCCCCGGCCAGAGCCCGACCACAGAAACAGTGTGATCGAACATATGTTCGTATCATAAGCCAACACCAACCACCCTGTCAACCCCTAATCTGCCGACCCCCAAGGTATTTCTAAGCGGACCCGGCGGCATTCCCGGACGTCCACTGGAGGAAGCCGAGGCTCTCGTAGAGTCGTCGAGCCGCATGGTTGTCCACATTCACCCTCAGGGCCACCCGGGACTCCCCCATGTGTTGGAGTGCTGACGCTGCCGCGGCTACCAACCCGCGCCCGATCCCCCGGCGTCGCGCCGTCCGCTCGACGAACAACTCGATGATCAGCGGGCAGTCGGGCAGTCCCTCCCAGGGTGGGCGGTGCACGGTCAGCAGAGCACCGAGGAGTCGCTCATCGTCGATGGCGAGGAGGGACGCCTCCTCGAGCAGCTTTCCGTAATCACCCTCGAAGCCGGCCTGGATGTCGTCGATGGCCTCTTCGAGGGTCTCGCATGCGACACCGGGATCATAAGAATGGAAGTAGAGGTGTCCGACGGCCTCGATGTCGGACTGGGTCGCAGGACGAACCAGGACAGCCTGACGCTCCCGGTTCACGCCATCGAGGTCGGCGACGAGGGTGAGTTGTTCCATCTACCCCACCTTCACCGGGAGATGTTTGATCCCGCGGAGCATGGACATCCCATCGCCTCCGAACTTAATCCCAAACCGAAACCAGACTGGTGGCAGCGACGTTTCCCTCGAGTGGTACTCCCCGACATACCCGGGCCCGACGGCAACCGGCCGAAAAGCGGTCGGACGGTCCCATTCGTCGTCGCCGCCCTGGCCATCGTGGCCGGATTCGCCGTCATGGGAAGCCTGTCCCCTGCCGAGCCCGACGCCGTCGCGACCGCCGAGTCGGGGACCAGCACCACCATCGAGCCGGACCATCCCGTTGACATCGACTTCGACCAGATCTCACCGGGAGAGCCATTCGACTGGGGAGGGGTGGCGGAGACGGACACCGGCTATGCCATCGCTGTCACCGAGCACCTGGGCGAGGCGTACTTCTTCGCCTCGGCGACACCCGCTTGGACGGACGAGCCTGGCGGTCTCTTCGTCTGGAAGTCGAGCGACAGTGAGGTCTGGAGGGTGATCGGTCGGGTGATCGACGAGAGCCACAAGGTCACAGCCGTGATCTCGGCCGGCGGAAGAATCGTCGCCACCGGTGTCGACCCCGACGTGGCCGGCTTCGTCCTCTGGGAGTCGGACGATGGTGTTGACTGGAGGAGGAGCGAGGTCGCAGTCGACCCGGGGAGCCTCTACGTCGCCGGCGACGAGTGGACCATCCCCGACCTCACGGTGGAGCGAGAGATCTCCTCGGCGGGGATCCCTTGATCCTTCCCGACGGATCCGGCGCAGACACCGGGCGGCCCGGGGCCAGCCGGGCAGGGCTCTTCGCCGCCGCGGGTCTGGTGGTGGTCGCGGGCTTCGCCCTCATGGGGATCCTGTCTCCTGCTCAGCCCGTGGCGGTGGAGGAGACCACGACTACGAGCACGTCGATCGCAGACCTCGAACCACCCTTCGACACGGAGACCTTCGCCGTCTCCCAAATCGCACGAGGCGAGCCTTTCGCCTGGCAGCCGGTGATGATCCTCGACGACAGCTATCCGATGGCCCTGTTCGACCATGAGGGTTGGATCTACCTCTTCTCCACCGAGCGTCCCAACTTCAGTGGCTACGAACAAGGCGGTCTGCGCGGGTGGCGCAGTGTGGACGGGGAGTCCTGGGAGCCCCTGGGACAGGTGATACCGGACAGACATCACATCTCCCAGATCGTCTCCACCCCGCGGGGTCTGGTGGCTCTCGAGCAGACAAATGAAGCCGGCTTCGCAGTGTGGCGCTCTGCGTTCGGCTTCGACTGGACCGTCGAGGAGGTGTCTGTGGAGGGGCTGGGGCCAAGCGAGACAGTGGCGCCCCAAACCGCCGGTGGCTCGGAATCCGTCCTGGTCGTGGCCGGCAACAGATACGTCGACGTGCAACGACGGATACGTGAAGGCTTCGGCTCGCTGGGTGCCGGGGACGACGCCGGTTTTCCCTACGGTTGGGCGGTCGACATCAGGGGGGATGAAGTGGAGTTTCAGCTCTATGGCCCCCTCGGCCTCTCGCTCGCCGTTCTCACCCCCGAAGACATCGATCTGACCGGGGCGGAGGTGGAGGCACTGGTCGACGAGTGGAACGGCCGGAATCCCGGCGCCGAGGTGTGGACGAGGATCGGAGAGGGCCCCTGGCGAGAGACGGAGATCCCAGGTGCTTCCTATGTCGAAGCCATCGTGACGACACCCCATGGAGAATTGATCGCCGTCGGCTACGGGTCCTCAGGCCCGGCCAACTGGTCGAGCGAGGATGGCCTGAATTGGGAGAAGGTCGATCGGTTTCCGCGGCCATACGGAGTCGACAACTGGCGTGGCACCCTCGTCGGGCCCTCGGAAGGAGGCCGAGCCTCAGTCTTGATGTCAGACGAAAACGGACACTGGGAGGACATCGGCCCTCGCGAGTTGTTGCCCACGGAGTTCTCCTGGCACATCGGGCCCGTCGGCGCCGGCCCTGGGGGTATCGCCGCCCTGGTCACCAGTTGGGACTGGGAGAGGTTCGAGCCGGAGGAGGAACTGGAACCGGTCACGCTGAGAAACGGAGATGCCACCTTGACCATCGACTTCCAGTCGGGCTCCTACAGCGTGGTAACGGGCGATGGATCCACCTACACCTGGCAGATGCACGGAGTAAGCACCCCCGAGGGCATCGCGGTCGACCTGGCGAGCCCCGTCATCGAGTTCCACGACCCCGACACGGACGAGTTGCTGGCGACGTTCACGATCGACGAGTTGACGAATGCGGAGACCTCGTACTGGGGCGGGCACCATCGGCCCGCAGCGCACCGGGCCGTGGTCTTCACCTCCGATGGCGAGGAGTGGAGCATCCAGGACGGGGCCGTGCTCGGGAACGACCTGGAGATCATGCACATCGAAGTGTCCGAGACCCACGTCGTGGCCGCGGGGATCAACCCGGCCGGGCTCTACGACCCGAGCCTTTCCCCCGGGTTCGGGCTCTGGTCGGCACCGATCCCCTAGCGTTCTGGCCATGACCGAGTTCCGCAGGATCATGCTCCACGGCCATCCTGTTCAGACACATGTCGAAGACCACGAACTGGTGACGGCGGACGGGGAGCGGATCCCGATCGCCGGGGCGGAGCACCTTGCCCCCGTGGAGCCGACCAAGATCATCGCCACCCACCTCACCTACCGCAGCCGGGTCGACGAGTTCACCACCAAGTTCCCTCCGGCGCCCACCTACTTCCACAAGCCGACCACGTCGCTCAACACCCACCTCGGTGAGGTGGTGCGCCCTCCCCGTTGCCGCTATCTCAACTTCGAAGGTGAGATAGCGATCGTGGTCGGTCGTCAGGCGTTCTCCATCTCACCCGATGAGGCCGCCGACCACATCGCCGGCTACACCATCGCCAACGACTTCGGCTTGCACGACTTCCGCGACACCGACGCCGGGTCGATGCTCCGTGTGAAAGGCTCCGACACGCTCTGCCCGTTGGGCCCGGGTCTGGTCGACGATTGGGACTTCCACGACAAGGACATCCGAACCCTGGTCAATGGTGAAGTGTGGCAATCGGGAAACACCTCGGAGATGGAATGGGACATGCTCTACCTGGTGGCCGATCTCGCCCGGACCATCACCCTGTTGCCCGGTGATGTCATCCTGAGCGGGACCCCGGCCGGGTCGCGCCCGGTGCAACCCGGGGACGTAGTGACCGTGGAGGTCGAGGGTCTCGGCGCCCTGACCAATACAATCGTCGAAGGGGCCGTCGCGGTGAGGGCCGATGTCGGAGCCCAGCCCACCGAGTCGGAGGAGGTGATCTCCACGGCGCTGGGCGGAGACTGGGAGTTCCGCGGCATCAGGGCGCCCCGTGGTCCCGGACATCACGAGTCGGAGGTGGCGAAATGAGACCACTGGTAGGAATCACATCCTGGCGAAGACAGCTCGACACCTACTACGGGCCGGACACGCTGCAGACGCTCTCCACCTATTACACCGACTCGATCGTCTCCGCCGGAATGACCCCGGTGATGTTCCCAGCGGGGCTGGAGCCTGCCGAGGCCGACCGGCTGGTCGCCACGGTCGACGGTGTCCTCCTCTCCGGTGGCGACGACGTCGACCCCGTCAGCTACGGGGCCACCAACACCCACTCGAAACGGACCAGCACCGTGGTGGACGCCTTCGAGATCGCCGTGGCCGGTGCGGCGAGAGCCCAGGACAGACCGGTCCTCGCCATCTGTCGGGGTCTGCAGATCCTCAATGTCGCCCTGGGGGGAACCCTCCTCCAAGAGGTGACCGCCCCCGGTGGGGCCACCCATGACTCGATGTCCGGTGACCACGAGGAGATGAGCGCCCGTCGGCACGTGGTTCGCCTCGAGCCGGGATCGGCATTGGCCGGGATCTACGGCTCGTCCGAAGCCAAGGTGAACACCCTCCACCATCAGGGCATCGACCGTCTCGCCGACGAGTTGGTGGTCGAAGGGCGGAGCGACGACGGCTTGATCGAGGCGGCGCGGTTCTCCGGGGACTGGTGGGCTCTCGGCGTGCAGTGGCATCCCGAGAGACTCGACGGCGACCACCAACGAATCTTCACCGAGTTCGCGAAGGTATTGACCGGCTGAGAGAGCCGTCTGTGCTCGTCAGCCTGCGAGTGCTTCGACCCTGTCTGGCGACAGGGCCCGGCTGACCTCTTCGAGACGGTGGGGCACCACCCGGTAGTGGACCCATCGTCCTCTGCGCTCGCCTTCGACCAGGCCGGCTTCGCGTAGGACCTTGAGGTGGTGGGACACCGTGGGCTGGCTCAAGCCCAGCGGGCCCTCCATATCACATCCGCAGACGCCGCCCTCGGGTGCATCGAGCAGCATCGACACCATGCGGAGACGCACCGGCTCGGCCAACGCAGCGAGCACCGGCGCCATCGCGACTGCTCTCTTCTCGTCTATGGCGCCTTCGGCCAACGGTGTGCAGCAGTTCTCCATAGGGACATCCTACCCGCTCGTATTGACAAAGATCAATATATAGAGCAGTATCGATATATCGAAGTTCATCCATCTACCCAAAGGAGGGATGATGATTCTTCGTGACGACACCGACTGTTGTGGCGGCTCAGGCTGCTGCACCTGCTGATCGGTGCGCCATCGGGAGGCGCGGCTCCGCCGAGCAGCGCCTCCGCGGCTCGACCCTCGGAGCACTCGGGGAGAATCGGGCAGTATCTGCACCATGGCCCCGCATTGCGTTCGAGAGGGGTGACCTGGGCCCAGGCACGACGCATGTCTTCCACCAGCTCCGCCACGTCGCTCGCCACACGTTCCACATCGCTGCTCGACGGCACCGTGCGGTACCGCTCGCCCGTCTTGACCGAGACCGCCTCGACATAGGCGGGGACCTCGTCGCGGTCCAGGGCCCACAGCAGGGAGTAGAAGAGCAGTTGGTCCTCGGCCTCGCCGATCTCCCCCGTCTTCCAGTCGACGAGACGATGCCCGCCGAGATCCTCCCGATACACGGCGTCGATGGTCCCCACCAACTGGACACCATCTTCGTTTTGGTAGTCCAGACCCACCTCGGATCCTTCGAAGCCTTCACCGGGCAGCCTGGTGAACCGCTCGTACAATCCCCGGACCTCTTCGATCACAGACGCCAAGGCCGACGGCTTCAGGGACAACCCGGCGAGCTTGTGGTTCAGGTTCGAACCGCCGATCTCCTCCCTGCAGGCCTGCACGAACTCCTCGGTGGCGATGGGCCCGGCGGTGAGGTGTCTGGCGAATATCCGGTGGGCCAGGCTCCCGAGGAAGGCCGGTCGGGAGTCGGGCCCGTAGAGCCCCTGGAGACGGGCATTGGCACTGTCCGGGCACTTCTTCCAGGCAACATACGTTGATGCGGAGAGACGCACCTCGTCCCCCGGTGTCACTCTTGGAATCGAAAAGCCCATCCCCGACGAGCGTATACCCGGACCACGACGCGTCCTGGGTTCACGTAAACGACCCGATGTCGGTAGCATCGCATTCGCACCGTGCGGGCCAGTTGGGGCGGCCCACAGATGAATAAGCAGCTCTCTTTCCCGGTTCATCCTCTTCTTGCCGCGGCCATCGTCGTCGGTGCCTTCTTCGCCGTCCTCTTTGGCGCATACGGTCTGACCAGATGGGCGTCGGCCGGGGAGGTCATGGGACGGGTCACGGTGGCTGAGGCCGAACTCGGTGGACGCACCGAGGACGAAGCGTTCAACTCGGTCGGTGCACTGGAGATCGGACGACTCGCCCGTGTGGCCGACTTCGTGGTCGACGGGAACGAGGTGCGGTTGGAGCCCGGCTACACCGGTCTCGACATCGACGTCGACCGCATCGTGGCCGAGGCGATGGCCGTGGGCCGGGAAGGGAACTTCGCCAATCAGTTTCTCCACTGGCTGACCCACATCTTCTCCACCGTCGAGCTCGAGCTGGACGGGACCCTCAACGAGATAGCCATGGAGGAGATCTTCGACGGGTGGGATACCCAGGTCATCGACAAGCCGATCCAGCCGGGCTCGGTGGAATTGGTGGATGGTGAGCTGGCGGCCGTCTACCCGCAGACCGGGGTGGGGGTCGACCGTGAGCCTGCCATGGAGATTGTCCTGGAGGCGCTTCTCGCTCGTGAGAGGGAGAGCCGCGAGATCCCAACCGTGACCGTGGAGCCGACACTCACCGCCGAGGACGTCGATCGTGCCCTGGCCGAGGCTCAGCAGATGCTGGCAGGCCCGATAACGATGACATACGAGGACAGGGAGGCCGTCCTCGAGGTGGACCAGCTCCGTGAGGCGTTCGTGTCGGAGACCGTGATCAACAGCCCACCCGAGATCATCAACTCCTTCGACCCCGAGATCATCGACACCTTCCTCGATCCGATCCGGTCGGAGTTCGAGTCAGAGCCGGTCAACGCCCGTTTCCAGATCAACGACGACAACACGGTCTCGGTGATCCCCGGGAGCAACGGCACCAGAATCGACGAGTCCGAGACGGCGGTGCGGCTCCACCAGGCCAGTCAGACCTCCGCCCGTCGCGGTGAGCTGCCGATAGTCGAGGGTGCCGAGCCCGAGCGGACCACCGAGTACCTGGAGAGCCTCAACGTCCGGCACCTGGTCTCTCAGTTCACCACCTACCACTCCTGTTGTGAGCCCCGGGTCACCAACATCCAACTCATCGCCGACGCCGTCGACGGTGTGCTCGTCCTGCCGGGAGAGACCTTCAGCATCAACGGGCATGTCGGTGAGCGCACCATCGAGAAGGGCTACGTCGACGCCGGCTCGATCGTCGCCGGCGAGATCGTCGACACCATCGGTGGCGGCACCAGCCAGTTCGCCACCACGTTCTACAACGCCGTGTTCTGGGGCGGCTACGAGGACATAGACCACCAGCCCCACTCCTACTACTTCTCCCGCTACCCCGAAGGGATCGAGGCCACCCTGTTCTGGCGCTCCATCGACGTGGTCTTCCGCAACAACCGTGAGCACGCCATCCTCATCGACACCCGCTACACCGACACCTCGATCACGGTTCGGTTCTTCGGGTTCAACCACGGGCGGACCCTGGTCGGAGAGCAGAGTGGGGGCGAGACCCGGGTCAGTGTGCGCAGCGAGGGTGGCCCCGAGGCGCTGCACGTCAAAGGTGACATCTCGGAGAGGTTCAACATCACCGAGCCCGGCGAGCCCGTCTACCGGCCCAACCCGGAGATGGGGGTCGACCAGACGCCCCGCCAGGTCCAGTCCGAGGCCGACGGTTGGAGTGTGAGGGTCACCAGGACCATCCTGAGAGGTGGCACCGATCAGGTCGAGGAGCGGCAGTGGGTGTGGCGATACCGTCCCCAGACCGCCATCTATGAGGTGCATCCCTGCAAGGTGCCGGGATCTTCGACCCCGTGCCCGACCACCACCACCACGACGCAGCCACCGACGACGACCACTGCGCCGCCGCCCGACCCCACGACCACCGTCCCTGAGGACGACGCCGAGCCTCCGCCCTAGCGGCTACTCCTCCTCGTCGGGGTAGTAGCGGAGGAAGGAGCCGGTGACGTCGGTCACCGCCGTGGTGGACTCCTCGTCCCAGCCCTGGGGCCGACGCAGGGTCACCGTGTTCTGCAGCACGTAGACGTAGTCGATGCCGAGGTCGAGGGCGAAGAGAC
>CAZZIG010000054.1:0-12524 GCA_964653975.1 uncultured Acidimicrobiaceae bacterium
CCGCAACGGCTGGTACTACACGGGTGACCTCGCCAGGGAGGACGACGACGGGTACTTCTGGTTCATATCCCGGTCCGACGATCTCATCACCAGTCGTGGCTATCTCATCTCCCCCGCAGAAGTGGAGGACACCCTGGTCGACCATCCAGCGGTCCTAGAGGCTGGGGTGGTAGGCCACCCTCACGAGGAATGGGGCCAGGTAGTCGCGGCCTACGTGGCCCTGAAACCGCACATCGCCCGATCGGCACAGCTGGAGTCGGCCCTGAACGAGCATGTTCTCGGTCAACTCGCTCCGTTCAAGGCTCCGAAACGCTACATCTTCGTAGACGAGCTTCCCAAGACCTCCACCGGGAAGATTCGCAGACGGGAGCTGAGGGAGATGGGTTCTGGCTTGAAGTATGCCTAGGGCCGTTCACAACAGGAATCGGCCAAACCGGTCAACGTCTCATAGCCCTCGACGTCTCGCCACATCGTGGGGATCGACGACAGCCCGTATCTGGCCCCGGCCAGAGCCGCGGCCATCGGTCCCGCAGGCTCACCACACCGGGCCGCCGATCTCTCATGTCGACCCGACCGCCCTGTTCCAGCGAGCCAGACCGACGAACGCCATCACCAGGAACAACACGTAGAGAGCGGCGAACATGTGTGCGCCGGTCGCCGTGTAGAGACCGATGGCGGAGACGTTGACCGGGCCGATCCACAGCCACCACGACTCCACCTTCTTCTTCGAGAGCAAGACCATGGCCACCACTGAGGCTGCCACGATCGAGGCGTCCCAGTAGGTGTGGAGGGCGTAGTCCCAGCCGGTGTCGAGCCACCAGCCGAACAACGCGGTGAACAGAGCCATCGCCGCCACCACCGCTATCCGCATCCGGGTGCTGAGACGGGTCACCAGGAGCTCGGTGTCGTTCTCCCCGCCCCTCGTCCACTGCTGCCACGCCCAGAACTGGATGGGCAGGTAGTAGATCCAGTGGAGGAGCATCTGGCCGGCGAGCCCGATGTCTAGGAAGAACCATCCCATCAACGCCACCGAGACGACCCCGACGGGCAGGGCCAGCACGTTTCGTCGCTGGGTGATCCAGACCGACCACAGTGAGGTGGCGGTGCCGGCGAACTCCACCACGCCCGGGGTCAGTTCGGGAGCGAACCGGAGGGTGGCGGCCCAGTAGAGGCCACAGACGAGAAACGACCCGACCGCCGCCACCAGCGCATGCCGGTGCTCCCATCTCCGGCCGAACCACGGCGCCGCCATCGGAGCCGTCGGCACCAGAACACTCATCTCTCACTCCTCATGTGAATTGGGGGTAGCTGATCGTCGCTTCGATGGCCGCTGTCGCCTTGCCCATCCTCTCCTCGTGGGTACCGCCGACGACCTCGTAGGCGGATCCCGAATCGGAGACCAGGTCGAGGGTGAGCCGATGCATCTGCTCCCGCTGGTCATCTGACTCTCTGGTCCCGTCCTGGACCCATGCGAAGTCGGGGGCGGCAACCAGGTAGAGATCGGGCCGGTGCCGGCTCGCAATATCGGCCACGACCGGGGCGGTGACGCCGCAATAGCGGTGGTGCCAGACATTGGTGACCAGGGCGTCGGTGTCCAGTATCAGCAGACCTCCCGAAGCGCGGCGGGCAAGCTGGTCGGCGGTCTCGTGGTGGGTGCGGGCGATGTGACGGAACTCTTCGCTGTGCCAACCCTGATCGGGGAGATGGGTGCGGCCATGCCAGTACTGACGGCCATACTCGGGCACCCAGACAGTCCGAAAATGTCGGGCCAGGGCCGCGGCCAGGGTGGTCTTGCCAGACGACTCCGCTCCTGCCAGCACCACCCGGTGGGCCAGGTCGACCCGGGCGGCCGGGGCCAGCCACCCGAAGTTCGATCGCAGGTCACGACGCAGGGCGGTCCCCGAGATCGGACAGATGTCGCGTGCGGGGTCGACGCTGAAGTGTGTCGCCCCCATCGCTTCGGCCCACCCCGGCCCCCACCGCTCCGAGGTGAACGCCACGTCGGGTGGTCGGGGAAGGAGGTCGAGAGCCCGCTCCGCCCACGGTTGGTTGGCCTCGGGGATGTCGTCGGGTGTGACCAGGACGGTGACGTTGTCCGGGCTGTCGGCTTCGATCCATCTCGCCCGCTGTTCGGCACCGATCGACTGGCCGGGGCGGTCGCCGAGCAGCACATACAAACGGTCGACCCGGGCCGCGGCCGTCCTGATCAGATGGAGATGACCGAGATGGGGAGGGTTGAATTTCCCGACGGTGACACCGATGGTCGTCGCAGTCACCACGTGCGGTACTCCTCGGTGGGGAAGACACGGTCCTCGTAGAAGACGTCGTAGAGGTCGCCGGCGACACGCTCGACGACCGACCGCAGACCGAGCCCGTCGAGCCATTCCGGTGGGATGGCCTCGTCACCGAGCAGCGACCCAACCACCTTCGACCTGATCCCGTTCTCAGCGTTCATGTGTTGCGTACAATAATTCGAGGCAGGATTCTTGTCAACTTCACAATTACTATCTAGCCTGGCGGTGTGACCGCTAAAGCCCACTACAACCCCGGGGCTTTCCCACCGTTTGCGGTGACCATCGACATCGTGGTCTTCACCATCGAAGACGGAGGCTTGAAAGTCGCCCTCGTCGAACGGGGCGAGGAGCCTTACCGGGGGTCGCTCGCCCTTCCCGGAGGGTTCGTCCGCCCGGACGAAAACCTGCACGAGGCCGCGATCCGCGAACTCTCCGAAGAGACCGGGTTGCACTCCCCCGAGCATCTCGAGCAGTTCGGGGCATACGGAGACCCGGATCGAGACCCGAGGATGAGGGTGGTCACCGTCGGCTACTGGGCGATCGTCCCCGATCTCCCCGAGCCGGTCGGAGGAACCGACGCCGCCGTTGCCAGGAAGGTGGCGGTGTCAGATGTCCTCGCCGACAGCGACGCTCTCAAATTCGACCATCACCAGATCCTGAGTGACGCGCTCACACGCGCTCGGGACGCACTCGAGGACACCACGGTCGCCACCGACTTCTGTGACGACGAGTTCGCCATCAGCGACCTACGGAAGGTCTATGAGGCCGTGTGGGGCGTGGAACTCGACCAGGGAAACTTCCAGAACAAGGTCCTGGAGATCGACGGTTTCGTCGAGCCGACCGGGAGCCGGCGGACCGGAGGACGGGGCCGTCCACCGGAGCTCTACCGAGCCGGGCCTGCCGAGAAGATCGACCCTCCGTTCCGTCGGCCCCGGTGAGGCACCTACCCCGTCCCCCACAGCAGCTGACCGAGCCCGGAGGCCCGCTGTACTGATCGGTCGATGGCTGGCGGACGACGTCTTCGCCTCCCACCACCCACACCCTCTCCCAGGCCCGGGTCACTGCCGTGTAGAGCAGCTCCCGAGTGAGGAGCCGTGACTCGCCTTCGGGGAGCACCACCACCACCTGGTCGAACTGGGACCCCTGGCTCTTGTGGATGGTCATGGCGTGGACGGTGGCGTGCTCGGTGAGGTGGCTCAGCGGGAAGGTGCGGACCTCTCCACGCTCGAACACCGCCCGCATCCCCTCGGGTGTGGAGACCACCACCCCGATGTCGCCGTTGTAGAGGTCGAGGTTGTAGTCGTTGCGGGTGATCATCACCGGCTGGCCCGGGTACCACTCCTCGCCCCAACGCAGACCGGGGAAACGCTCGTCGAGGGCGCCCTCCGCGTCCCGGCCCCACTGGCCCACCCCGGCCGGACCCCGTCGCCGGGCGCACACCACCGCCACCTCGCCCAACGCCTCGAGTGCCTCGCGACTGCTGAACCGTCTCGAGCAAGTTCCACGAGACGGCTCCGCTGGGTCACCACCGTCGACCACAACTCATCGAAACGGCGGTCGGTGCGGTCGGTCACCCAGCTGAGACGGTCCCCTCCCCCAGCGAGAAGCCTGACGGCGGTGTCGGTGTCGCCCTGGCGAACGGCGTCGGCGAACTCGCCGATGGCGTCGTCCTCGGCGAAACGGTACATCCGGTCGAGCACCACCACCCGCTCGGCCATCGGCGACTCCGATGCGGCGCCGGGCTCCCCGACGATGTCCGCCAGGACGGTGCCCGCCTCGATCGACTCCAGCTGGAAGGGGTCGCCCACCAGGACGACGGTGGCGTCGTCACGCACCGCCGAGAGGAGACGGGAGGCCAGAGGCAGCGACACCATCGACATCTCGTCGACGATCACCAGGTCGTGGGGAAGACGGTTGCTCTGGTTGCGGGCGAACCGTCCCCGCCCCCAGCTCCAGCCCACCAGCCGGTGGATGGTGGACGGGTCGACACGGGCCAGCGTCTCGACGATGCCCGGGTCTCCGCTGGCCTCGGCCCGCTCGGTCAAGGGAGACTGCCAGGCCAAGCGACCAGGCTTTCGACCCGGCCTATGAAGTCGACCAGGGCTATCGTCGCCGCATGCAGTGGAGTGGGAGTGAGCCCGGCTGACGTCGCCTCTCAGGGCACCCAGACGATTCTCTTCACCGACCTCGAAGGGTCCACAGACCTCCGAGTCCGGTTGGGTGACGCCGTCGCCAACGAGGTCATAAACGAGCACGACCGACTGGTCCGAACCCAGATCGAGGCGGGGGGCGGGACCGACATCAAGGGCCTCGGCGACGGCTTCATGGCTTTGTTCACGTCGGCCAACCAGGCCATCGAGACCGCGGTGTCGATCCAGCGCACCATCGAAGAGCGAAACACGGCCAACATGGACAAGCCGATCTCGGTGCGGATCGGTATCAACAGTGGAGACGTCACCTATTCGGAAGGCGATGCTCACGGAACCGCGGTGCATGCCGCGTCGCGGGTAGCGGCCAAGGCACAGGGAGACCAGATCCTGATCTCCCAGGTGGTATTCGACCTCGCCGGCTCGCTGGGCGGGATCAGGGTGCTCGACCGGGGACTTTTCTGGCTCAAGGGGTTCCCCGACCGCTGGCGTCTCTACGAAGTGCTGTGGCGTGCCAAGGACGACGCTGGGGGTCGCACCGCGCGCGAGGTGCGGGACGCTTCGGCACGGGCCTTCGACCCCTCTTCGCCGCGGTCGACATCACCGATAGTGGGCAGGAAGCGGGAGTTGAGGGCCATCGATGAGCAACTCGCCGCCACCGGCTCCGGTCTGCGTGCGCTGGTCCTGCAGGGTGAAGCGGGCATCGGCAAGACAAGGATGCTCGAAGCTGCGGCCGACCTTGCCGAGGTCGCCGACAACCCCTATCTGACACTCGATGTCGCCGCCGACGAGGAGCTACGCGGCCCATTCCTCCTGTTCCGCTCGCTGCTCAACTCTCCCCGGATGGCGGCGATAGCACGGGAGGCGATGGCCCTGGAACCGGTGGACCGGGCACGTGACGCCATCGCGGGCCGCACCAACGACAGGGACGAGGGCCTCTCCCCCCAGGAAAAGATGCTGCGCATCTTCGATGAGGTCGCCTCGGCGGTGGCCGCGCTCACACGGGATCGCCCGGTGGCTCTCCTCTTCGACGACCTGCAGTGGGCGGACGAGGACAGCATCCAGCTGATCCGCTATCTGGTGAGGACATTGTCCACCGCCCCGATCTTCCTCCTGATCACCGTTCGCCCCTACTCCGAGGCGTCCTCGGGCACCGACAAGCTGATCGCCGACCTCGACCGGATGCGGGTCACACAGGTGCTGCGGCTCGACCGGTTCAACCGGGTCGAGACCGGAGAGTTGCTGTTCACTCTCCTCGGCGCCCCGGTCGACGAGCAGACCCTGCAGAGTCTCCACGCCCGTTCGGAGGGAGTCCCCTTCTTCATCGAGGAGTTGGCACGCGCCTACCGAGAGGCCGACGCCTTGCAGCTCATGGACGGGACATGGACCATGACCCGGCTAAGCGGTGCCGCGGTCCCCTCTTCGGTGCAGTCACTGATCGAGAGGCGTCTGGCCCAACTTTCCGACGAGCCTCGGGCCCTGCTCGCCGACGCCGGGGTGTTGGGGAGACGGTTCAAGCTCTCCGACCTGGCACCGGTGTTGGCCCGGATCAGGAACGAGGAACAGCGACAAGAGTGGGAGCTGGCCGAAGAGATCGACCTGGCCGTCCATCTCGGCCTGCTCTTCGAGGAGCCGGAAGACTCTGGCTACGACTACTCGTTCTCCCACGACCAGATCCGTGCGTCACTGCTCGCCGACCTTCCCCGCCGGCGCCAACAAGCCATCCACGGGGCGATCGCTCAGGTGCTCGGGTCCCGGGAGGACGCGGCGGACCTGTCGATGCTCGCCTACCACTCGATGAAGGCCGGCGACTCGGAGAGGGCCGTCTCATGTGCCCTCGGGGCCGCCCGGGCTGCTCTCACCGGGTCGGCCCCCGAGGAGGCCATCCGGATCGTGGACACGACCCTTCCCGCCGCCTCCGAGCCCGCCGAGCGGATCGAGATGCTCCGGGTCAAAGACGAAGCCCTCGACGTCCTCGACCGGGGTCTCGACCGTATTGCCAATCTCGCCGAGATGACCGCTCTGACCGGGGCAGTTGCCTCTCCGGAGCTGGAGACCGAAGTGAAGCTGAGGCGGGCTTCGGCGTCTCGAGCCATCGAGGAGTACGAGTCCGCGGCCGCCCTAGCGGCGGGGTTGCGTGAGGCCGCCGTGGAGCGGAGTGACCTCGCACTCGAGCTGGAGGCGTCCCTCGAGCTGGGTCAGGCCCTCACCCGAAGCGACATCGGCGAGGCTTACTGGCCGCTGGGCGAGGTCGACCTCGACGCGGCCGACGAGGCTTACACCCGTGCCCTGGAGATAGCCCGGGAGACGGGATCGAAGTCGCATGAGGCCATCGCCCTGCGCGAGCTCGCAGTGATCGAGGGGGGTCGGGTCCGGGAGACGATTGTGGCGGCAGAGGAGGAGGGCACATCGCGGTTCGAGATCCTGGCGATGGGCCCGACACTGTTCACCGGCGCCAAGGAGTTAGCCGAGCAGGCGTTCAAGATCTTCGAAGAGATCGGCGATCAGCGGGGCGCGATGTCGGCGTTGATCACCATGGCTTACTCCCATGTCACCGATCCGACCGCTCATGGCATGGCGGGCCGCATCGAACACGTCCGGGCGCTGCATAACAGTCGCAAAGGCCAGGTGACCGACAGCCAGCGGGCCAAAGAAGACGCTCTGATGCTGTACAGCATCCACACCTACGCCCGACTCCAAATCCAACCCGACCTGGCGCTGCTCCGCGGCCAGGAGGCCTTCGAGGCGGCGAGGGCGTTGGGCGACCGGTGGCTGGAGGCTCTGGCCGCTGGCGGTATGTCATTGACCTATGCCTCGTTCGGTGCCGGAGCCGATTCGAGTGCCTGGTTGGATCGGGCGGCCTCGGCGGCGATGGCAGTCCCGAGCACGTCGATGGCACGCCGGGTGGAGATGTGGCGTGCCGCCTGCGCCGCGGCGCAGAATGAACCGGAGGAGATGAGAGCCCACTACGAGCGGGCCATCGACCTCGCCGGAACCAAGAACCCAGCGGGACAGGCCGAGGCCTATTGCGCCCTGGCCATGGATACCTGCAAGCTCTGGGCTACTACCGGCGATCAAGCCCTGCTCGATCGGGCCGCCCACGCGGCCCGCGACACTTTGGATGTCACCGCGTCGATGCGCGGTCAGCTTCCATGGGAGTCGGTCGCCCACGCCGTACTCGCAGTGGTTGCCGACGCCGAGAATCGTCCGGAAGAGGCCGAAGAAGGTGCCCGGATCGCGCTGTCCACCCTGGACGGAATGACCCACATACTCCATTTCGTCAACACTCTCTGGGCTGCCGGCCGGGTCCTCATCCGCCATCAGGCGCCGGAAGCGGGGGGCATGGCCCAGCAGATCGCCCAGGGACTGGGCTATCTGAGCATGAACATCATCGACCCGGAGATCAGGTCGAAGTGGTTCGGAGTCGAGGCCCACCGTGAGCTCGCCCAGCTCGCCGGCTTCGAGCTTCCCGACTACCTCGGGGACGGCCCTGAGCCGGCTGACCTGGATGAGCAGGAGCTGGCCCTGCTCCGCGAGATCACCTCCGGCACCAACGAGACCGAACACGACCAGACGGAGGTCACCGAATTGCTGTCGAAACTGGGTGTTGACTCGGAGACCGGGGCCATCGAATATGCGATCAAGGCAGGCATCCGATGGCGGTGAGAGTGGTCATCGACCGGCGTCGGTGCATCGGGGCGGGACCCTGCGTCATCCTCGCCCCATCGGCTTTCCAGTGGCGACAGGGGGACTTCATCAAGCCCGAGCTTCTCGACCCGAGCACCGTCGACGAAGACGTGCTCCGTGAGGTGGTGGCCGCCTGCCCCACCCAGGCGATCGTCCTGGAAGAGGTCCTGGACCCGGTCGACCCCGCCGACCACTGAGCGCGAGGCACCCGTCACGAGAACGACGAGCCACCGTCTGAGGGCCTCGATCGATACCGGCCCGTACGTGTCGATACCCGGCTGCGGAACAACGAGGTCTTCTTGGCGCCACGAACCCGGCGTATGAACCGACGGGGATCGGGAAGCTGGCCGGGCGGCGGCAGGGTGCCCGACAACAGAACCAGCGCAGCTGCAACCATCAGGAGGCCGAGTCCGAGGCCGGCTCCGGGATAGCCCCAGAGGTCGAGCAACACACCGCCCACCACCGCACCCGCCAGATAGCCGAACTGATCCGCAGCTGCTCGGACACTCATGGCTGCCAGACGTCTCCCTTCCGAGAGTTGAAGCCCCAGGGCCGCACCGGCAAAGCCGCGTCCGGCGGCGAAGAAGACGCCGACTCCGAATGCAGCGATCGCCAATGGGAGAGGCGGCGACGTGGACACGAACGCCGCGATGGCCACAGCTGAGCACAACCCGAAGGCGACCATCAACTTCACGGGCCCGACGTCGATCATCCTGCGGCTCAGAGAGTTGCCCGGGAGATAGAGGATGGCGCCCGTCCCCAGGATCACACCGGTGGTGGCGACGTCGACCCCGTAACCCGCGATGAAGACCGCCCCCACGAAGACCAAGGCACCACCCCAGGACGAAAAGGCGAGAAACTCCGAAATCGCCCAACCCTTCACGCCCCTGGTCTGCCACAAACCGATCGGGTCGCACTCCTGGCCCTCGTCTCCGATGGCCGGGTCGCGGAGCCGCAGTGCCAGCAGCGCCGCCATGCTGGCGGCGAAAGGAATAGCCACCCAGGTCCATCGCCAGTGGAAGCCGGCAATCCACCCGACGATCGGCTGTCCGACTATCCAGGCGACAGGCTGGCCGATCAGGGCCCTCGACAGAACACGTGCCTTGTCACCGCCCACGGCCCACACTTCGGAGGCAGCAAACCCTGCAGACAGGACGGCGGCGAGGCCCAGTCCGATCACGACGTGGGTGAAGAGCAGCACGGTGTAGCTGGGGGCGATGGCCGTCAACAGAGATCCCCCGGCCAACAGCCAAAGACCTGCGCCGAGTAAGACCGACAGACGGGTCTTGCTTCCATGAATGGCGAAAACCACCGCCACCACCCCAGCCGTGACCCCGGCCACCGCTCTGAGTTGGGCGGCCGTCGCTGTGCTGACCCCCAGATCCTCGGCCATCTGCGGCAGGATCGGCGACAACACGAGGATCGGGGACTGGACGGCGAACATCGCCGTGAAGAGCACGGTGCCCGCTCCCAGCGAGGGCCACCTCGTCGTTGTGGGCCTGTCAGCCATGGCCATCAGGCGGCTCAGTGATCATCGGTCTCGACGCTCTTCTCAGCGAGCGCGACCGCCTGGCCCCTCCCGAAAACGAACACACCCTGGAATCCACGACTCCGGCAAGCTAGTCCCGCCAACCGCCAAACCGTCGAGACGTTTTCAGGGTTTTAGTCGTCCCGGTCCGCGGCGCGCGTCGAGCCGAGGGTGTCGGCCATGTGTGCGTCGCGTTGGCCCATCGCCTCGTTGGGCCCAACGGTCGTGTCGACACGGGTCTGGTGCTCGGACTCGGCGTTGATCTGCGCCCCGAGGAGGACCACGAAACTTGTGATGTACAGCCAAAAGAGGAGGATCACCACGGCCGCCAGTGAGCCATAGGTTTCGTTGTAGGTGCCGAAGTTGGCCACGTAGACGCGGAACAGGACCGTGGCACCCAGCCACAGAGTCAGAGCCACGATCGAACCCAGCGTCACCCATTTCCACTCCGGGTAATCCCGGTGAGGGCCGACCCGGTACAGCACCGTCAGGGCCAAAGCGAAAGCGGCCCCGGCCAGGATCCATGCAAAGATCTGACCAGCTCCAGCCACCACGGCCGACCCGGTCAACTCGCTCAGCCAAGGGCGGACGGCCGTAACGGCGAAGGCGATCGCGATCAGCAGGACGATTGCGCCCAGGGAGAGGAGTAACGCCAGCCCCCTCCGGACCAGGAAGCTTCGCTGATCTTCCTCGTCGTAGGCGATGTTGATCGCTTTGATGAGATTTGCCATCCCGCTGGAAGCCGTCCACAGAGCCAGGACGATTGAAGCCGCCGTCCCCCAGGTGAGAGCCCCTCTGGTTTGCTGGGCGAGTCGAGAGATCTGGTCGGTGATCAGAGCCTGAGCCTCCTGCGGCAGGTTTCCCAGCCACGCCGCCAACTGAGTTTGAATCTCTGTGGGATCGGCGAACATGGCATAGACCGAGATCGCCGCGGCGAGGCCCGGAATGAGCGCAAGGAACCCGAAGAAAGAAACGCCCGCAGATGTCAGGCTGGTGTTGTCGTCGGAGATCGCGTCCTTGACCCGGGACGCAATGTCTTTCCAGCCCTCCGCCGGGACCTCGGTGGGGGATCTGGCGTGCCGGCCTCTGGCATCCTTCATGGGCTCACTCTCGACGCGAGAGAGGCCCGTACCCAGCGGCGACCGAAGTCAATCGGACGACGATTTCTGGTGGGCCCGGCCGTTGCGTCCCTCGGCGGAGCAACCACGATGACCCTTCGACGTCTCGTCGACGTTCAATCCCCCACGGAGTCGAAGTCGATCGCCGACTGGAGGAGCTCACGGAGCCGCTCCTCACCCTTCTCCCCCAGTCCACCGAAGATGCGCTCCTCGAGGCGGGTGACTTCCTCGTCACAAGCCTTGAGCATCGCCACCCCCTCGTCGGTCAGCTCGGTGAGCTGGATCCGCCCGTGGTCGGGGGACACCCGCCGGGCGATCAACCCACGCTCCTCGAGCCCGTTCACCACCTGATGCATCGCCTGGGCGGTGATGTAGGAGCGTCGGGCCAGCTGGGCGTTGGAGAGGCCCGGCCGGTGCTCGAGCACGCTGAGGAGGGTGTACTGGGGCACGGAGAGGTCGAAGAGCTCGAGGACATCGCTGAGCTGGGAGCGGACCAGTCGATCGAGACGGGCCACCAGATAGCTGGTGCGGGGCCCTTTGCCGACGCGCTCGTGACTCATGACGTCGAAGAACCTAGATCCCGCCCGAGCAAGGCAGCGGCGTTGTCCATGAGGATCATTGTCTCCACCTCCTCGTCCAGGCCCAGGTTCCGGAAGTCGTCGATCCAGCGATCCGGGGAGATCAGCGGGTAATCCGAGCCGAAGAGCATTTGCGCTTTCAGCGGGCCCTTCATGTAGGAGACCAGCTGGGGCGGGAAACGTTTCGGGGTCCACCCCGAGAGATCGATGTGCACCTGGGGTTTGTGGAGCGCCACCGACAGCGCCTCGTCCTGCCAGGGGAAAGAGGGGTGCGCCATGATGATCGTCATGGCCGGGAAGTCGACAGCGACGTCGTCGACGAGCATCGGGTTGCCGTGTTTCAACCGGATGCCGCCTCCACCGGGGAGACCGGCCCCGATTCCGCTGTGGCCGGTGTGGAAGAGGGCGATCGACCGGTGCGACTCGATCAGCTCATAGAGCGGGTAGGCGATGGTGTCGTTGGGGTCGAACTGTTGGATGTTGGGATGGAACTTGAAACCCCTGACCTCACCGGCCTCGAGCAACTCTTCGGCTTCACGCACCCCATCGACGCCCCGACGCGGGTCGATACTGGCGAAGGGGACCAACACGTCAGGATGTCGTCGAGCGCCCTCGACCACGAAACTGTTCGGAATCCTGGGCTGACCCGTCGTCAACGCAGAGTCCACACCAAAAACCACCGCCATCATCGAGCGCTGCCGGTAATAGTCGGCGACCTGGTCGATCGAAGGCAGGAAGGCATCTCCCCTGAAGTACCGACTGGCAGCGTCTCTCAGGTCCTGGGAGAGATGGTCGTCGCCATCAGGGCCGACCTCGATGTGGACGTGGACATCGATTGCAGCCCGGTCTTCAAGTGGTGGTGCCAAGATTCTCTCCGAAATCAGGGGCAGACGATATCAAGATACCTGATATATTGCGACCTATCGCCGACGTAGGAGGTCATCCGTGAGAGGTCTCATGCAGGACGTGGCCCTCTCCGTCCCGCTCATTCTGCGTAGGGCAATGTCGATCGGGTCCGAGATGACGGTGACGTCGGTCGAGCCGGCGGGGACGGACCGCCGGACCTGGACCGAGATCGGCGAACGGTCGCTGCGTCTCGCCTCGGCACTGGACACCCTTGGAATCCCCACAGGGGCCACCGTGGCAAGCTTCGCCTGGAACGGTCATCGCCA